>DATHGN010000151.1:0-2044 GCA_035317565.1 Gaiellaceae bacterium
TACTGACCGGCATACCGAATGGCGCGGTCGTAGACCGTCCAGTCGTAGGCCGGGTCCGCCGGATCCTGCGGGTGCGCCGGACGCCGCTTCGCGACCTCGTTCCAGTTGAGGTTGATCCGGATGATCTGGGCGCGCAGGCTCTTCATGGTGCTGAAGGTGAACTGCGGATTGCCGTGCAACGTCATCGCATCGTCCTGAATGCCGACGAGCATGTGCTGCTTCGCCTGCGCCGCGGGCACGGCGAGACCTGCAGCGACGAGAACGATCGCCGCCGCGACCCCGATACGCCTACGCAACGACCGGCTCCCGTCCGAAGCTCGGAAGCATGCGTCGCAGACCCTCTTCCAGCTGAACGTCGGGCTCCCAGCCGAGCAGCTGGCGCGCGCGGGTGATGTCGGGCTGCCGGACCTGTGGGTCGTCGACCGGCAGGGCCTCGTACACGAGCTCGCTCTTCGAGCCGGTGATCCGGAGGACGACCTCGGCGAGCTCGTTGAGCGTGAACTCGGCGGGATTGCCGAGGTTCACGGGCAAGTGCTCACCGGACTCCGCCAGCGCGACGAGCCCACGGATGAGGTCGTCGACGTAGCAGAAGCTCCGGGTCTGGGTGCCGTCTCCGAACACAGTCAGGGGCTTGCCCTCCAGAGCCTGTCTCACAAACGTCGGAACCGCACGCCCGTCGCTCGGGCGCATGCGAGGCCCATAGGTGTTGAAGATCCTGGCGATCGATGTGTCCAGGCCCTGCTGGCTGTGGTAGGCCATCGCCATCGCCTCCGAGTACCGCTTCGCCTCGTCATAGACGCCACGAGGGCCGATCGGGTTGACGTTCCCCCAGTAGGTCTCCGGCTGGGGATGCACCTGCGGGTCGCCGTAAACCTCGCTCGTCGAGGCCAGCAGGAAGCGTGCGCGCTTGAACTTCGCGAGCCCGAGCGCATTGTGCGTCCCGTAGGAACCGACCTTGAGTGAGTGCAGCGGCATCCGCAGGTAGTCGATGGGGCTCGCGAGCGCTGCAAGGTGGTAGACGACGTCGACGGGCTCATCGATGTCCAGGTACAGCGTCACGTCCTGGTTGATGAAGAGGAACTCGTCCCCCCGCAGGTGCTCCACGTTCTGGAGCGACCCCGTATCCAGGTTGTCGATGCAGATGACGCGATACCCCTTCGAGACGAGGTGATCGCAGAGATGGGAGCCGAGAAACCCGGCCCCGCCAGTCACGACGGCCGTAGGCATCGGCGTGATGCTACCGGCCCTCTCGCCAGGGAGCGGCAGGATTTACCTAGCCCTAACAGAGGCCGGAATCAAGAGGCCGAAATCAGCGCAGATCCTTGTTCGACTCCATGTCGAACCACATGGCAAACAGCGTGAACTGCGAGCCGAAGATCAGCAGCAACGCGACGAGGACGACCGTTCCTACGGACACCGCATTGCCCATGATTCGCAGCACCACCTCGGCGATGCCGAGGCCGAGGCCGAGCAGGGTCATCAGGAAGCCGAACGCGTAGAAGAAGACGAGCGGGTGGAAGTCGCGGATCACGTACTTCTCCTTCATCCGCCAGAAGAAGCCCTTCACGAGCAGCCACGAGATGCGCGGGATGACCTTGCGGATCTTGATCCCGGACTGCTCGCCGACGCCGTAGACCGGGCGTGAGGGGATGTCGCGCACGCGTGCGTTCCACACGTTCAGGTGCACGAGCATGTCGTTCGGCATCCCATAGCCGGGGTAGATACGGTCGAGGTCGAGCTGTTCGAGTATCTCCTTGCTCGCCGCTGTGTAGCCGGACTGCGAGTCGGCGACGTGCCAGTAGCCGGACGCGACCTTCGTCAGCAGGGACAAGACCGCATTGCCGAGATAGCGGGAACGCGGAATCACGCGCCACGCCTCGCCGGAGATGAGACGGTTCGCCTTCGCGTAGTCCAGCTCGCCGCGCACGACGGGTAGCGCGATCTTCTCCAGGTCGGCCGGGTCCATCTGGTTGTCGGCGGCCATCACGCACGACACGTCGATCCCGTCGGCCAGCGCTCGCTGGTAGCCGGTGATGATCGCGGC
>DATHGN010000152.1:0-2842 GCA_035317565.1 Gaiellaceae bacterium
CCCGGAGGAAGGGCTCGCCGGCCCAGGCTTCGGCTCGGAGGGCGTCGGCTGTCAGGCCGTCCGTCGCCTCCGACGCTGTAGTCGGCTGCTCTGTGATCTCCTGCATGGACGCAGCGTCTTGACGCGCTGCACTTGTAAGAAAAGGCGACCCCGCGAATCCCCAAGGCGGGCGTCGTTCAACCAGTATATCGGTCGAGAGCCTAGCCGCCGAGACCCCCGAAGACGGCAAAGGGGTTCTGGGGCTGCACCTCGTACACCAGCTCGCCGCCCGGCTCGACCTCGCCGTGGACTCGTTTGGCCAGCTCGACGGCCTCCTCGCGGCTCCCAGCGCCCGCGATGACGTACGTGAACGTCCGGGAGACGTCGTAGCCCTGGCTCCGGAGCTGCTCGGCCAGGTCGGCGGCGTCTTGCCGGGTTTCGGCCTCGACCCGGACCTCCCAGGGCGCGTAGCCCCGCTCCAGCAGCTCCTCCTCGACGTCGGGCTGATCGGGCTCGTCGTCCCAGCGCTCGTCCTCGCGCAGCCAGCGCTCGGTGACGAACCGGGACGGGGCCAGGTCCTGGTCGTTCAGCTCGCTCTCGATGATGCGTGAAGCCTGCTCGGCCTGCATGCCGGTCGAGGCGTACACGAAGATCGTGTTGCCGTCCTGCGACACGGCGAGCCGGTGCGCGCGCAGCTCGTCGGCCAGTTCATCGGCCTCGCTCTGCCTCAGTCCCAGCCGGTCGAGGAAGTCCTCGGCGCCGCTCTCGTCCGGTAGCTCGACGCGGACGCGCCAGTCGTCGTGAGCCATCTAGACCGTTGCTCCTGCCGGCATCTCCGCAAATGTAGTACCGAACAGACGCTCGGATGTGCCTGTCTGGTCGAGGTGCTTCGTGATCCCGCCGAGAAAGAAGGGCCAGCCGGCGCCGAGGAGGAGCCCGGTGTCGACGTCGGCCGCCTCTACGACGACCCCTTCCTCGAGCAGCAGATGGATCTCGTCGGCGACGGCCTCCAGCACGTCGTCCACGATCTGCTCCCGCGTGCGCGGTGAGTTGTCGACGACGACCGGATCGCCGCCGTCCGCGAGCGCGGCCAGCGCGGGGGAGAGCGGGAACCGTTCGGGAAACGCATCGTGCATCCGTTCCAGCACGTGATTGGCGACGCGCGGGCCGACCATCTGCAGAAGCACGGAGGGGGCCATCGGCATTCCGAGAGACATGACTGCCTCGTCCACCTCGTCGACCGGTGTGCCCTGCTCGACGGCGTCCATGATCACGCGCGTCATCCTGGTCAACACGCGGTTGACGACGAAGCCGGGGGCATCGTTGACGAGGATCGGTCGCTTCTGCAGCTTCTCGCCGACGTCCCACACCGTCGCGAGCGCGACGTCGTTCGTCTCCGCCGCCCGCACCACTTCGAGCAGCGGCATCAGTGCGACCGGGTTGAAGAAATGCATGCCGGCCACGCGTTCCGGGCGGCGCAGGTCGGCAGCCATGTCGGTGATCGACAGCCCGGACGTGTTCGTCGCGAGGACGCATTCGTCGCCGACAACCTCTTCGAGATCCGCGAAGACCTGCTTCTTGATCTCGAGCTCCTCGAACACCGCTTCGAGCACGAGGTCGCAGTCGGCGAAGCAGTCGTAGTCGGTGCTGCCGGAGACGAGCGACGCGAGGAAACGTCCCTTGCCCTCGTCGTAGCGGCCCTTGGTGACCTGGCCGTGGATTTCCGCCCTGATGTCCGCGAGCGCTTCGTCGACGATCTCCTGCTTCACGTCTCGGATCACGATCGGGAGCTCGAGCCGGCGCAGGAACAGGGTCGCAATCTGGCGTGCCATCAGGCCTGCGCCGACGAGGCCGACCTTGGCGACTCTCACCGGCGCGGCGGTCGGTCGAGCCGGATGCTTCTTCGCCCGCTGCTCGACGAGCCCGAATGCATAGATCGATGCCTGGGCCTGCGGTCCGGGCAGAAGCTCGCCGATTGCATCGCGCTCCCGGCTGTAGCCCTCTTCGACGGTCCAGGTCTCCGCGCCCTCGATCAGGTCGAGTGCGGTGTACGGAGCCGGCGCTGCGCCGTGGACGGTGTCGTCGACATTGGTGCGGGCGCGACGAAACAACGTTTCCGCTTCCGACCAGTCCGGCGCCGGCCGCTCGAGGGGCTGCGCCGCGAGCTCGCGCGCGAACGCAAGAGATTCGTCGACGAACTCCACCGGCTCGAAAAGCCGATCGGCGATCCCGAGCTCGGCTACCCGCGAACCGGTGAGCATGCGGTTCTGGCGCAGCGGGTTCGAAACGATCACCTTGATCGCCGTCTCCGGTCCGACAAGCCGCGGCAGGAGCTGCGTGCCGCCCCACGCCGGAAAGAGGCCGAGGAAAACCTCCGGGAAGGCGAAGTGCCGGACTGCAGTCGACACTGTGCGTGCCGTGCAGTGCAACGCGAGTTCGACGCCACCGCCGAGACATGCGCCGTTGATTGCCGCGACGGTCGGGAACGGCAGCGCGCGCAGGCGTCCGAACAGCTCATGTCCCGCACGTGCGCCCTCGACCGCACGGTCACGTGTGATGCCCGGGAACTCGGTGATGTCGGCGCCTGCCGCGAAGAAGAACGGCTTGCCGGTGATCACCGCCGCGTGGTAGTCGGAGCCTTCGAGCTCTCCCAACAGCCGGTCGAGCGACTCGAGCGCCTGCTCGCCGAAGAACGTCGGCTTCGTCCAGTCCTCGCCGTTGTCGATCGTGACCAGCGCGACGTCGCCGGCGCGCGCAAGCTTGAACTCAGTGACGGGCGCCAAGGTTCTCCCACAAGAGAGCCGCGCCCATGCCCATCCCGACGCAGAGCCCCGTCAGCCCGTAGCGCACATCGGGACGCTCG
>DATHGN010000153.1:0-24414 GCA_035317565.1 Gaiellaceae bacterium
GAACGGGTCGAACGGCGCGCCGATCGTCCCGACGAGCGTTGCCCACTGGTCCTGCGGCAGCTCGTGGCCGTGCTCGCGGTAGAGCTCCTCCCAGACGAGCCGGGAAGGAGTCTCGGTGTCGACGAGCAGGCCGTCGAAGTCAAACAGGAGCCCCTGGATTGCCACGCTGTCAGTCTTCCTGACTACCAGGGTGCAACGTGCCCTTGTCTCCGTTTGCAGGGGTTTCGTTATGCACGTTCAGTCCCCGGTGTCCGCTAGATGCGAAACGGATGCTGTCGTTCTCGGCGTTCCGTCAGCAGTTCACTACTTCGACCTGGCTGAGTTCCTGGTGCCGCGGCCTGCTCGAGCGCGGCGACGCGTGCGTGGCGTGAGCAGAATCGGGAACGCGTCAACGCCGCACGTCGGAACCGCCAGCCAAGCTGCGGTGTGTGGAGTGCGGCGGCGCGTTCGAGGGCCGGAAGGGCAAACTGATCTGCTCGAGGCGTTGCAAGGACCGTCGCTCTATGCGCGGCTACATTTCGGAGGCGTTGCGGGAGAAGCAGCGCCGGAAGTACGCGCGCCGCCAAGCAGCGTGAGATTTCTTCTCGCGGTGAGTTGTCGGGTGTGAAGCGGTGCGTTCGTTCCGGCTCGAGCCCACCCCTCCCGGTGAGGCATTGGCTGGTCGTGGGGCTGCTCGGCGTCGTGTTCTGTCTTTCGGTCGTTGCGCTGTTCCGCTAAGAGACGACGAAGCCCGCCAGAAGTTCTTTCAACCTCTCGCGATCTTGCGCCTGCCCCAGGTGGGAGATGTTCGTCCCCCGGCCCGGTTAGCGGGGGGCCAACGGCGTGAGGCGCTCGATCAGAGACTCGGGATGCATCGCTTGCCAGACGGTGAGGTAGGCCTCGAGCTCAACGTCTTGGTGAGGAGCCGCTAAAGACTGTGGCCTTGCCGTGGCGTCGATGATCAGGCCGTCGATGACCTCGACGAGGCACTCGCAACGTCGCAAGTAGTTAGCGAGGGAGGCGGCAGAGGCCGCTGTGTCGGTTCGTATTCGCATTTCGCCGCGCGGTGGGTCCGTTCGGGCCCCCGAGTCCTCGTGAGCAGAGTCCGCCGCCCGGACCCCGCTCACAACGACTTGTTCCCTTGGCGTCAGAGGCTCCGCCGCATCGAGCCCCGGTGACGCTGTGTTTGAAGCATCGGTTGACGCAGGCGGTTGATTCGTCCCTCATGCGCGGTTGATCGCGGTGCTTCACTCCTCCCCCGGCGCCGAGCGCTTGAGCCCCCGCGCCAGCCTCGTTGCACCTAGCGGCTCTTGTGTCCGTGCCGCCTCTAGGTAAAAATCGGGCGGGGCGGGCTTGCGGCCTATGCAGCGTGAGCGATTGCTCTCCCCATCGCCGCGTTGCGACTGTGGCAAAGGACGACTGAGGGAGAGTCGTCAGAGAACTCTCCCCGCCCGCCCCGTTTTGCGCGGCCTAGTCAAGGTTTACCCGAGTTCGAAATGTCGATCTACTCGAGCGGCTTGGCGCATATCGCCAGTACCCGCGGTTTGATCTTGACCCAACCTCCCTCCCCCTAGTCGTCGGGACGCACGTTTCTTTAGGAGGCACGCTCCGCTGACCCCGCTCGGGTTTCGGAAAAAGAGGAAGGCCCGGGCTGTTAGTCCTTTTCCTTGACGATCTGGCGGACACGTTCGGCGGTGACGCCGGCCGCCGCGCGATGGCCTGCAACGTCTCCCCGACTCGCAGGCGTGCAGGATCGCTTGCCGCAGCTCGTGGCGGGCGCTAGAACCTAGACCGACCGGCGGCGCTTGAGGAAGTAGTTGATGACAAACGCGGCGACAATAAGAATCACCGCGAGCGTCAGGAGCCAGGGCCACCAGCCGTGAGTTGCGACGAGCACATCGACCTCCCGTTCATGGGTTAGGCCCGTCACTAAGCGGCCATGTGCTCCCAGTATCTACCGAAGCCGGAGACGAGCCAAGCTCTCGCCTCGAACAGGGCGGCTCCGTCATCGAAAGGTTTCGGGCGTGTGCCAGTACAGGCTGTTAGTTCCCGCCGGGTCTGGGCGCGAAGCGTTTTACGGCCTAATCGCCTTTTTCAATCTCAACCAAATGCAACCCCCGGCTGCTGCTCTGCTACTGCGGGAGCTAGATTCGAGCGGGGATTGCACGGTCGCTTAGACTCCGGACCCGTCCTGCCCGAGCAGAGCCCCATCCCACGAGATGCGATCGCCGGGGCGACCGCGCAGCTGGCGGACGCCGTCGACCAGACAAGCGAATTACTCATGGCCGCGACCGAGCTGCACCGCAAGGTCGCCGACTTGCACGCAACCCTGACCGAGGCTCTTGTGGAGCTCGAACGTGTGCTCGCGGAGTCCACCACAGGCCCGAATGGTTGAGCCGCAACGGAGTCACGGTGGCGCCACACCCGTGACCTAAGCCCTGCCCTTTTCAAATCTCCACCCCCTTTGCGCCTTTGGTTTTCCAAGGCCGGTCTGGCTGTCCGCTTGGGACAGTGCCCCTGGACTGGCCGTCTAGGCGACACCCGTTGCCAGAATGGGCGTGCTGATGCCCAAGCGACGCCCAAACATTCGGAAACACGCTGATGGAGCAACCGTGGGAAAACTTGCGGAGTCGCAAGAATCTTCCTGCACGTTGAACAGTTCCCGCCACTCGACACCACATCCCCGCAGACCGCTGAATCGGTCTTCCTGAATGGCGGTTCTCGGCGTCGACGTAGGCGGGACGTTCACGGACGCGGTCGTCCTCGACGGCGGACGCGTGACCACCGCAAAGGTTCTGACCTCGGCGCAACAGGAAGAGTCGGTGATCGCCGCTGCGCGGGCTGCCGCGGCGGAGAACGTCGAACGGTTCGCGCACGGCACGACCGTGGCGACGAATGCGCTGCTGGAGCGGAAAGGCGCGAGGACGGCGTTCGTCACCAATGCCGGCTTCGAGCACCTACTGCACCTTCGCCGGCAGACCCGGGCGCACCTCTACCGGCCGTGCGCGGCCTGGCCCGAGCCGCTCGTGCCCCTCGAGCGCTCGCACGGCGTGCGCGGTCGCATGGGCCCGGCGGGCGAGCTCGAGCCCTTGGACCTCGACACGCTGCCTCAGATCGATGCCGAAGCCGTTGCGGTCTGTTTCCTCCATGCCTACCGCGACGGGACGCATGAGCGCGCGGTGGCCGAAGAGCTCCGGCGCAGGTTGCCGCACGCACACGTCGTCGCGTCGCACGAAGTGGCGCCGGAGTTTCGTGAGTACGAGCGAGCCTCGACGACCGCTGCCGACGCATACCTCGGTCCTGTCGTCTCCCGCTACCTCCGCGCGCTGAGCGCCGCCGCTGCGTCGGCGGGCTTGCCCGCGCCGCTCGTCATGCGTTCCTCAGGCGGTGTTGCGACGCCCGCGGAGGCGGCGGAGCATCCGGCGACGATCCTCGTTTCAGGCCCTGCTGCGGGCGTTGTCGGTGCCGCACGACTGGCCGCCTTCTCCGGCATACAGAACGCGATCGCCTTCGACATGGGCGGTACTTCCACCGACGTCTGCCTGATCGCGGACGGCCACGCGGAGCGCGCGAGCGAGCGAACGATCGCGGGTGTGCCGATCCGGCTGCCGACCGTCGACCTCCACACGGTCGGTGCGGGCGGCGGCTCCATCGTCTGGCGTGATGCAGGTGGGGCGCTTCGGGTCGGGCCCCAAAGCGCCGGTGCAGATCCCGGACCCGCCTGTTACGGACGCGGCGGGACGCAGCCCACGGTGACGGACGCGAACCTCCTGCTCGGCCGCCTGCCGGACACGCTCGCCGGTGGTGTCGACCTCGACCGCGCGGCAGCGGAACGCGCGCTCGCGGGGATCGACCCGGCCGCTGTCGTCGATGTCGTCAACTCCGAGATGTTGCGAGCGCTGCGTGTCGTCTCGGTCGAGCGCGGCCACGATCCTGCGGGTTTCGCCCTCGTGGCCTACGGCGGCGCGGGGCCGCTGCACGCCTGCGAGCTCGCGGACGAGCTGGGAATCACGACCGTGCTCGTTCCGGAAGTCGCCGGCGTGCTCTCGGCGCTCGGGCTGGTCGCTTCGGAGGAACGGAGAGATGCGGTGCGCTCGTACCTCGTCCCTCTTGCCGAGGCGGGCGAGCTTCCGCCTGCCGGAGAAGCGGACCTGCGCTACGAAGGGCAATCCTTCGAGCTGACGCTGCCGCTGGAGCGCGACCTCGCGGAAGCGTTCCACCGCGCGCACGCGGAGCAGTACGGCTTCTCCGAACGGGAACGCGAGATCGAGCTCGTCGCCGTCCGCACCGCGGACATCCGTCCGGGCCCGGAGCTCGACCTGCCGCGCGCGGAGGAAACCAGGGTCGCGGGCCACTCGCTCGTCGCGCTGCCCGGCTCGACCTGTTGGCTCGCCCCTGGGTGGGTGGGGGCTAGGGATGGTCGCATGCTGCGACTGACGAAACTGTGAAGATCGAGCTCCAGATCGTCGGCAGCCTCCTGCGCGCGGTCGCGGAGGAGATGGGCGCCGTGTTGGTTCGCTCCGCGTTCTCCGCCAACATCAAGGAAAGACGCGACTGCTCGACTGCCCTCTTCGACGAACGCGGTCGGATGATCGCGCAGGCCGAGCACATTCCCGTTCATCTCGGCGCGATGCCCGACGCCGTCGCCGCCGTCAGGGAGCACGATCCCGAGCCAGGAGAGGTCTGGGCGCTCAACGATCCCTACGCGGGCGGCACACATCTTCCCGACATCACGCTCGTCTCCCGAACGGAAGTCGGCTTCTCCGTGACACGCGCGCACCATGCCGACGTGGGCGGCCGCGAGCCCGGCTCCATGCCCGCCGATTCCCACACGTTGACCGAGGAGGGCGTCGTGATCCCGCCGACACGGCTCGACGACGACGTGATCTCGACGCTCGTGGCTCAGATGCGGAATCCGGAAGAGCGCCGCGGCGACCTGCGAGCCCAGCTCGCCGCCCACCGGCTCGCGGAGCAGCGTGTCGCCGAGTTGTGCGCGCGGCGCGGGCGTGAACGCGTAGTGGACGCGATGGACGAGCTCTACGCGTACTCGGAACGCAGCATGCGCGCCGGCATCTCCGCCCTCCCCGATGGACGCTACGAGGCGCGCGACGTGCTCGAGGCACTCGGAGGCGACATCGAGCTCCGCGCGGCTGTGACGATTGCGGGCGATGCCGTCGAGATCGACTTCGCCGGCACTGCGCCGCAGCACGAAGGGAACCTCAACTGTCCGTTGTCCGTCGCCCGGTCAGCTTGCTTCTACGTCGTGCGTGTCCTCATCGATCCCGACCTGCCCGCGTCGGGCGGTGCCTTCGCACCCGTCACCGTCACAGCACCTGAAGGGTGCCTCGTCAACGCGCGCCCGCCGGCTGCGGTCGCCGCGGGCAACGTCGAGACGTCGTCACGCATCGTCGACGTCGTCCTGCGCGCCTTCGGGGAGGCGATCGACGTTCCCGCGCAAGGGCAAGGCACGATGAACAACATCACCTTCGGCAACGAGCGCTTCACGTACTACGAGACGATCGGCGGGGGTCAGGGCGCTTGTCCGGACGCGGATGGGCCGAGCGGCGTGCACGTCGCCATGTCGAACACGCTGTCGACACCGGTGGAGGCGCTCGAGCTCCAGTATCCGCTGCGCGTCGAGCGCTACGGGTTGCGCCTCGGCTCGGGGGGAGCCGGGAAGCACCGCGGCGGCGACGGAGTCGTGCGCGAGTTGCGCGTGCTCGAGGACTGCCGGCTCTCGATCATCAGCGAACGCCGCACCCACCAGCCGAAGGGCGAGAGCGGGGGAGAGCCGGGAGCCCAGGGGCGCAATGCTCTGAACGGAGAGCTCTTGCCCGCGAAGGTCACGCGCGCGCTCGCTGCGGGCGATCTCGTCACGATCGAGACGCCCGGTGGCGGCGGGCACGGCCGCTAGGGTCTCGTCCATGGCCGGTCGGGTCGAGGCGATCTTTCTCAGTCCGGATCACGGGGAGCTGCCGGCTCCCGTAGAAAGGGTCCACGCGCGTGCGGGTCGCGGCCTCGAGGGGAACCGTTACTACTGGGAGGACGGCACGGCGCCTCCCGGGACGGCGCTGACGCTCATCGCCGCTGAAGCAGTCGAGGCAGTGGCGAACGAGGGCGACGTCTCGGTCGAGCCGGCGGCGACACGCCGCAACGTGCTCACGCGCGGCATCGACGTGAACGAGCTCGTCGGCAAGCGCTTCCGCATCGGCAACGTCGAATGCGAGGGCATCGAGCTATGCGAGCCGTGCACGACACTCGAAGGGATGACCGAGCCCGGCGTGATCAAGGCCTTCGTGCATCGCTGCGGTCTGAACGCGGACATCCTCAGCGACGGCGAGATCAGCATCGGCGATTCCGTCACGCCCGTCTAGCGATCGCACAGCGCGCGTTCATCATCGGCGGCACCGGCAACGTCGGCTCGGCGATCGCCCATTCGCTTCTAGGAGACGGCTGGGAGGTGATGCTTGCCGGCAAGCGCGAGCGCGTCGCAGCTGATGAGTACGAGTACGTCTCGCTCGACCGTGATCAGGATGGTGCCTTGTCCGTCGCAAACGGCTTCGATCTCGTAGTCGACGTCATTCCTTTCGAGGCTGCACACGCGAAGCAGCTGCTCGCGCTCGACACCGGGGCGCTGATCGCGATCTCGAGCGCTTCCGTGTACGCAGACGAGCAAGGGCGGACGCTCGACGAGGCCGAGGGCGTCGACGACTTCCCCGAGCTCCCCGTTCCGATTCCGGAGACCCAGGCGACCGTCGAGCCCGGTGACGGGACGTACTCGACGAAGAAGGTCGCGCTCGAGCGGATCCTGCTGGGGAACGGCGAAGTTCCGGCAGCGATCGTGCGTCCCTGCGCGATCTACGGACGAGGTGACCGAATGGGGAGGGAGTGGCACTTCGTGAAGCGCGCACTCGACGGCAGGCCGCACGTCATTCTGACGAGCAACGGCTCGGGACACTTCCACACGACGGCATCGGAGAACATCGGCGAGCTCGTCCGCCTGCTCGCCGCGCAGCCGGCGAGCAGCGGCGCGTACAACTGCGGCGACCCCGACCCGCCGTCCGTGCTCGAGATCGCGCGTGCGACCGCCGCAACCGCCGGTCACAGCTTCGACGAGGTGCTTCTTCCGGAGCCGGCTGTCCGCGGGGACCTCGGTCAGACGCCGTGGTCGACGCCGAAGGCGTTCCTCGTCGACATGGCCAAGGCCCAGGCAGGGCTCGCTTACCGACCGGCGGTGAGCTGGGCTGAAGCGCTGCCTCGGCAGGTCGAGTGGCTGATCGCGGCAACGCGCGGGCGCGATTGGCGCGAGGTCCTCACACGCGGTGCGAACTACCTTCGGTTTGACTACGAGGCTGAAGACAGCTTTCTCGCGGCGAGCTAGGTTCTTCCGCCGCGGACGGACGTGCGCAGCACCCGCTCATCGCCGATGCGGCGTGTGACGCCGTCGGCATCGAAGCGCTCGAGCAGCAGCTGCGTCGTCTTCCGTGAGGTGCCGAGCAGGTCGCGGAAGCGCGCGAGCGTGATTCGTTCCGCGACCTCGAGCTCGCCGACGAGCAAATCGCGCGCCTGCGCGTAGGCGCCAGACGAGATCGCGTACCCGTCGCCGACGCGGACCAGTCGGCCGCGTTCCTCGAGGAAGCGGGCGAGCTCCGGGCTCTCGACCTTCACCGGATCGAGCCCGAGTTTCGCCTCGAGCGCACTAGCCTCGTGCTCGCGTTCGCCGAGTGCTCCTTCGGCACCGGGACGGTAGAGCTTTGCACCGCGGCGCTCGAGCCCGAGCCGCGCGACGACCTCCGGTGCCCATGCATCCGTCGGCGCCGGGATGCCCGGGTCGAGAGGATCGGCCTCGTCCAGCCGCCGCTCCAGATCGTCACGAAGCTCGCCGAGCCACTCGTCGGAGTATCGCCATGCTCCGTTCGCGTCCCGGGTTGGAGCGTGGACGAGCACCTCGCCGCGTGTGCTGCGCTCGAAGCGCTCGAGATCTGCATGGCGCGGCGGGGCGGGATCGACGATCCGTCCGCCACCGACGGTCGTGCCTGCGCGCAGGACCACGCGGTCACCGCGCGCCGCGACGACGGGCGCATCGAGGCGAAGCTGGGCGAACCGTCCCGCACGGACGACACGCGCGAGCATCGTCGCGGTGCCGTGATGGACGAGCACACGCGGTGGAATCGGCGCGAGCTCCTCGAGCTCGACGTCGACCCGGTAGCTGGCGTTGTAGGCGCCCCGCTCGACGAGCACATCTCCGCGTCCGACCTCACTGCGCTCGACGCCGGGGAGGGCAACGGCCACGCGCTGTCCGGCCTCGGCAGTTTCGACGTCACGGTCGTGCACCTGCACGCTTCGAATTCGCACAGCGCGGCCCTGCGGCTCAACGCGCAACACGTCGCCGCCGCCGATTCGCCCGGACCAGAGCGTGCCGGTCGCGATGGTGCCGATCCCCCTCAGCGTGAACACGCGGTCGACGTACAGACGAGTCGGCGCATCGTCGCGTTCCGTCTGAACGGCCGCGCGTGCAAGCGCGGCCCGAAGCTCGTCCAACCCTGCACCCGTCTTTGCGCTCACGGCGACGACTTCGACTGCAGGCGCCAGCTCGCCCGCCTCTGCCACGGCGAGCTCGACAGTCTCGGCGTCGACCGCGTCCGCCTTGGTGACCGCAACGACGCCGCGCTCGACACCGAGCAGGCGCAGGATCGCCAGGTGCTCGTGCGTCTGTGGCCGCGCGCCTTCCGCCGCGTCGATCACGAGCAGGAAGAGATCGATGCCGGTGGCGCCGGCGACCATCGTGCGAACGAAACGCTCGTGACCCGGCACGTCGATCAGCGAGAGGCGGCGCCCGTCGGGGAGCTCGAGCGGCGCATAACCGAGGTCGATCGAGATTCCGCGGGCCTGCTCCTCCGGCAGGCGATCCGTGTCCTTGCCTGTCAGCGCCCGGACGAGCCACGTCTTGCCATGGTCGATGTGACCGGCGGTCCCGACGGTCAGCGGCACCGGCGGATCGCCTCCGCGACCTCCTCGATCTCGTCGTCGGCGAGCGTGCGGCAGTCGAGCAGCGTGCGCCGGTCGCGCACAAGTGCGATCACCGGCGGGTCGCAGGCCCGGAGCTTCGCCGCGAGCTCTTCGCCGACCGCGCAGGCGAAGCTCGGCAGCTCGGTCAGGGGGAGCGCGCCGCCGCCCGCCCTGGCGACGGTCTCCTCGACTTCGCCGTCGACGAGCTCGGCCAGCCGGACTGCCCGCGCGCGCACGGTCTCCGGTGACTCGCGGAGCATGCGAACGACGGGAATCTCTTCGGGCGCATCGATCGCGACAGTTAGCGTCGCCTCCAGTGCGGCCAGCGTGAGCTTGTCCGCCCGCAACGCACGCTGGAGCGGGTGGCGGCGCAACTTCTCGACGAGATCTGCGCGCCCCACGACGATCCCGGCCTGTGGCCCTCCGAGCAGCTTGTCGCCTGAGAAGCACACGAGGTCGGCGCCCGCCGCCAGGCTCGAGCGAGCCGTGGGCTCGTCGCCGACGTCGACGAGCGCGCCGGACCCGAGATCGTCTACAAGCACGAGTTCGTGCCTCCGAGCCACCTGCGCCAGGTCTTCGAGGCCGGGTTGCTCCGTGAAGCCGACGATGCGGAAGTTCGACTGGTGCACACGCAGGAGCACGGCTGTCTCGGGGCCGATCGCCGCCTCGTAGTCGGTCGCGCGCGTGCGGTTAGTCGTCCCGACCTCGCGGAGCCTGGCACCGGACCTCTCGAGCACGTCGGGGATGCGAAAGCCGTCACCGATCTCGATCAGCTCGCCGCGCGAGACGAGTACGTCCCGTCCTTCGGCGAGCGCAGCGAGGGCGAGCATCACCGCGGCCGCGTTGTTGTTGACGACGAGACCGGCCTCGGCGCCCGTCAGTCGCCGCAGCATCGTCGTGACGTGATCCTGCCGCGAGCCTCGTCCGCCTGCCGCGACGTCGTACTCGAGGTTCGAGTACCCGCGAGCGATGTCACGGATCCGATCAAGCGCGGCCTCAGCGAGTGGCGCTCGGCCGAGGTTCGTGTGAACGATCACCCCGGTCGCGTTGACGACGCGGCGCAGATGAGGAGCACGCGCGGAGTCGAGCTCCTCCTGGAGGCGCTCGGCGAGGTCACGGGGTCTGCCTCCCGCCTTGATCTCTTCACGCGCGCGGGCCAGCACGATGCGTGCGGCCTCCACGGCGAGCGGGTCGTCGCTTCGCCGCGCCAGTTCGTCTACCGACGGCAGGTCACGCAACTGCATGGGCGAAGGCTACTGCGCGTCCGCTTTGACGGGCGCGGCCGGGCTCTCGGCGCAGCGGCGCTCGTAGCCGTCGAGCACCATGGCGACGGCCTCGTCGAGGTCGTCGGTGACGTGCAGGAGCTCGAGGTCGTCGGGCGAGATCATCCCGTCGTCGAGCAGTTCGCCCCGGATCCAGTCCAGCAGCTCGGCGAAGTAATCCGTGCCGTAGAGGACGACCGGGAAGTGGAACACCTTGCCGGTCTGGATCAGCGTGAGCGCTTCGAACAGCTCGTCGACGGTGCCGAAGCCGCCCGGGAAGACCAGGAACCCTTCTGCCGCCTTCACGAACATCGTCTTGCGTGCGTAGAAGTGCTTGAAGGTGAGTGAGATGTCGAGGTAGGCGTTGGGTGCCTGCTCGTGCGGCAGCTGGATGTTGAAGCCGACGGACAGGCCGCCCCCATCCTTGGCGCCACGGTTTGCGGCCTCCATCACTCCAGGCCCGCCGCCGGTGACGACGGCCCAGCCGAGCTCGGCGAAGCGCTGTCCCGCCGCGCGAGCGTCGCGGTACACAGGAGTGTCCTCGCGGACACGGGCCGAGCCGAAGATCGTCACCGCGGGACGATCGATCAGGTCGACGGCCTGGAACCCTTCGCGGAACTCCTGCGCGATCTGCGCGATGTCGCTCTCGAGCTCCTCGGTCTGCTTCTCCGAGGAAAGAATCCGCCTGTCTTCCATCAAAAGTCGCGCGGCACGTGTGTCTCGTGCATGCCGAGCACCAGCAAAACCGCGAGACCGAAGTAGAGGACGCCGATGATCAGGCGCTGGTGCGGCTCCACGCGGTAGTAGTCCTGCATCTCGGGGTGCCGTCGCATCTGCCAGCGCCGCCAGAGCTCGGACGCTGAGAAGAGCAGGATGATGATCAGGATCGGGTTCGGCCGCCAGATGCAGAGTCCGAGTAGCGCGAGGAACCCGACGAGCCAGAACACCGGATGCAGCGCCGCGACGATGCGGCCGCCGTCGAGGGGCACGACTGGCAGCAGGTTGAAGAGGTTGATGAAGAACCCGAGGAATGCGAGCGCCTTCAGGGCACGCGAGTCGAAAGCAACTCCCGCGAGGAAGAGCGCGAGCGCGCCGGCGGAACCGATGATCGGCCCGGCGATCGCGAGCTTGGCCTCGTTCCAGGCGTTGTGCGGCATCTGCTTCAGCGTGATCAACGCGCCCATGAAGGGAATGAAGACTGGCGCGGACACCGGCAGACCCTGTCGCTTCGCCTCGACCACGTGTCCCATCTCGTGGACGAACAGCAGCACGACGAGCCCGATCCCGAACCACCAGCCGCCGAGCCAGACGTAGAACGCGGCCGAGACGAACATCGAGAAGAGGAACTTGAACTTGAGCAGGACGACGCCGAACTTGGCGAGAAAGGCACCGATCGCTGCGATGGGCGCCCAGAGTTTCCTGAAGATCCCGCGCCAGTCCGTGCCGCGCGGCTGGATCGGGTCGTACTGACGCCACTCCTGGGGGTACTGCTCCATGTCAGCCATTGTGCCTATGGGTATCGGCTCGAAGGCGGCGATTCAGGAGCCGCGCCCGATCCACTCTTCTCCGCCCTCGTAGAACTCTTTCTTCCAGAGGGGCACCTGCTCCTTCAGAGTGTCGATTGCGTCCTTGCACGCCGCCAACGCGTCCTGCCGATGCGGGGCCGAGACGGCGATCACCACGCTCGCCTCCCCGATGTCGACCCGGCCGGTGCGGTGCTGGATCGCGATCTCGCAGAGGTCGTAGCGACCCTTCAACTCGCCGGCGATCTCCGCCATGACCTTCTCGGCCATCTCGGCGTAGGCCTCGTAGTCGAGGTGCAGCACGGTGCGGCCGCGGGATTCGACGCGCGTCGTGCCGACGAAGGTCGCGATCGCGCCTGCGCGGTCGTCACGAACTTCGTCGACGACGGCATCGAGCGACAGCGGCTCGCTGCTGAGGCGGAAGGCCCCACCGGAGACCGGTGGTATGACGGCGACCTCGTCACCGTCCGCAAGGCGGCGGTCCTGATCGGCGTACTCCTTGTTCACGGCATACAGCAAGCCGGCCGGCTCCTCGCCCAGGCCGAGCGCCGGCCAGACGTCGCCCACGGTTGCTGCGCCGTCGAGCTCGCGCTCGCTCCAGCCCGCGCGCTCGCGTAGACCCGCAAAGAGGCGCACCCGCACGGCCACGGGGGTCAGGCTAGCGCCACCCCTGCTACCTTGTCCCCGCAAACCAGGACGAGTACCGGTAGCGGTTTCCAGCCCTTCCACTACTTGTTCGTTGAAATGGCAGGAGGACGCAAAGTGGCAACCGGAACCGTCAAGTGGTTCAACGATGCAAAGGGATACGGTTTCATCGCCCCCGAGGACGGCGGCAAGGATCTCTTCGTGCATCACTCAAACATCGCGGGAGACGGCTTCAAGTCGCTGACCGAGGGTGCAAAGGTCGAGTACGAGTCGCGTGAGGGCCAGAAGGGCCCCGAGGCGATCAACGTCACGCCTCAGTAAGGGACACGCAGTCGCTGAGAAAGAACAGAAGATCGAGCTCGACGGCGAGGTCGTCGAAGCTCTGCGGAACGGCTATTTCCGCATCGCCCTAGAGGGCGGACACGAAACGCTCGGCTACACGGCTGGAAAGATGCGGCGCTACAGGATCCGCATCTTTCCGGGCGACCGTGTGAAGATCGAGCTCTCACCGTACGACCTCAACCGCGGCCGGATCGTCTACCGCTACAAGTAGCGGACGCGCCGGCCGCGTACGATTGCGGCGTGGCCACCACCGGCGACGAGCGTCGCACCGACTCGGACATCGAGATCAAGCCGGTCTACACGGCTGACGACGCGCCCGCCGACGTCGAGGCGCCCGGCGAGTTCCCGTTCACGCGCGGGCCGTACCCGGACATGTACCGCGGGCGGCCCTGGACGATCAGGCAGTACGCCGGCTTCGCGTCGGCGGAGGAGACGAACCAGCGCTTCCGTTATCTGCTCGAGCGCGGCCAGACCGGTCTCTCCGTCGCCTTCGACCTGCCGACTCAGCTCGGCTACGACTCCGACGACCCTCGCGCTGTGGGCGAAGTTGGGCGCACCGGGGTCGCGATCGACTCGATCGCCGACATGGAGCTGCTGTTCGACCAGATTCCGCTAGACGAGGTTTCGACGTCGATGACGATCAACGCGCCGGCCGCGCTCCTCCTCCTGCTCTACGAGCTCGTCGCCGAAGAGCAGCGAGTGTCCGGCGCGCAGCTCCGCGGCACGGTGCAGAACGACATCCTCAAGGAGTACATCGCGCGCGGGAACTACATCTTTCCGCCGCGGCCGTCCATGCGCATCACGACCGACCTCTTTGCGTACACGGCGGAACGCATCCCAAAATGGAACCCGATCTCGATCTCGGGGTACCACATCCGCGAGGCGGGATCGACCGCGGTACAGGAGCTCGCGTTTACGCTCGCGAACGGCATCGCGTACGCGGAGGCCGCGGTGGAGGCAGGTCTGTCACCGGACTCACTCGGCGAGCGGCTTTCGTTCTTCTTCAACGCGCACAACCACTTCTTCCAGGAGGTCGCGAAGTTCCGCGCGGCGCGACGACTCTGGGCGCGGATCATGCGGGAACGCTTCGGCGTCACGAATCCGAAGGCTCAGGCGCTTCGCTTCCACGCACAGACGGGCGGTTCGACGCTCACGGCCCAACAGCCCGAGAACAACATCGTCCGCGTCGCGATCCAGGCGCTCTCCGCAGTCGCGGGCGGTGCGCAATCCATCCACACGAACGGCTACGACGAGGCGCTGGCGCTGCCGTCCGAGCGCGCAGCGCGACTCGCACTACGGACGCAGCAGCTGATCGCGCACGAAGCCGGCGGCACCGACACGGCCGACCCGTTCGGCGGCTCGTACTTCATCGAGGCACTCACGGACGAGCTCGAGGCGAAGGCGTGGGAGCTGATCGAGCGGATCGACGAGCTCGGTGGTGCGGTCTCCGCCGTCGAGCAGGGCTTCGTGCAGGGCGAGATCGAGCAGGCGGCCTTCCGCTGGCAGCAGGACGTCGAGAGCGGTGAGCGCGTGATCGTCGGGGTCAACCGCTTCACCGAGGGCGAGGAAGAGCCGATCGAGCTCCATCGCCTCGATCCGGCGGCCGAGCAGCGCCAGCTCGAGCGGACCGCTCGCGTGCGTGCGGAGCGGAATGCGGCCGACGTGGAGCGCGCGATGGAGACGGTGCGCGAGGCGGCGCGCGGCGAGGGTGACCTGATCGTCCCGATGCGCGAGGCGCTACGTGCCCGCGCAACGGTGGGGGAGATCAGCAACGCGCTTCGAGACGAGTTCGGCACGTACGACGCGCAGCGCTGAGGTTACGCGGAGGCGCCCGAGTAGTGCCTGAGCCCGAAGCGCCAGAACCAGCGCGTCAAGCCGAACAGGGCCAGGGCGAAGACGACCGCGACTACCAGCGTTCCCCACTGCAGTCGTGACGTGATCGCCTGCGCCGGAACGGTGACGGCGAAGCCGACAGGGATGAGAAATGTGACGCTGAAGCGGAGCCAGACGGGATACACGCCGATCGGCCAGCGGCCCGTCTGGTAGATCCCCTCGAAGAGCTCGAGCACGTTCTCCATCCGGACGATCCAGAACGCGCTCGTGGTCACGATCAGCCAGAAGCAGTAGACGAGGACGATGCCGATGCCGAGTGCGAAGGCGAACGTCAGCGCGTCGACGAAGCCGACCGAGCTCTCGATTCGCGTGAGGCCGACGATCAGCAGGGTCAGGCCGGTGAAGACCTCGACGCTCTGCCAGATCCGGAACTGCCGCACGCTCACGAGCACCTGCGAGTCCGCGGGCTTTGTCAGGGCATAGTCGAGCGTCCCCTGCTGCACGTCCTGCATGAGCTTCTCCATGTTCGGCTGGATGAAGGTGTGGATCAGGCCGCCGAGCAGAATCTGGACACCGAGGAGTGAGAGCAGCTCCGGCTCCGACCACCCGTTCAGCTCGGTCGTGTGCGAGTAGACGAGCGCGAGCATGATCAGCCCGGTCCCGGCCTGGATCAGCGACTGGAAGAGCTGGAGGAAGAAGTTGACACGGTACTGCAGCTCGTTGAGCACACCTACTTTGAAATAGAGCAGGCCGACTCTGACCGCGTTCATCCGCCCACCGCCGAGAATCGTTTGATCGCCGCGGTCCACGCGAACTTGAAGAGCACATAGCCGATGCCGATCCAGAGCACCTGCACGCCGAGTCCGAGCATGAGCGAGGCGGGGGACATGTGCCCGACGAGCGCCTCGATCGGAAAGCCGAAGGTCCACTTGAACGGCAGGAAGTTCGCCAGTGTCTGGACCCAGCCGGGCATCAATTGCAGCGGGACGAGGCGGCCGGAGAGCAGCATCTCCGTCGCCATGTAGAGGTCGAACACGGCGGCGCCCCTCGTCGTCCAGAAGTTCAGCATCCCGATCACGCCCTGGAACATGCTGCGGATCAGATAGGCGCCCCAGATCGCGAAGATGAAGACGACGATCTCGAGCGCGGTCGGATGCAGGTCCGGATGGAACACGAGCGATAGGCCGATCGCAATCGGCACCCAGAGGCCCACCACCACGAACTTCCAGCCGGCGAAATAGGCGAGGTCGTAGTGAAGGATGTGCATGGGCCGTAGGAGCTGCCCCGAGAGTTGACCCTCGCGAATGCGGTACTCCCAGAACGGCGCTCCGAAGACGATGTTCATGTTGCGAACGAGCGTCCAGACGATGTAGTACGCCGCGAACTCCCCCGCGGTGATTCCGTTGACCGACCCGCCGTGCTGGTTGGCGATCGTCGACCACACCACCAGCTGGATCACCGGCTCGGCGATCATCCCCAGCATGTAGAAGTAGTTCGTGACGCGGTACTGCAGCTGCTCGGCGACAGCCGTGCGCATGGTCGTTACGTAGAAGTCGAGCAGCGAGCGCCAGCGTCCTTCCTCCCGCAGTTGCGCGACGGGTAGTTCCGCGGCTTCGATGCTCATCGCTCTTGTGCGAAGACGAGCTCGATGACGTCTTCGATCGGCGGCTCCTCGATCGTGAGGTCGAGGATGTCGTGATCGGCGAGCAGGCGTGCAGCCACGCGCGACGTCTCCGCCTTCGGGACACGTAGGGTCACGCGGCCGTCTTCGCGGTGGATCACCTCGCCGTACTCGTCCAACGCGGCGTTCCCGTTCTCGAGCACGACGCCGATGGTCTTGTAGGCGGCGAACTGGTCGCCGAGGCTCGAAAGCGCGCCGTCGAAGAGGATCCGGCCGTGGTGGATCACGATCACGCGCTTGCACAGCGCTTCGACATCGGCCATGTAGTGGCTCGTCAGGAGGACGGTCGCGCCGTGGCGGCGGTTGTACTCCGCGACGAAGGTGCGGATCCGTTTCTGCATCGTCACGTCGAGGCCGATCGTCGGCTCGTCGAGAAACAGCACTTGTGGGCGGTGCAGCAGTGCAGCGACGATCTCGACCTTCATCCGCTCGCCAAGCGAGAGGTTGCGGACGGGCTTGCGCACCAGATCGCCGACGTCGAGCAGCTCGATCAGCTCGTCGCGCATCTCGAGAAAATCCTCGCGCCGCAGGCGGTAGATGGCGCGGTTGAGCTCGAAGGAATCGAGGGCCGGGATGTCCCACTGCAGCTGGTTGCGGTTTCCCATCACCATCGTCATCCGGCGGAGGTAGTCGCGCTCCCGGCGTGACGGCACGTGACCGAGCACGCGGGCTTCGCCGCTCGAGGGATAGAGCAAGCCGGCGAGCATCTTCAGGGTCGTCGTCTTGCCCGCGCCGTTCGGGCCGAGAAAGCCGACGACCTCGCCCGGCGCGATGTCGAACGAGATGCCGTCGACGGCACTCACCTCACGGTTCTTGCGGCGTACGAGGCTCTTGGCGGCCGCGCGTAGGCCTGCCTCGCGCTCGGGCACCTTGAAGATCTTCGTAAGCTCGGAGACATGGATGATCGAAGCCGGGCTCGACACGACGCTCAACCTATCTGGCGATGAGGATCCTGCTCGTCTCGCAGATGTATCCGGGCCCCCTGGATCCTGACCTGGGCGTGTTCGTGCGCGGGCTGGAGGAGCAGCTCGTTGCCCGCGGCCACGAGGTCCAGCGCGCGGTGCTCGACCGGCGCGGCGGCGGCAAGCAGAAGTACCTGCGCCTCGCGCGCGCGACTGCAGCCGCATCGCGGCGTTTCCAGCCCGACGTCGTGTACGCGCACTTCCTCTTCCCGACGGGGCTGATTGGCGCGATCGCCGGTGGCGCTCCGCTTGTCGTGACCGCGCACGGCCGCGACGTCCGCAACGTTGGTTGGATGCCCGGCATCGGCGCTGCGACCAGGCTCGTCGTGCGCCGAGCTGCGTCGATCATCGCGGTGTCCGACTACTTGCGACGCGAGCTCGAGGCGAAGGTCCCGGAGGCGCGCGGCAAGATCGATGTGGTCGACTCCGGTGTCGATCTCGAACGCTTCGCGGTGCAGCCGGCACCTGCGGGCCCGACGCGCTATCTCTGCATCGCTTCGTTGATCCAGCGCAAGAACGTGCTCCGACTCGCCTCCGCGTTCGAGCGGCTCGGGGAAGGGACGCTCACGTTCGTGGGCGACGGCCCTTTGCGTCCGCAGCTCGAGGGCCGGTCCGGGATCGAGCTCGTCGGGCGAGTTTCCTATGACCGTGTTCCCGCCGAGATCGCCGCCGCGCACGTCGTTGTGCAGCCGAGCCTGATCGAGCCGTTCGGCCAGGCCCTGCTCGAGGCGATGGCAGTCGGCCGTTCGGTGGTCGCGACGAGGATCGGCGGCCCGCCGGAGTTCGTCCCGCCTGAGGCGGGCGTGCTCGTCGATCCCGCGGACGAGGATGCTCTGGTCGAGGCGCTTCGGACCGCGGCCGCGCTCCCTTGTCCGAACCCGGCAGCACGAGTCGCTGCCGAGGAGCACGACGTCAGGCGTCAGGCGGAGAAGGTGGAGGCGATTCTCGAGCGAGCCGCTCGAGGTCCGCAAGCCTGATCTCGACGAGCGGCCGGATCGCATCCTCGAGGCCGGCTGCTTGCGCAGCCTCGAGGGCCTGCTCGTAGCTCTGCCTCGCCTTGGCCGGATCGACCCCTTGCTTGAGGCGGTTGTCGCCCGTGACCAGGAGCTTCTGGATCTTTGCCCGCGCGGCGTCCGCGCTCACCGGAGGTATCTCAGCCTTCATGTCCGACATGCTAATCAGCAGATTTCAGGTCCGGTCCCCTTCACAAATCGCCCTTAACCGGTCACATTTCGGAGGGACAGTCGTGGAGGCAGCCGTCAACGTTCCGGACAGGATCCATGTGCTCATCGCCGACGACCACCGGCTGTTCGGCCAAGCGCTCGAAGCCATCCTCGCCAGCGACGACCGGCTCGAGGTCATCGGGCACGCCGGAGACGGTGCGGAGGCGGTCCAGCTGGCGCTGAACCTCGACCCTGACGTGACCCTGATGGACATCGCGATGCCGATCATGGACGGGTTCCAGGCGACGAAGCAGATCCGAAAGCAGAAGCCGCAGGCGTGCGTCCTGATGCTGACCGGCTCGAACTCACGTACCGACGTCGACCAGGCGCGCGAGGCCGGCGCCGCCGGCTACGTAACGAAGGACCGCATTGCCGCGGAGCTGATCGACGCGATCTTGGAAGTCGTTCCCCGCTGATACCCTGGCCGCGCCATGCTTCAGGCGCTCGCGGTCATCCAGGTACTGCTCTGCATCTCCCTCTGCGGCCTGATTCTCATGCACTCGGGGAGGGACGCCGGGCTCGGCGGGATGGGCTTCACGCCGGCATCGCAGGGAGGCACGCATATCGTCGAGCGCAACCTGACGCGGCTCACGGTCGTCGTCGCGATCCTCTTCGTAGCGAACTGCATCGCCCTCTTCCACGCCCTGAAGTAGCGGCTTTCTGCGCGGCTGTCGCGCTCGTCGCAGCCGGCTGCGGTTCCGATCAGGCGGTCCCTGCTTCGTCAGCGCTGCGTGCGGTAGGGACCCCGAACGTCGTGCGGATCGCGCTGAGCGATTTTCGCTGGCCGCTCGATCCGGCGCTTGCTGCTGGACGCGACGAGTTGACGTTGGCGCGGGCTCTCTACTCGACGCCGCTTCGCACTGACCCGTCGACCGGCGCGGTCGTGCCCGGTCTTTGCACCGCGTGGACAGCATCGGACGACTTCCGACGCTGGAGCTTCACCTGCCGTTCGGCTCCGTCGATCGCTGCCGCCCTGCGACGGGTCAAGCAGCTTCACGGCGCACCTGCGCGCTGGCTCTTCGCCCACGCGGTGGTCTCGGCACCGTCGGCCGCGAGACTGGACGTACGGCTCGCTTATCCCTGGCGGCGCTTTCCGTACGCACTGACGGTCGTCGGAGCGGCGCCGCGATTCGTCCCAGGGCCGTTCAGGCTCGTGAGTGGCTCGCAGCGCCTTGTCGTTCTGCGCCGAGAGGGACTGACGCTGCGGGTTCAACGGCTGCCGGCGCTTGCGGCGATGCGGAAGTTCGAACGGGGCCAGCTCGATGAGGCTCCGGTCCCGGTCGGTGACATCGTCGCCGCCAAGGCCGACTCGCAGCTTCGTGCGACCGTCCGGGCACGGACTCTGCTTGCCATCGACCACGCCGACATCGGCGGCTGGAGCGAGCACCTCCGCCGCGTGTATTGGGAGACCGCGAACCGCCAGGACTATGAGCAGTTGATCCCGGAGCTCGAGGGCTCGGCCGCTTACGGATTCCTCGGTGGCGAACAGGCTCGACCTGCAGACTTCCGCCGCGCCGTGGATGCGATTCCGTCGCTTCGGAAGCTGCCGCTCTGGTTCTTCGTGCCGCCGGACCCGGCGCTGCGAGAAGGAGCAAGGCTTCTGTACGCACAGTGGCGCGATCTCGGCCTCGGTCCGATCCTGTTGCGCAGCGGACCCGAAGCAAAGCCGAATGCGGGCATCGCGCGGACAATCGCCGCCTATCCGCAGGAAGAGGCGATTCCGGCCGAGCTCGTGCTGAGGTACGAACTTGGTTCGCGCCAGTTGCTCCTAGGCGCGTTGCGCGCAACAAGCCAGCGCCCCTGGTTGCAACGCCTTGACGATCAGATGCGCCGCCGCGCCTCAGCGATACCGATCGCCTGGGTCGTCGATGCGCGCCTCGTCTCGCCACGCCTGGAAGGCTGGCGAGAAGACATCCTCGGGAGCGTCGACTACTCGGTGGTCAAATCCCTGGCTTCGAGCCGACCCCGGTGACCGCAAAGCGCTCCGACGCGATCGCCGGCGTAAGCACGCCGTAGGGGTAACGCTCGCCGTAGAAGTTCTGCGAGTTGACGAGCGCGGCCCTGCTGGTGAGCCCGAGCACGTCGCGGAGGAAATCGGGGACGGCGACCGTGAAGCGCAGATTGACGAGCGGCTCCGCAATCTTGCCGTCGCGAATGCGGAACGTCCCGTCGCGCGTCATGCCGGTGATGACCCCCTCGCGCGGATGAACGACCCCGAGATAGTGCAGACGCGTGATGTAGAGACCGTCGCCGACGAGCTGCGCGAGCTCCTCCACCGATTCGGCGTCCCCGGGCGACACGGAGAGTGCGGAGGGCAACGGGCCCCAGTCGCGCAGCTCTGCGGGAGGTGCGTGGCCGGTGGACCGCGCGCCGTTCTTCGCCTGGGCTGCCGTCGTGCGGTCCCAGACGACTCCGCGGGCGACGCCTTGCTCGACAAGCTCCACACGCCGCTTCGGCGTCCCTTCGAAGTCGAATGCCTTCGGCAGCCCCCGTGGATCGAGCGCGTCGTCGGTGATCGAGATCTTCTCGTCGAAGACCTTCTCGCCGAGGCGCCCCGCGAAGTAGCTGCGCTCCTCGAGCAGCCCGACTGCACCGAAGGAGTCGTGCGAGAAGTAGTCGAGGAGGTCGGCGAACGCATACGGCTCCAGGACGGCGCGATACACGCCGGGCTCGATCTCCCCTCCGCCTTTGGTTCGTCGTGCTTTCTCGGCGGCCTCCTGCGCGACGAGTGCGGGATCGATCCCGCCTGCGCGCCAGGCGGTCTGCTCGGCGTATCCGGATCCGCTTTCGTCGGCGGCGACGACGAGCGCGGTGGCGTCAGTCATGCGTTGCTGGACGGATAGTCCGGTGGACGACGCAACGGCGAGCTCCGACTTCGCACTCGTGAAGAAGCCGTAGACCGGAACCTCGCCGCCCGCCTCGATTGCGGCATCCGCCCGCTTGGCCTGTTCCTCGGGCCCGAGCCGCGCGGTGTCCTCGTCGAACCCTTCGACCTTCGGTGTGTCCGCGGGCGGCGCCAGGCCCGGAAAGGCGTCGTCGGGCGGTGCGCTCCGAGCAGCGGCGCGGGCGCGTTCGGCGACCTCGGCGAGCCCGTCCGCATCGATCTTGTTCGTCGTCGCGACGCCGACTCGAGTGTCCTGCACCACACGGAGCGTGACCATCGCGTTCTCGATCAACGTCGGCTGGTGCACCTCCGAGCCGGCGAATCGCGCGAGCCCGGAGTGCTCGACGTGCGCAACCGCTTCCGCTTCTCCGTCGACGACCTCGAGCGCGGCTCTTGCCACGTCGATCGCCTTCAAGAGCGAACTCCGACCTGCACGTCCAGGAATCGTGCCGGTGCCGCGCCGTGCGAAACGTGCGCGCTTTGACCAGGCTGGCCTTTACCGCAGTTCGTCAAGCCGTACAGGCGCCACGAGTCGCGTCCGGCGATCGCGTCGAGCGAGCCCCAGAACTTCGGCGTGATTCCCGTGTACGTCGCGTCTCGCAGCATGCGTCCGAGCTTGCCGGACTTGATCTCCCACGCGATCTGAGTGCCGAACTGGAAGTTGAGCCGCTTGTCGTCGATCGACCAGCTGCGGTTCGTCTCCATGTACACGCCGTCGCTGACGTCGGTGAGCAGGTCGTCGAGTGTTCCGCTGCCGGGCTCGAGGTGAAGGTTCGTCATGCGAACGAGCGGCATGCGGTTCCAGCCGTCCGCGCGCATCGAGCCGCCGTTTCCGGCGCCGATCCGCGCCGCCGTCTCCCGTGAGGTGAGGAAGCCGGTGAGCAAGCCGCCCTCGACGACCGCCGTTCGCTCGGCAGGGACGCCCTCGTCGTCGAACGCGAAGCTGCCGAGCCCGCCGGCAGTCGTCGGATCTGCGGTGACGTTCATGAGGTCTGAGCCGTACCGCAGCGAGCCGAGATCATCGGCCTTCAGGAAGCTCGTTCCGGCGTACGAGGCCTCGCTGCCGTACACGCGGTCGAGCTCGGTCGGATGGCCGACCGACTCGTGCACCTGCAGGGCAACCTGGTCGCCATCGAGGACGACCGTCATCACGCCGCTCGGGCACACGTCTGCTCGCACGAGGGCGGCGGCCTGCTCTGCGACACGCGGTGCTTCGCCGCTGAGGTCGAGCCCGTCGACGTACTCCCAGCCGCTCTGACAGCTCGAGCCGACATGCGCGCTTGGGTAGCTGCGCATCTGGAAAACGCCGTCGCGTGCGGCCGCGCATTCGATCCCGGCGCCGCACTCGATCAGCTCCTGCTCGACCTCGGTGCCCTCGGAGGTGAGGAGGAGCTTGTGCTCTCTCTGCGCCCGCACCATCGCCTGGCGAACGACGATGTCCGGCCCGGCCAATCCTTCGTCCGCCGCGAGGCATTGCGCGACCTTCTCGTCCAGCGAGACCTCGAACGGGTCGCGCTCGACGGATGTGCGGTGCGTCGCGCTCGCGGGCGCGACCGGCGCGAGCTGTCTCGAATGCCGACCGCCGGAAGCGCGCGCGAAGGTGCAAGCCCGAAGCGCCGCCTCGCGAGCGCCTTCGCCGGAGAGTCGGCGGTCGCACGCGAAGCCCCACGCGCCGTTCACGAGGACGCGGACGCCGATCCCCTCGCTGTCCGAGTCCGCGAGCCGCTCGACTCTTCCGTTCTTCGTTGCCACGAACTGGTTGCGCTTGGCGACCACGCGTGCATCGGCGTACTCGGCACCAGCCCCGGTCGCCGCATCGACCGCGGCTGCACAAAGATCACGCATCGGCGGAGGACTTTAATCAGAACGACTTGTCGCCAGACCACCGCTACACTTCTCCCTCCCTCGAGCGCTGGTGGCGGAATTGGTAGACGCGCTAGGTTGAGGGCCTAGTGGCCTTAAAAGGCCGTGGAGGTTCAAGTCCTCTCCAGCGCATGACCCAGGCGGCCGACGGGCCGCCTTTGTCGTTCCGGACATGTGCCAGGGACAGTCCCTGGGACACGGCCTTTGACACCGTCCGCAGGAGTCTCTAGTCTGGTGGCGAACACACGTTCGACCGAGACCCCCACCCTTGGAGGCGGAAATGCTGACGGGACGACAACAGGAGATCTGGGACTTCCTCGTCGATTACGTCGACGCGCATGGCTACCCGCCCACCGTGCGGGAGATCGGCGAGGCGGTCGGGCTGGCCTCGCCTTCGACGGTGCATGCCCACCTGGCCAACCTCGAGCGCGCCGGGCTGCTCAAGCGGGACCCGACGAAGCCGCGGGCCGTCGAGCTGGTCGGCCGCGAGCGCCGAGAGGCGCCCGCCGCGACGCTCGACAAGCTGCCCCTGCTCGGTCAGATCGCGGCCGGCGGGCCGCTGCTTGCAGAGCAGGACATCGAAGACCACCTCGCGGTTCCCGAGACGCTGCACGGAGACTTCCTCCTGCGCGTCAAGGGCGACTCCATGATCAACGCTGGCATCCTCGACGGGGACATCGTCGTCGTGCAGCGGGCGCAGGACGCCCGCAACGGCGAGATCGTCGTCGCGCTCGCCGGTGACGACGAGTCGGCCGACGAGGCGACCGTCAAGCGCTTCTTCCGCGAGTCGGGCCGGGTCCGGCTGCAGCCGGAGAACGACGCCCTCGAGCCGATCTACTCGGCACACGTGCAGATCCTCGGCCGCGTCACGGGAGTGTTCCGCTCGCTGTGACTTCGGTTGCTCCCCTTCACCGGACGCTCGAACAGGAGCTGCAAGCGCTGCTCCGAGGCGCCAGCCTCGAGTGCCTCGTCTGCGGCGAGTTCGTACTGCACGCCGGCGGGATGATCACCTGCCCGGAGTGCAACGCATGCCTGCGCGCCGGTATCGAGGGCGAGAAAGCGCAGCTACAATTCGATACGCAGGCCGGGTGACCGCGGGCCTCACGGCTCGAGGAAAGTCCGGACACCGAAGGGCAGGACGCTGGGGCGACCCAGGCGGCGAAAGCCGACGGAAAGTGGCACAGAAAGGAGACCGCCGGCAGCGATTC
>DATHGN010000154.1:0-9057 GCA_035317565.1 Gaiellaceae bacterium
AAAGAGCTGGCAGAAGTCGAAGGGAGTGCGGAGGATGTTGCCGAACGTCTTGCAGACAAGCGCGACTGATCACGTCCCCGTTCTCGCCGGCGAGGTGCGCGAGCTCCTTGCGGTCCGCCCAGGCGAGACCGTCGTGGACGCCACCTTCGGCGCGGGAGGTCATGCGGCGCTGCTCGCGGCCGACCTTCAGGGAAAGGGCAAGTTGATCGCCATTGATCGCGATCCCGGCGCTCGTGCGTACTTCGATCGCGTGGCGAAGCAGGTGGCAGCACAGACTCGTTTCCTGCGCGGGGACTTCTCCGTCGTGCTGGAGCAGCTCGCGGACAACGGCGTCGAGGCGGACGCGATCCTCCTCGATCTCGGTGTCTCGTCGATGCAGATCGACCGGCCCGAACGCGGCTTCTCGTACATCGCGGACGCGCCGCTCGACATGCGGATGGATCCGTCCGCGGACGTGACCGCCGCCGGCATCGTCAACGAGGCGGCGGAGCGTGACCTCGCGACGATCTTCAAGCGTTACGGCGAAGAGCGCTATGCGCGCCAGATCGCGAAGGCGATCGTGCGCCGGCGGAAGGAGCAGCCCTTCGAGCGGACGAGTGATCTGGTCGAAGTGATCAAGGCTGCGATCCCTGCGCCCGCACGCTTCGGTGACGGGCATCCCGCCAAGCGGGTGTTCCAGGCGCTGCGCATCGCCGTGAACGACGAGCTCGGGGCGCTCGAGGCCGCCTTGCCCTCGGCCTTCGCGATGCTGCGACCCGGAGGCAGGCTGGCCGTGATCAGCTTCCACTCGCTCGAGGATCGGATCGTCAAACGCTTCATGCGGGACCGGGAGCGAGGCTGCGAATGCCCGCCCGACTTCCCTGTCTGCATCTGCGGCAAGACGCCCGAGCTGCGCTCGACCTCCAGGAAAGCGATTCGACCGAGTGCAGCAGAGACGGCTGCGAACCCGCGCTCTTCTTCGGCGCGACTACGGGTTGGAGTCAAGACTTAGCCATGGCGACCTGGGCCGCCGCCAGAGCCGAAGAAGCGGTTGTCGCCCCACCGCGTCCGAAGCCGCGCGCCGTCAAACGGGAGCGCCGCGTCACGGGCGGCGTGCTGTCGATCGCGATCGTCGGCGCGCTGCTGGCCGGCGTCGTCGCGACGAACGTCGCCGTGCTGCGGCTCAACATGAAGCTCGACCATCTGGGTAGCGAGCGGGCCGACCTCAAAGCCCAGAATGCGCAGCTCTCGTCGCAGCTGTCGAGTGCCGCATCGGCGCCGCGCATCCAGAAGCTTGCTGCCAAGCGACTGGGCTGGCAGCAGGCGACCTCCGACCAGACGACCTACTTCAAGCTCCCCAAGTAGGCGGTGTCGGTGAACCGCCACGTCAACAGGCGGATCAGGGTCTTTCTGGGGGTGCTCTTCTTCGCCTTCGCAGGACTTCTGTTGCGTGCGACCTGGCTTCAGTCTGTGCGCGCGGAATCGCTGTCGGCACTCGGAAGCACGCAACACCGCGAATCCGTGACGCTTCCTGCCGGTCGCGGCACGATCTATGACCGGGTCGGTCTCGAGCTCGCACTCGGCGAACGGGCGACGACGGTCTACGCCAACCCGATGCAGATCGTGGACCCGCGACGTGCGGCCCTTGCCGTCGAGCGCACACTCGGCGTCGACGCGAACCGTCTGTATCCGATCCTTGCCGACCGCACGAAGGGCTTCGTCTACGTCGCGCGCCAGGCGGACCCGGCTCAGGCGGCCGCGCTTCAGCGCCTGAAGCTGCCGGGCTTCGGCTTCTATCCGGAGGAACGCCGGAACTACCCGCAGCGATCGGTGGCCGCACAGGTCCTCGGCTACGTCGGGACGGACGGTAACGGTCTCTCGGGTCTCGAGCTCCAGTTCGACAAGGAGCTCGCGGGCCGTGCCGGCAAGGAGACGGTCGTCAAGGATCCGGGCGGTCAGGTCATCGACGTCCAGAACGAACAGCCCGAGATTCCGGGCAAGAACGTCTACCTGACACTCGACCACAGCATCCAGGCGAACGCAGAGGAGGTGCTGCGCGAGACGGTTCACAAGTGGAGCGCGAAGAGCGCGAGTGCGATCGTGCTCGACCCGCGCACCGGCGCCATCCTCGCGATGGCCACCCAGCCCGGCTACGACGCGAACCGCTTCCCCTCCGTGCCGAGCGACCTGCAACGCAACCGTACGATCACCGACACGTACGAGCCGGGATCGACGTTCAAGCTGATGACCGTCGCAGGCGCGCTCTCGGAGCGGATCGTCTCGCCGACGACGCGCTTCACCCTGCCGTATCAGCTGCACGTCGCCGATCGCGTCATCCACGATGCCGAGGAGCGCGGAACGGTGAACTACTCCGTCGCGCAGATCCTTGCGCACTCGTCGAACATCGGTGCGATCACGCTTGCCGAGATGCTCGGGCGCACGCGGTTGTCGTCGTGGATCTCCAAGTTCGGCTTTGGCCGGACGACCGGCGTAGACTTCCCGGGTGAGAGCCCGGGCATCGTCTTGCCGCCGGACAAGTGGTCCGGCTCGACGATCGGGAACGTGCCGATCGGCCAGGGGATCGCCGTGACGCCGGTGCAGATGGCTGCCGCCTACGCGGCGATCGCAAACCGGGGCGTGTGGTCCCGTCCGCACCTCGTGGACCACGTCGCGGGCGGCGGACGGCCGTCTCTCAACCACCGACGCCTGGTCGCACCGCGGATCGCGAAGCAGCTGATGATGATGCTCAAGGACGTCGTCGCCGAGGGCACGGGTACGTACGCAGCGATGCCGGGCTACCAGGTCGCCGGGAAGACGGGCACGGCACAGAAGCCGGATGCGAGCGGTGGGTACGCCACCGGCCGGTACGTCGCCTCCTTCGTCGGCATCGTCCCCGCGTCGCGGCCTCGCTTCGTCATCCTGGTCACGGTCGACGAGCCGCGCGGCGCAATCTGGGGCGGTGTCGTCGCCGCTCCCGCCTTCCAGCAGATCGCGCGCTTCGACCTCCAGTACCTGGAGGTCCCGCCCGACGCCGCCCCCGCGCACTAGCCGCTTTCCGCGCGTGTACCTAATAGATCCTGCGCCGTAGGCTGCCCACACTAGACTTGACCGGCGATATGCAGCTGGAGCGGCTCATCGCAGCGCTGGCTCCGACCGACGTCGTTGGAGGCGGTGCTCCCGAGATCCGCGAGCTGGCGTACGACGCGCGGGAGGTGCCGCGTGACTCGCTGTTCTTTTGCATCCCGGGGGAGAAGGCCGACGGCCACGACTTCGCGGCGGCGGCGGTCGAGCAAGGGGCCGTCGCGCTCGCCGTCGAGCGCCCACTCGACCTCGAAGTCCCACAGCTGGTCGTGCCGAGCGTGCGGGCCGCGATGCCGCAGGCGGCTGTCGAGTTCTTCGGAGACCCGACGGCCGAGCTGCCGGTCGCGGCGGTCACGGGCACGAACGGGAAGACGACCACCGCGTATCTCCTGACGTCGATTCTCGCCGCGGCCGGCAAGCAGCCTGGCCTGCTGACCAACGTCGAGCGGCGCGTCGGTGACGATGTGCGCGAGGTCGGCCTCAACACACCGGAGTCGATCGACCTGCAGCGCCTCTTCCGTCAGATGCTCGCTGCGGGGAATCGCGTCTGCGTGATGGAGGCGACGTCGATGGCGTCGTCGAAGGGACGGCTGGAGGGGACGCGCTTCGCGGTCCTCGTTTTCACGAACCTGACCCAGGATCACCTCGACTTCCACGGGACGATGGAGGAGTACTTCGAGTCGAAGCGGCGACTGTTCGCCCAGGCGGCACGGGCCGTGATCAACGTCGGTGACGAGTACGGTGCGCGCCTCGCCCCTGAGCTTCCCGGCGCGATCACCTTCCGGCCGGACGACGGGCTCGGCGCGGTAAGGCTCAAGCTGCAGGGGCGCTTCAACGTGGAGAACGCTCTGGCCGCGGCGGCCGCGGCACGCGCGCTGGGGGTCGACGACGAGACGATCAGAGAAGGACTCGAGGCGCTCGACCGGGTTCCTGGACGCTTCGAGCGCGTCGACGAAGGTCAGCCGTTCACCGTCCTCGTCGACTATGCGCACACGCCTGGCGCGCTCGAGACAGCGCTGCGGTCTGCGCGCGAGCTCGACCGCGGCCGCGTGATCTGCGTCTTCGGCGCCGGCGGGGACCGAGACCGCTCCAAGCGTCCGCTGATGGGTCAGGTGGTTTCCGACCTCGCCGACGTCGCGCTCGTCACCTCCGACAATCCGCGCAGCGAGGATCCTGCCGCGATCGCGTCCGAGGTTGCCGGAGGCCTTGAGCTCGACATCGAGCTCGACCGGCGCCGCGCGATCGAGCGGGCGCTCGAGTCGGCACGAGCGGGCGACGTCGTAGTGATCGCGGGCAAGGGTCACGAGCAGGGCCAGGAGATCGCAGGCACCAAGCTCCCCTTCGACGACCGTGAGGTCGCACGCGACGCGCTGCGCGCGCTGAGGGCTCCAGCGTGATCGCGCTCGAAGCCACGTTGCTCGAGGGCCTGGGGCGTGTCGAGGTGCGCGCGGACCGCATCACCGGTGTGCAGGTCGATTCGCGGCGCATCGTTCCGGGAGACCTCTTCGTCGCCCTCGGCAAGGGCACGGACTTCCTCGATGACGCTTTGGCCAACGGCGCGGTTGCGACGCTCGTGCCCGACGACGCTTTCGCTGCGCTGGCACGCCTGGGTGGCGCCGTTCGCGAACTGAGCTCGGCACGCGTCGTCGCGATCACAGGGTCGATGGGGAAGACTTCGACGAAGGACATCCTGGCCGCCCTCTGCACGCCGCTAGCGAGGACGATCGCCGCCGAGGCCAGCTACAACAACGAGATCGGCGTGCCGCTCACGCTCTGCCGGCTCGAAGAAGACACTCAGGTCTGCATTCTCGAGCTCGCAATGCGGGGCTTCGGCCAGATCGCCGAGCTCGCCGCGATCGCTCGCCCGGAGATCGGGGCGGTGACGAACGTCGGGCCGGTGCATCTCGAGCTCGTCGACTCACTCGAAGGCGTTGCCCGGGCGAAGGGGGAGTTGATCGCAGCGCTTCCGCCGGGTGGGACGGCGATCGTTCCGACCGATTTCCCGGTCGCGCGAGACGACATCGACGTCGTGAGAATCGGCGAGCCTGCTGCGGAGCGCGTCGACGGTCGCACGGTCGTCGGTCGTGTCAGCTTCAACTTCACCGCTCGGCACCAGGTGCAGAACGCAGCGACGGCGCTTGCCGCTCTCGACACGCTGGACTTGCCGCGCCCGGAAACTGTCGAGGTCGACTTCGCACGCTGGCGTGGGGAAGAGGACGAGCTCCCGGGCGGTGGGCTGCTGATCAACGACGCGTACAACGCGAACCCCGTCTCGATGCGCGCCGCCCTCTCGTATCTCGTGGAACGAGCCGGACCGCGGCGGCGGGTCGCAATCCTGGGCGACATGGCCGAGCTCGGGAGAACCGGGCCGCAGTACCACCGGGAAGTCGGCGAGGCTGCCGCCGAGCTGGGCGTGGACGAGCTCCTGGCCGTCGGCGAGCTCTCGCGCGGGTACCTTGACGGCGGCGTTTCCGGACGCTGGGTGGCGAACGTCCACGATGCGCTGCGCCAGGTGGACGAGCTCGTCCGTCCCGGCGACGCCGTCCTCGTGAAAGCATCCCGGGCCGTCGGTCTCGAAGCTGTGGCAGAAGCACTCACAAAGATCCCAACAGCGTGATCCGCGTCCTAGCCGCGGGCGTCGTCGCGATGATCGTCTCGATCCTCCTCGGCCCCAAGTTCATCGAGTTCCTGCGACGGAACGAGTTCGGCCAGCACATCCGCGAGGAGCTGCCGGAGGCGCACCGCGTCAAGCAGGGAACCCCGACGATGGGCGGCCTACTGATCCTCGTCGTCGCCACCGGCGCGTTTCTCGCGGTGTCGAAGTACAAGGTTCCTGCGCTAACTGTCCTCTTCGTCACGCTCGGCTGCGGCGCGATCGGGTTCCTCGACGACTTCATCAAGCTCACGCACCGCCGGTCGCTCGGGTTGCGCGGGCGCTGGAAGATGCTCGGCCTCGCGTTGATCACCGTCGGCGTCGGCTTCGCAGCGGAACACCAGCAGCTGCCGACGAGCGTGTTCATCCCCATCGCGCACTGGAACGTCCAGCTGTCGTGGGGCTGGTACGTCCTGTTGTTCCTCGTGATCGCCGGCACCACGAACGGGGTCAACCTCACGGACGGCCTCGACGGGCTCGCAGCCGGGACGGGGATCATCGCGATGCTCACGTTCACCGCGATCTCCGTGGTCACCTACATCCGCTCGGGCAACCCCGGCGGACGCTTCGACAGCAGACTCGATCTGGCGATCGTCGGCGCGGCGCTGATCGGGGCCACGATCGGCTTCCTCTGGTACAACGCCTTTCCTGCCGAGGTGATCATGGGCGACACCGGGGCGATGGCGATCGGAGGCGCCCTCGCCGCGATGGCGATCTTCACTCAGACGATCTTTTTGCTCCTGTTCATCGGCGGGATCTTCGCGATCGAGGCACTGTCTGTGATCGTGCAAGTCATCTCGTTCAAGTACTACGGCCGGCGTGTGTTCCTGATGGCGCCGATCCACTACCACTTCCAGATGAAGGCGTGGTCCGAGACAAAGATCATGGTGCGCTTCTGGATCGTGACTGCCATCCTCTGCGCCATCGGCTTCGCGCTCTTCTACCGTGACTTCACCTTCTTCCGACGCTGAGCGAGCCGGGCGACATCGTCGTCGTCATCGGCGCGGAGGCCGAGCTCATTGCCGTGCTTGCCGCCGAGGTTGCTCCTGACGGTGACGTTGTCGTCGTCGACCGGTCCGTCGACACGCTCGAGCGCCTCAGGCACGCGTCGGTGGAGCCGGATGTGACCTACCTCGTGGGGGAGTCGGAGGTGTTGCCGCTTCCGGACGAGAGCGTCGACGCCGTGCGGACGATGAGCCCACCGGACGCATCGTCGTCGTCGGAGTTCTTTCGTGTGCTTCGACCGGGCGGGCAGGTGTCGGTCGGAGGCTCCATCGAGTCGGCGTTGAACTTAAGCGGAGGCATGCTCACAGAAGCCGGATTTGTCGACGTGGCCGTCGTCTCCGACGACCACGGTCCCTCTCTCGACGCGCGTAAGCCGTGAAGCTTCCGCGCCGGGCGCTCGTGCTGGGGCTCGCCCGCTCCGGCCAGTCCGCCGCGCTCGCGCTGGCCCGGCGTGGCGTGCCGACAGTCGCCGCCGACCGGGCGGCCGACGTCGAGACCGGCAGGCTTGCCGAAGCCGGCGTCGAAGTCCACCCGGGGAATGAGGAGGAAGGTTTGCTGGAGGGCGTCGAGCTGCTGATCAAGAGCCCGGGCGTGCCCGGGGAGTCACCCCTGGCGGCGGCTGCACGGGCGCGTGGGATCCCGATCTGGAGCGAGGTCGAGCTCGGCTTTCGCCTGCTGCGGAACCCGTTCATCGCCGTCACCGGCACGAACGGCAAGACGACGACGAGCGAGTTGCTCGGCGCGATGTTCCGTGCCGCCGGTCGGCCGGTCGCGGTCGCGGGCAACGTCGGCCGTTCGCTGACGAGCTTCGACGGTGCACTCGACAGGGACGCCTGGATCGTGTGCGAGCTGTCGAGCTTCCAGCTCGAGGACATCCATCGGTTACGCCCGCGCGTCGGGGTGTTGCTCAACCTCGAGCCGGATCACCTCGACCGTCACGGCACGTTCGACGCCTACCGCGAAGCCAAGCTCCGCATCTTCGAGAACCAGACCGAAGCCGATGTGGCCGTCGTCCCGAGTGGCTTCGGCGCCGTTCCCGGACGCGGTGACCGTGTCGAGTTCTCCGCCGACGACGAGCTTCCGGCGGATCCCCTCATTCCGGGCAGGCACAACCGCGAGAACGCTGCCGCGGCGACCACGGCTGCTCGGGCGGCGGGCCTGGACGAGGACGCGATCGCGGAGGCCTTGCGGACGTTCCCCGGCGTCGAGCACCGCCTCGAGCTCGTCGGCGACATCGACGGCGTCCGGTTTGTGAACGACTCGAAGGCCACCAACACGGCTGCTGCGCGTCGCGGCATCGCGGCGTATGCAGGACAGCCGATCCGGCTGATCCTCGGTGGCTCGCTCAAGGGCGAGTCGTTCGACGAGCTCGCCGAGGGTTTGCCCCCGTCGCTTCGCTCGGTCGATCTGATCGGTGAGGCGACCGAAGAGCTGGCCACCGCGCTCGGGCGGGCCGGACGGCCGTACCGCCGGTCCGGCGATCTCGCGACCGCAGTCGGCGCGGCAGCAGGCGAGGCTGAGCCGGGCGATGTCGTCCTGCTCTCGCCGGCGTGCGCGAGCTTCGACCAGTTTCGCGATTACGAGGAACGCGGCGAGACATTCCGCCGACTCGTCGGAGAACTGTGGTGAAGGCCAAGACGCAGATCGAGTCGCACCTCCTCGTCCTCGTCACGCTCGGATTGGTCGCCTTCGGCCTCGTGATGGTGTACAGCGCAACGTCCGCTCCGGCTGCGCTCGAGCGCACCGACCCGATGTCGTATCTCAAGAAGCAGGGCGTGTACGCACTGATCGGAGTCGGCCTGATGATGGCTGCGTCGCGATTCGACTACCGGCGACTGCGGCTGCTCGCGCCTGCGCTCGTGCTCACGGCGCTCGGCGGCTGTCTCGCGGTGCTCGTGATCGGCACGCGCATCAACGGCGCCAGGCGCTGGATCGAATTCGGCCCTGCGACGTTCCAGCCGTCGGAGCTGGCGAAGCTCGCGCTCGCCGTCTGGGCCGCGGCGTATCTCTGCAAACGCCCCGCGCCGCGGTCGCTCCGCGAACTCTGGCGTCCGATCGGGCTTCTGCTCGGCGTCTTCTGCATCCTGATTCTCGCGGAGCCCGACCTGGGCACGGCGATCTCGCTCGTCATCGTCCTGCTGGCGGTGCTCCTGATCTCGGGGACGCCCACCGCGACGCTCGCGTCCGGCACGGGCATTGCCGTCGCGCTCGGTCTGATCGCGATCTGGTTCGAGCCCTATCGTCGAGCGCGCCTCTTCAGCTTCATCGATCCCTGGAAGGATCCTCAGGGCGCAGGCTTCCAGACGGTGCAGGCGCTGATCAGCATCGGCTCCGGCGGC
>DATHGN010000155.1:0-14952 GCA_035317565.1 Gaiellaceae bacterium
GCCTCCAGCATCTGGCGCAGGTCGCTGCGGTACTGGCTGACGAGCTCCGACGGATCGAACTCGCCGACGAGGCTCTGCATCACCTGTTGCGCGAGGTCGAGCTCGGCCTTCTTCACCTCGGTGCCTGCGACAGCCTCCTCGATCTCGGCCTGCGAGCGAACGTCCTCGGCGAGAAAGAGCGTCTCGAGCACCAGTGCTTCGCCCTTCGGGCGGATGAGCGCGAAGTATTCGGCGCCACGCAGCACGAAGCGGCCGATCGCCCCCATCTCCGAATCCTTCATCGCTTCGAGCAGGAGCACGTACGGCCGGCGCTGGGCGGGGGCCTGAGCAGGCGCGAGGTAGTACGTCCGGTCGAGGTAGACCGGATCGACCTGATCGAGCGGAACGAACCGGGTGATGTCGATCGAGCGCGAGTCGTCGTGCTGCTGGATCGCTTCGAGGTCGGCGTCCTCGACGATGACGAATTCGCCCTTCGCGACCTCCCAGCCCTTGACGATCTCGTCGGGTCCGACCTCACGCTCGTGGGTGGGGCACCAGCGCTTCTGGCGGATCGGGGTTTTGCACTCCCGATGGAGCGTCCGGAAGCTGACGTCGGACTGCTTCGCCTTCGGCGTCGTCGCCAGGGCCAGGCCAACGGGGATGTTGACCAGTCCGAATGAAATCGATCCGTTCCAGATAGTGCGCATGGCCGCCTTCGAATTGTAGAGGGACCGGGCAGTTTCGACCTCACCTAGGTCCCTTCCTGCAAGGGCGGCGCCCGGATGGCCGTCTCAAATTACGATGGGAAGGTGGCAACCACGACCACCGCGGCGGGGACTCGGACGATCGCCCGGCTGTGGCAGGACGCCGTCGAGCGGCACTGGCCGGGCCCGGCCTACCTGATCCAGGAGGGCGAGGACTGGCGCGAGGTCTCGTGGGACGAGGCGGCCCAGGCCGTCGAGGAGCTGGCGAACGGGCTCCTCGCCCTCGGGGTCAAGAAGGGCGACGCCTTCTCGATCCTGGGCTCGACCCGCCTCGAGTGGGTGCTGTTCGATTTCGCGCTCGGCCTCGTCGGCGCGGTCGGCGCTCCGATCTATATGAACAGCTCGCCGAAGGACACGGCGCACGTCGTCGAGCACTCGGAGGCCGTCGGCGTGCTGTGTGAAGACGAGTCGCAGCTGAGCAAGCTGGAAGGGCTCGACCTGGACCACATTCTGACCTTCGCCGACCTGGATGACCTGCGCGCTCGCGGGCGTGCCTATGCCGAGAGTCATCCCGGAGCCGTTGCCGAGGCGGCGGCCACGATCCGCGAGGAAGACCTCTTTACGTACATCTACACGTCGGGGACGACCGGCCCGCCGAAGGCGTGCATGATCACGCACCGCAACTACTACGAGATGGCCGACAAGATCCGGCAGATCGACGACTTCACGGTCATGGACGACACGATGCTGCTCTTCCTCCCGCTGGCGCACAACTTCGGCCGGCTGATGCATCTGCACAGCCCGCACGTCGGCTACACGCTTGCCTTTTGCCCCGACCCTTACGCAGTCGCGGAAGCGCTGCCGGCCGTGCGCCCAACGGTGTTCCCGAGCGTCCCGCGCGTGTACGAAAAGGTCCACACGGGCGTCACGGCGAAGTTCGACGAGGCGACCGGTGTCAAGCGCAAGCTGATCGACTGGGCGCTGCGCGTCGGTCGTGAAGTGAGCAGGCTGCGCCAGGCCGGCGAGCCGGTTCCGCGAGGGCTGGCCCTGCGCCACCGCATCGCCGACAAGCTCGTGTACTCGAAGGTGAAGGAGCGGCTCGGCGGACGGATCCGTATCTGCGTGTCGGGAGGTGCACCGCTCGCGAAGGAAATCATCGAGTTCTTCCACGCCCTCGACATCCTCATCCTCGAGGGGTACGGCCTCACCGAGTGCACCACGGCCGCGACGGTGAACCGCCCGACGAGCTACCGGTTCGGCACGGTCGGGCCTGCGTTGCCGGGCGTCCGGCTGCGGATCGCCGACGACGGTGAGGTGCTGATCGAGACCGAGACGATCTTCGACGGCTACTACAAGGATGAGGAAGCGACGCGCGAGATCCTTCCGGGCGACGGCTGGCTGCGCTCGGGCGACGTGGGAACTCTCGACGAGGACGGCTTCCTGACGATCACCGACCGCAAGAAGGACATCCTCGTGACCGCGGGCGGCAAGAACGTCGCCCCGCAGAATCTCGAGAACGCGCTGAAGACGCACTCGATCATCTCGCAGGCGCTCGTCGTCGGCGACCGCCGTCCCTACGTCGCGGCCCTGATCACCCTGGTGGAGGACGCTTCCCACGAGGACGCCGAGGCAGAGGTCCAGCGCGCGGTCGACGAGGTGAACCGCGATCTTTCACGCTTCGAACAGATCAAGCGGTTCACGGTCCTCCCCCGCGACTTCACGGCCGAGGACGGCGAGGTGACACCGACGCTGAAGCTCAAGCGCCGCGTCTGCCAGGAGCACTTCGCCGGCGAGATCGAGGCGCTCTACTCCTGACCGACGTCTTTCTCGTACTGTCGTCGTTCCTCGCGAGCGCCGTGGAGACCGTCGAAGCGCTCACGATCGTGCTCGCGATCGGGTTGACCCGCGGCTGGCGCTCCGCCCTGACCGGTGCCGCCGTTGCGACTCTGGCCCTTGCGGCGATCGTGGCGGCACTCGGCCCGGCGCTGACTGTGATCCCAATCGAGACGCTTCGCCTCGTGGTCGGCGGATTGCTGCTCGTGTTCGGTCTTCAGTGGCTGCGCAAGGCAATCCTGCGCGCGAGTGGCTGGAAGGCCGTCCGCAACGAGGCGAACGTCTTCGAACGTGAGCGCGCGGAAGCCGCGAGCGCCCCGCACGAGGAACGCGCCGGGCTCGACTGGTACGCCTTCACGATCTGCTTCAAGGCGGTTCTCCTCGAAGGGCTCGAGGTCGCATTCATCGTCCTGACGTTCGGAAGCACGCAGGGAAGCATCCCGCTCGCCGCCATCGGCGCGGCCGCTGCCGTGATCCTCGTCGTCCTGGCAGGGATCCTCGTACGCGAACCGCTGAGCCGCGTCCCCGAGAACACGCTCGCATTCGCGGTCGGCGTGATGCTCACGACGTTCGGGATCTTCTGGGGCGCGGAAGGCGCCGGCGTCGACTGGCCCGGGGGCGACGCCTCGCTGCCCGCCGTGCTCGGGTTCGTCCTGCTCGTCTCGCTCGGCTACGTCACGATGCTGCGCCGGCGGAGGCTCGTGTTCGCATGAAGCGCTTCGCGAGGTTCTGGTGGGACTTCATCGTCGGCGACGACTGGCGCGTGGCGGTCGGCGTCCTGCTCGCCTTCGGCATTACCGCCCTGCTCGCGGCGACGTCAGTTCCCGCGTGGTGGGTACTTCCCCTCGCGGTCGCGGCCGTGCTCTGGCTGTCGCTGCTGCGCGCGGCGCGCTAGATGCGCCGGCCGCCGGCGAAGTTCGACGAGTAGTAGCCGGAGAGGGAAGAGATCTTGACCACGTCGCCGGTGTGCGGCGCATGGATGAACTGTCCGCCGCCGATGTAGATCCCGACGTGGCTGGCCCCGGTGAAGAACACGAGGTCGCCGGGCTGCAACTGGCTGATCGAAACCGCAGTGCCCATACCGAACTGCGAATACGAGCTGTGCGGGAGCGAGACGCCGATCTGGGCGAACACATACGAGACGAGGCCGGAGCAGTCGAAGCCACGCGGCGTCGAACCGCCCCACACGTACGGAACGCCGAGGTAGCGCATCGCGATTCCGACCACCCCGCCGTGGACGTTCGGAGGTGCGACGGTCGAGCCCTCCGGCGTGGACGCCGAGATCCCGACGCCCTCCGTCGTCGCGATCTGAGTTCCAGACGAGAGCCGGGACTGGGCCGCCGCCTCGAACTGTCGCTGCTGTACGGCCTCGGCGGCCTTGAACCTCTGAATCTCACCCTTGATGGAGGAGAGCAACTGCCGGCGCGAGGCGAGCTGGGACTGGATCCGCTGCTTCTGCGCGGCCTTCTCGGCAACGACGCCCTGCTGCTCCGTGTGTGCCTTCGAGAGCTCAGCGCGATGCTGCTGGACCGCGGCCTTGAAAGAAGTCACCTGCTGCACGATGCTCGCGTCCTGCTGGGAGGTCGAATTGACGGCCTCGAGCCTATTCAGCAGATCCTCGAAACTCGTGGACCCGAGCAGCAGAGACAACGTGGTGTCGTCCTGCGTGCTCGTGTAGGCGGTGACGAGCCGAGCCGCGAGCGACTTCTGTGCGACCTTGAGGTTCGCCTTCGTGACCTTCAGCTGCTTGCGGTTCTCGCGCTGGTCGGTCTCGATCTTCTGCAGGCGGACGTTCGCAAGGTTGTACTGCTCGACCACGGCGCCCATGCTCTCGTCGATCTGCTGGATCTGCGCAAGCACTTGCTGTGCCTGTGCCTGCTTCGACGCGACGGTGCCCGGCGTCGCATTTGCCGATGCGGCCGCGCACAGCGCCGCTATGCCAATGAGAAACGCCTGCGCCTGCCGTCTTCTACCGCGGCTCCCCAGCGCGGTCAGAACCCTGCTCGACGGGCGCACCGGAGGGGGCCGGTACGTCACAAGTGGGGCACCCTAGCAACGTATTCGGACGGCTGCAACCGCTTTCCGAGCCTAAAAGTCATTAAACCTTCCATGTGTGGGGACCGCACAAAGTCGGCCGTTGCTAGGGTCCCGGGCCGTGCGATGGCGCAGGGAGAGCCGCCTCGCGGCCGGGCTGGTGCTCGGAACCGCGCTTCTACTCGGGGTTTTCCTGCCCGGAGCGGACGGTGCGGCCCCAAAACGGCTCCGCGAGCGGCAGGCGAGCCTCTCGGCCCGCTCCCACGGCGCCCTCCTGAGCCTCTATGCCCTTGACTCCCGCCTTTCCCGGGGCACGAGCGAGCTCGCGGTGCTCCAGGGCCGCGCAGAGGCGCTCCGGGCCGACCAGGAGCGGGTCAGGCGCGAGGTCGCCGTGGTGCAGGGGAACCTGGAGGCCTCCCAGCGGATCCTGGGCGCCCGCCTCCGGACGCTCTACGAGGAGGGAGAACCAGACGCGATCGCAGTGCTACTCGGCGCGACATCGCTCGACGACGCCGTCACCCGACTGGACGAGCTCGAGCGGAGCGCCCGGCAGGGTGCGCAGGCAGCGACCGATGCCCGCGACGGCCGGACGAAGCTGCGTGGGCTTGCACTCGAGCTCGCGGCGCGCGTGCGCGAAGTCCAGACGCTCGAGGCAGAGGCGACGCAGACATCCACGGCCATGACGCGCGAACGGGCCGGCCGCGTCGCCTACCTCGCGTCGCTTGCCCGGCAGCAGCGCCTCACGAAACGGCAGATCCGCGCACTCGACTCCCGCGCCCGTCAGGTGGTCGTGAAGGCACAGCAAGTGCAAGCGCAGAGCTCCCCGAGCTCGGGTACTGCGCCGGCCGCACCTCCGTGGGTCGTAGCGGGCACCCGCACGCTCACGGTCACGTCTACCGGGTACTCGCTGAAGGGCAGGACTGCGACGGGTCTTCCGGTCGGGCTGGGAATCGTTGCGGTCGACCCAGCAGTGATCCCGCTCGGAACCCGGCTGACGATTCCCGGGTACGGCGAGGGAATCGCGGCGGACACGGGTGGCGCGGTACAGGGAATGACAATCGACCTGTGGTTCCCGACCTTGACCGCAGCCATGGCGTGGGGCCGGCGCACGGTCACGGTCACGCTCCACTAAACTTTGCCCCGCCCGCGGCCGGGGAGGCAACGCCCAGTATGAGTGAACCCGTCATAGCCGGCGAGCAGACGCTGGCCGACGTCCGCGTCCTGATCGTCGACGACCACGATCTCTTCAGGAGTGGTCTTCGCAACCTCCTGGAAGACGAGGGTGTGCAAGTGGTCGGTGAGGCCGCGGCAGGCCAGGAGGCCCTCAACATCGTGCGGGACATCGCCCCGGACGTCGTCGTGATGGACCTGAACATGCCGGGCATGGGCGGCGTCGAGGCGACGCGGCACATCTCGACGATCGCACCGCTCACCCGTGTCGTGATGCTGACCATCTCCGACCAGGACAACGACGTGATCGACGCCATCCTCGCGGGTGCCTGCGGCTATCTACTCAAGGACTCGTCGATTCAGGAGCTGATCGCCGGGATCCGCGCCGCCTCCCACGGAGAGTCGCTGATCTCGCCGACGATCGCGTCGAAGGTTCTGCAGCGCGTGCGCGCGTCGAGCACACAGCCGGCGATCGAGACGACGATTCGCGCGGAGCTGTCCGAGCGCGAGATCGAGGTGCTGAAGCTGATCGCGAACGGCAAGGACAACGCGATGATCGCCGGCGAGCTGCACATCAGCCCGAAGACGGTCAAGAACCACATCTCGAACATCCTGATGAAGCTGCAGATCGACAACCGCATCCAGGCGGCGGTCTACGCCGTGCGCAGCGGAATCGTCTAGTCGATTGCCCTGACCTCGTCCGCGCGAGAGCGCAGCGAGGCAAGGAGCCGACGGAGCAGCGTCAGGTCACCGTCGGCCGCAGACAGCCGTTGGCCGAGCTCGGTGAGCTCGTCGTGCTCGTCGTCCTGCGACTTGGCGCCGAGGTGGGCCGCGACCTCCGCGATGCGGCGCTCGAGCCGCCACCGCTCCGCCTCGAGCGCGAGTGCCCGCGCGTAGCCCGCTGTCAGCGTGTGCTCGATCGCATCGATGCTCGGGGCGTCCTCGCCGAGCGGCGGAGAATCGAGCAGAGTTCGGATCTCGTCCTGGATCATGGCGCGGGGAGGATTGCAGCCTTACGAGCAGTATCGAGGCTGCAAGACCCGGTGCACATGGGCCGCGAGGACTATCTTCCCGCCCGTAGAGGCCTATGTTCTTGATGCCGTTGGATCAGTCTCGAAAAATGGATTCCGTTTGAGCCGCCGTCTCCTCGCAGCCGTCTTCGCCCTGGTCGCACTCGTTGCGCCGGCGGCTACCTCCGCCGGGTCTACCCAGGACGGCACGCTGCAGCACCGCCTCGCGCGAGCGCTCCAGGTCCCGCACGTCGCTCCGGCTCGCTCGGGTGCCGTCGCGCTCGACCTCACGACCGGCACCGTTCTGTTCGCGCAGAACGGTGGTCGCTCGCTTGCTCCGGCCTCGAACGAGAAGCTGCCGCTGACGTATGCGGCACTGACGAAGCTCGGGCCGTCGTTCCGGATCGATACCGATGTGCTCGGGACCGGCGGGCAGGAGGGGACGGTTTGGGACGGTGCGCTCATCCTCAAGGGCAACGGCGATCCAACGCTCTCGCGCGCCGACCTCCGAGCGCTCGCCGTTCAGGTCAAGGCGGCAGGAGTCCACAGCGTCACCGGCGGCGTGATCGGCGACGAGAGCTCCTACGACACCCGCCGGATCGTGGCCGGCTGGAAGCCGAGCTACTTCATCGACGAGTCGCCGCCACTTTCGGCGCTCGTCGTCGACCGGGCGCGGGTCGGCCGGATTGTCACGAGCACGCCCGCGCTCGCGGCGGCGACCGCGTTTCGCGACGCACTTCGGAAGGCCGGTATCGCAGTTGCCGGTCCCGTCCGGGTCGGACAGGTCGACGACTGGACGGAGCCGCTCGCAACCGTCTCCTCACCCACTCTCGCAACCATGGTCCGCTTCATGGACCGCGAGAGCGACAATTTCACGGCGGAGATGCTCTTGAAGCAACTCGGCCTCAACGAGCTCTACCGCGGCACGAGCGCCGCCGGCGCAGCAGTGGTGATGCAGACGCTCACGGCGGCGGGCGTGCCGATGGCGGGCGTGCGCATCGTCGACGGTTCGGGTCTCTCCCGCCTCGACCGGCTGACGGCCAACGCACTCGGCGGCATGCTGAGGGTGGCCTGGACCGATCCGATCGTACGGCCGGTGCTGCTTGCGGCGCTGCCGGTCGCGGGCGTCAACGGCACGCTGCAAGACCGGCTCCGTAAGCCTCCGGCTCGCGGCCGTGTTCTCGCAAAGACGGGCACCACGGACGACGCGTCGGCTTTGTCCGGCTACGTGAGCGATAGCTACGCATTCGCGGTCGTGCAGAACGGCCATCCGCTCTCGTACTGGTGGGCCCGTCGCGCGCAGGACCGCTTTGCGCAGGTACTAGCCGCGCAGTAGCTCGACGAGGTCCGCTTCGGACAAGAGCGGCACCTCGACCTTACGCGCCTTCGTCAGCTTCGAGTTACCCGGTTCCTCTCCGACGATCAGCCCGGTCGTCTTCCCTGACACCGCGTTCCCGACCTTGGCGCCCTTCGCTTCGAGTGCGGCGGCAGCCTCGTCGCGCGTGAACGCTTCGAGGGTTCCGGTGATCACGTACGTGTTGCCGGTCAGCGGTCCCACGACCGGCTTGAGCTCGTCGCCGATCTCGAACCGCAAACCGAGCTGGCGCAGCTCGTCGACGAGCCCGCGGTTCGCGTCGTCCGAGAACCACTCCGCAATCGCCTCGGCTCGCTCCGGCCCGATTCCCTCGACCTCCAGGATGTCTTCCTGCTTCGCTTCGAGCAGCTTGTCGACGCTCTCAAAATGACGTGCGAGGTTCTGCGCCGTCACCCAGCCGACGTCAGGGATGTTCAGGCCGAACAGGACACGGTGGAAGGGCACCTGCTTCGACGCCTGGATCGACTCGATCGCGTTCGTCGCCGAGATCTCGCCGTAGCCCTCGAGCTCCATCAGCTGTTCCTTCGTCAGCCGGTAGAGATCCGGGAGCGAGCGTAGGAGCCCGAGATCCCAGAGCCGGCGCACCGACTGCTCGCCGACGCCTTCGATGTCCGCGGCCGCCTGCACCCAGTTGATCAACGACTCGAGCCCACGAGACGGACAGGCACGGTTGGGGCAGCGGTGCATCGCCTCGCCCTCCGGCTTGACGATGTCCGCCCCGCAGAGCGGGCACTTCTTCGGCATCTTGAAGGGCTTCGTGCCCTTGACGTGTGGAAGAACGGGGCCGACGACCTGCGGGATCACGTCACCGGCACGCTGGACGATCACGTTGTCGCCCTCGCGGATGTCCTTGCGGTTGATGTCTTCCTCGTTGTGCAGCGTCGCCTGTGACACCGTCACGCCACCGACCGCGACGGGTTCGAGCTGTGCCCAGGGATTGAGCGCTCCTGTTCTTCCGACTCGGATGTGAATCTTGTTCAGCTTCGTCTGGGCGGTCATCGGCGCCCACTTGAAGGCACGCGCCCACCGCGGCCGATCGTGCAGCGCACCGAGGCGGCGCTGCTGGTCGAAGGAGTCGACCTTGATCACGATCCCGTCGATCTCGTAGTCGAGCTCGATGCGGCGCTGCTCCCATTCCCGGCAAGCGGCGGCGACGGACTCGACCGTGTCGTGATGCTCCGCGTAGGGGTTTGTGCGGAAGCCGTGCCCGCGCAGCCACTCCAGCGCCTCCCAGTGACCGGCCGCAGGAAGGCCCTCGCGCTGACCGAGACCGTGGATCCAGATCGAGAGCGGCCGCGAAGCCGTGATCGACGAGTCCTTCTGACGCAGCGATCCCGCCGCAGCGTTGCGCGGGTTCGGAGTCGGCTTCTTGTCCTCCGCGATCAGGCGCTCGTTGAGCTCGTTGAAGCCGCTGAGCGGGAGGTACACCTCACCACGAACCTCGAGGAGAGGCGGCGGCGTCTCACCGGCGGCGAGCTGCATCCGCATCGAGATCGGCTTGATCGTCCTCAGGTTGACCGTGACGTCCTCGCCGCGTCGCCCGTCGCCGCGCGTCGCGCCGCGCACGAAGACGCCGTTCTCGTAGATCAGGTTGATCGAGAGCCCGTCGATCTTCGGCTCGGTGACGTATGCGACGTCACTCGTGCCGAGCCGTTTGCACACGTCCTGGTGCCACTTCTCGAGCGCCTCGCCGGTCGTGACCTTCTCGAGCGATCCCATCGGCGAGGGGTGCTCGACCTTCTGGAACTTGTCCGAGGGCGGGGCGCCGACACGCTGGGTCGGCGAGTCCTTGGTCACGAGGTCCGGGTTCGCCTCCTCGAGACGAACGAGCTCGTCGTAGAGGACGTCGTACTCCGCGTCCGTGACCTCGGGATCGTCGAGGACGTGGTAGCGGTAGAGGTGGTAATCGAGGACGTCGCGCAGCTCGGCGGCGCGCTGCTCGACCTTAGAGGACGCCAAGAAGCTCCTCCGTCGTATCGACGAGCGCGTCGGGCTCCTCAGCCTCGAGTCGCTGGCGCCCATGGATCCCGCCCCAGCTGACCCCGACGGAGTACAGCCCGGCCGCCTTCGCCGCCTTGACGTCGAACGGCGCGTCGCCGACGTACACGGCCTCGTCGGGAGCAGCGCCCAGCCGTTCGAGCGCGAGGAGCAGCGGCTCGGGATCGGGCTTGTGCCTCTTCGTCTCGTCGCCGCCGACGACCGTCTCGAACAGGTGCTCGATCGGGATTCGCGCAAACGCGAGCTCCACGGTCTGCCTGCGCTTGGCCGTGACGATTCCGAGCCGGCGGCCTTCGTCCTTCAGCTGCACGAGGACCTCGTCCATCCCGGCGCAACAGGTGAGCTCGTCGTGCAGCGGCTCATTGTGCGCCCGGTAAACCGTGACGAGCTCGTCCGCACGGTCGGGAGAAAGGGCCTGCATCTGCGCCTCGAGCCCCGGCCCGCCGACCGCGGCCATCAGCTGCTCGTCGGGAACCTCCACGCCGAGAACCTCCCTGGCGGCGTGTCGCATCGAAGCGAGAATGATCGCGCCCGAATCGATGACGGTGCCGTCGAGATCGAAGAGAACGACAGGAAAACGCATGACGTGATGCTAGCCGCGTGTACTCAATACTCGACGCGTTCGAGGTAGAGCCCCCACGGCGGAACCGTCGAGCCGGCCTCGCTGCGGTGGCGTCCTTCGAGGAGCGGTGCGATCTGCTCCGGCGGCCGCTCGAGCATCGTCCCCACGAGCGTGCGCACCATGTGACGCAGGAAACTGTCGGCCGTGATCTCGAACTCGAGCGCGTCACCGCGCCGATGCCACTCCGCGCGGTAGACGTTCCGCACGAACACCGTGTGCTGCGTCTCCGTCGGCGTGAACGCGCGGAAGTCGTGCCGGCCGACGAGCAGGTCGGCCGAGTCGGCGAGACGCTCCTCTTCGAGCGGTCTCGGAAACCACAAGGCGCGGCGCTGCTCGAACGGCGAAGGTTCGCGCCGTCGCCAGATGCGGTAGCGGTAGCTCCGCGAGCGGGCCGAGCGGCGCGCGTCGAAATCGGCTGCGACCTCCTCCGCGGCGACGACCGCGACGTCCGCGGGCAACGCGGCGTTCAACGCGTTCGCGGTCCGCTCCGGCGCGGGCCCGCCCTCGACGTCGACGGTGACGACGTTGCCGAGCGCGTGGACGCCGGTATCGGTGCGGCCCGCGACCGCGAGCCCGGACACCGACGGAAACACGGTTGCGAGCGAGTCGCGCAAGACGCCCTCCACGGTGCGGAGACCCGGCTGCGCGGCCCAGCCGTGGAAGCCCGCGCCGTCGTACTCGAGCGTTAGCTTCACCCGCACGTCAGGCTCCCCTGACTCGGATTGTCAGGTCTGCCTTATGCTCTATCGATTTGCGGTTTGACTGATACACTCTAGTTAATGAACGGCCAGCAGACGTTCCTCCTGCAGCGCGTCCAGCCCGCGATGGTCGGGCTGATCGACGGCTCGCTGTCCACGCTCGCACCGATCTTCTCGGTCGCGATCGTGACGCACAAGCCGCACTTCGCGTTCATCGCGGGCGTCGCGGCGGCCTTCGGCGCAGGTGTCTCGATGGCTTTCTCCGAAGGGCTCTCGGACACCGGCGAGCTGACCGGGCGAGGCAATCCGGTCATGCGCGGCACGATCACCGGCGTTGGCACTTTCATCGGCGGCATCCTGCACACGCTGCCGTTCCTGATCCCCCACTACCAGGCGGCACTCTTCACGGCGATCGCGGTCGTCGCCTTCGAGCTCTTGATCCTCGCGTGGCTGCGCTGGCGTTTCTTCGAGGTCGGCTTCATCCGCGCCCTCGCCTCGGTGACGCTCGGCGGCGTCATCATCGCTTCCGTCAGCGCGGCTCTCGGCTCGGTCGGCTGACCTCGAGCGTCAGGCTGCTTGCCCCCGTCACCTCGACCTCGTCGCCGGGACGAAGGGGCTCAGCCGCTCGCGCCTCCCACAGCTCGCCGCCGACCCGGACCTGGGTCGGTGAGACGACGCGCGCTCGTTGCCCGATGAGTGCGTCCCCGCCGACCGGCGCCTTCCGCCGCCGCGACCACTTCAGCAACACGAGGGATTCCGTGATGTCGAGGAGGCCGCCGGCGACCACGGCGATGATCCCCCAGGGCGAGGGCAGGACGAAGATCGCCAGCAAGATCGCTCCGAGCAGGAGCATCCGCTGCCGGGACTAGGACGTTGAGGTCGCCGCCGGCGAGGTGCCGGCAGGCTGGTAGTCCACAAGCTCGAGATAGACCATCTCGGCCGCGTCGCCGAGGCGCGGCCCGAGCTTCACGATGCGCGTGTAGCCACCGGCCCGGTCCGCGAAGCGCGGAGCGACGTCGGCAAAGAGCTGGTGGACGACATCCTGCGAGCGAAGCTCGGCGAGCGCGAGCCTCCGGGCGTGGAGGTCACCGCGCTTGCCGAGCGTGATCATCTGTTCTGCGAACGGCTTGACCGCCTTGGCCTTCGCCTGGGTGGTCTTGATCCGGCCGTGCTCGATCAGCGCCCCTGCGAGGTTCGAGTAGAGCGCCTTTCGGTGCGCCGAGTCGCGCCCGAGCTTCTTGCCTGCGCGACGATGACGCATGACTAGATGTTGTTCCCCCCGCCGCTCTCGTCGCCGCGGAGCGTCAGGCCGTGGGCCTGCAGGGTCTCCTTGACCTCTTCGACGGACTTCTTGCCGAAGTTCGGGATCGCAGCAAGCTCGTTCTCGGTCTTCACGACGAGGTCGCCGATGGTCTCGATGCCGACGCGCTTGAGGCAGTTGTACGAGCGCACACCGAGCTCGAGCTCCTCGATCGGGAAGTTCTCCATCCCGTGCGCGAGGGGCATCTCCGGCTGCGCGCCGTCCGGGCTCGCGGGAGCCGCGGACTCGCCGAAGCCCTCGATGCGATCGAGGTCGGTGAAGATCGCAAGCTGCCTGATCAGAATCTCCGACGCCTGCGCGATCGCGTCCTTAGGGCTGATCGACCCGTCGGTCGTCACGTCGAGGCGCAGCTTGTCGTAGTCGGTGCGCTGGCCGACGCGGGCTGCCTCGACGTCGTACGCCACGCGGCGGACCGGCGAGAACATCGAGTCGATCGGGATCACGCCGATCGTGTGCTCGGGCCCACGGTTCAGCTCGGCCGGCACGTAACCGCGGCCGCGTCCGATCGTGAGCGTCATCTCGAGCTTGCCCTTGTCCGACAGATGCGCGATCTCGAGGTCCGAGTTGAGGATCTCGAGCTCCGCGGGCGCCTCGATGTCCGATGCCTTCACCGCACCGGCGCCGCGCTTTGCAACGTGCACCTCGATCTCGGGCGAGTCGCCGTGCAGCAGGCAGACAAGGTTCTTGAGGTTGAGGATGATGTCCGTCACGTCCTCACGGACGCCCTGGAGCGTCGTGAACTCGTGCGAGATCCCCTCGATCTTCACCGAGGTGACCGCAGCGCCCTCGAGCGACGAGAGCAGCACACGGCGCAGCGAGTTGCCGAACGTGTATCCGAAGCCGCGGTCGAGCGGCTCGATCTCGAACACCCCACGCTGTTCGTCCAACTCCTCGTGAACGATCCGGGGGGTCTGAAACTCCATCAAGCTTGTGCGAGTAGCCAAAGTGATTCCTTCCTTACTTCGAGTAGAGCTCGACGATGAGCGATTCCTGGACCGGCGTGTCGATCTCGTCACGCGACGGCCACTTGAGGATCTTTCCGGTCAGCCCGTCATGGTCGGCCTGGAGCCAGGGCGCCACGGAGGCGGTGAGGTCGGTTGCGTCGCGGATGACCTGCTGGGCCGACGAGCTTGCCGCGACGTTGATGATGTCGTCGGGCTTGACCTGGTAGCTAGGGATGTTCACGCGGCGCCCGTTGACCTGGAAGTGACCATGCCGGACGAGCTGGCGCGCCTGCGCGCGCGACGCCGCGAAGCCGAGGCGGTAGACGACGTTGTCGAGGCGCGTCTCGAGCATCCGGAGAAGGTTCTCGCCCGTGACGCCCGTGCCTTGTGCCGCCTTGCTGTAGTAGGTGCGGAACTGCTTCTCGAGCAGGCCGTAGTACCGGCGCGCCTTTTGCTTCTCGCGCAACTGCAGGAGGTACTCGGACTGCTTGATGCGGCCGCGGCCGTGCTCGCCCGGCGGATAGGAGCGGCGCTCGATCGCGCACTTCTCCGTCAGACAGCGCTCACCCTTGAGGAAGAGCTTCATGCCTTCGCGGCGGCACTGCTTGCACTTCGGTGAGGTGTCGCGGGCCATTAGACCCTCCGCCTCTTCCGCGGGCGAACGCCGTTGTGTGCCTGCGGCGTCACGTCCTTGACTCCGAGGATCTCGAGCCCGGCAGCCTGGAGCGAGCGGATCGCCGTCTCGCGGCCGGAGCCCGGTCCCTTCACGAACACCTCGACCTTCTGCAACCCGTGCTCCATGCCCTTCCGCGCGCAGGAGTCGGCGGTCACCTGGGCTGCGAACGGCGTCGACTTGCGCGAGCCCTTGAAACCGGCCGAGCCGGCGGACTCCCACGCGATCACGTTGCCGTCCTTGTCGGTGAGCGCGACGATCGTGTTGTTGAACGACGTCTTGATGTGCGCCTGCCCGATGGCGATGTTCTTGCGGACGCGGCGACGCGTGCGGCCCCTGGCCGCTGTCTTTCGCGGAGGCGCCATCTAGGTCTTCGCCACAGCTTTCTTGCCGCGGCTCACCGTCTTGGCCGGGCCCTTGCGCGTGCGAGCGTTCGTGCGTGTGCGCTGGCCGTTGACCGGAAGCCCGCGACGGTGACGGATCCCTCGGTACGCGCCGATCTCGCCGAGGCGCTTGATCGCCTGCGAACGGTCGCGGCGGAGGTCGCCCTCGACCTGGAGGTTCTCGTCGATGTAACCGCGCAGCTTCGTG
>DATHGN010000156.1:0-7246 GCA_035317565.1 Gaiellaceae bacterium
GGCAACAAGGCCACCGATAGCGTCAGCATCATTCCCGGAGCAAAGCTCTACTCGCCTGCCCGCGGGACGACGTTGAAGAGCCCGCCGCTGCTGGCGTGGCGACCCGTCGTGGGGGCTGCCTATTACAACGTGCAGCTCTACTACGGAGTCGGAGCGACGATGCGGCGCCTCTCCTCGGTAGGCGTCAGCGGCCGCAAGGTCCTGAGCGCGTGGCCGCTGCAGTCACGCTACCGGCTCAAGAAAGCGTGGAAGTTCAAAGGCAAGGCCCGCAAGCTCGCGCCGGGCCACTATCGCTGGTACGTCTACCCGGGCGTCGGCAAGCGGACCGCGAACAAGTACGGGCCGCTCATCGGAGCGAGCGACTTCTTCATCGCGAAGCGTTAGCCGGTCAGTTCGCGAGCACGGGCCCGGCCTTGTTCTGGCTGCCTGTGCCTCCGACGCCATCAGAGGCAAGTGCAGCAACCACAAGAACGAGCCACGCAACGAGACAGAGGATCAACAGCCGCATTGACGCTTCTGACGCTGTCGACGCGTCGGAGTTTGCGACGCGCTCCCCTTAAAGGGTGATCGTCCGGATCTCCCACGGCCGGAGCTCCAGTTCTCTGCCGGCAAAATGGACGGTCTGCGGCGCGTCGCTCTCGTTGACGATCCGCGCACGATCATTCAGGAACGCGGTCACCACGACGCGGGCGTCGCCCTCGAGCCCCGGGCCGGCGGCCGATCGGAGCTCGCCGCCCTCCGCGGTACCGCGCGCGGTCAAGAAGGGATGGCGGTACGCCTCGGCGTGCTCGGTGATCGAGTCGGTGCTCGGGTAATACGCGAACGAGAAGGAACGGGGGCCGCGGAGTTGCGCCGCCGGGATCGGGATCTCGGGCCCGGCGGGCTCTTCGCGCGACGGGTTTCCGTTGAGGCTGATGTAACCGATCGAGCGCAACGCGGTCAGCGCGAGCTCGTCTCCGACAACCTCGTACTCGGTAACGTGGTCGAGGAGGAGCGCGATCCCGCCGGCGGCGACGAAGCCGGAGGCCGGAAACGTCGGGACGGCGACCTCGCCGTGCCCGCCTTCCACCTCGAGGCTGCGCTCGACCACCGCGAACTGGCCCTCGGCACGCGAGCTGTCCGCGGGCTCGAGCAGTGGCACGTGCACGCGCACGCGCTGGTCGTCGCAGGTGTTTTCGAGCTCGAGCCGAACCCGGACGAACGACTCGCCGGCCCGCTGTTCGAAGCGCGTCCGCGTCTCGACGCTCCGGTCGTCCCAAGTGAAGGTGCGGTGGAGTACGTCGACCCTGCGGAACGGCCCGTCCTCGACGTGCTCGAGTCGCTCGTCGGTTGGGACGTCCACGAGAACGTCTTCGGCGGGCGGCGCGAAGTTGTAACTGTCCCCGATGTCCTTCCCGCGGACGATGCGGGCCAGCTGCGATACGTCGAGAGTCGGACATGTGCCAGGGACTATCCCTGGCACACGTACGGGACGGACACTGGTCCAGCCGAGCGGTGGCGCCGGAACGGCCGCGACGATCGTCCGCTTCGGTTCGCTGACGACGCGCAGCGTCCACTCGCCCTCCGCGGTCGCAAGGCTGAGCTCGCTGACGAGCTGCTCGACGTCGAGGAACTCGGGGTCCGGCTCGTCACCCACCTGAAGGATCGCCTCGCGCTCCTCGATCCGGAAACCGTTCACAAGCCGCCCGAAGATCTCGCGACCGTGCAGGCGGCGTGCGATCGCCGCCCCCACCTCTGCGCCGGCGAGCTTCGCCTCCCACTCGAACGGCGAACGGCGGCTTACTTCCTGTGTGGGCAGGCGCGTTCCGTCCGGAAGCTCCAGCTCGACCGCCTCCCACTCATCCGGGACGACCACGTCGAGCTCGATGAGGTCGGTGCGCTCCCGTGGCGACGGATTCACGATCGCGAAGGCGCCGCGGGGAATCTCCGCGCCAATCTGGGCAACTGCGCGCTGCGCGAGTTCGCGGCCGATCTGCTCCGCCTCGGCGTAGCGCGCCAGCACCAGCGCCGAGACGTCGTCGGTGGAACAGCCGCAGATCGAGTCGTGCGCCGAGTTCTGGAACATGCGCGACCACGCTTGCGCGAGGAAGGGGTCCGGCCAGTCGGTTCCGTAGAGCGCCTGCAGCGGCTCGGCGTAGCGCTCGAGCCACCGTTCGGCGCGGCCGCACGCCGCCTTGAGGTCGATCCGCGCAGAGACGACGCCGGGCAAGAGGTTCGCGCGCGCTGCGGAACGCAGCTCACCGCGCCAACGGGGGAGACCGTCCGGCGCGGCGCCCGCGAGGTACTCGCCGACGGTGCCGACCGTCGCTCCGTCGGGAACACGCGCCGAGAAGTCGTGTACGAGCGGCTTGTGGTCGGTCCCGACCATGCCCAAAACGGGATCGCTCCCGAACCACGGACGGTAGCGCTCCTCGAACGGCCGGAGGTCGACCGGGCCCGGCACGTCGAAGATGTACGCGGCATTGCCGTATCCGCCGGGCAGGTACTCGGCGACCACCGAGGAGCCGTCGATCCCTTCCCAGACGAAGCGGTGGAAGTCGACCGCGGCCGGGACTCCGCGCCAGACGACCGCGGTGTCGATCCCGGCCGCCCTCAGGATCTGCGGCATCTGCGCCACGTGCCCGAACATGTCGGGCAGATACCCGACGCGCATCGCACCGCCCAGCTGTTCCGCGCGGCGCATTCCCGCCTCGAGATTGCGCAGCGTCGTCTCGCCGTCGACGAGGAACTCGTCCATCAACGTCTGCCACGGGCCGAGTGCGAGCCGGCCGGCCTCGACGAGCGAGCGAATCCGCTCCTCCGACGCCGGACGGATCTCGAGGTAGTCGTCAACCGTCGCGAGCTGACCGTCCAGGGTGAAGCTGAGTGTCTGGTCAGCCTCGAGCCGTTCGAGTAACTCGTCGACGACCTCGACCAGCGAGATGCGGAAGGACTGGAACGGCCGGTACCACTCCCGGTCCCAGTGCGTGTGTGGGACGAGAAAGACGCTCAGGTCTTGACGGAGCCTGCGAGGAGGCCTTGCACGAAGTACCGCTGCAACGAGAAGAAGACGATCAGGGGCAGGATCATCAGCAGGAACGCCGCCGCTGCCAACAGGCTGTACTCCTGGCCGTACGTCGAGAGCAGGTACGGGATCCGCACCGTCATCGGCTGCTTCGACGGATCGGAGACGAAGATCAGGGCCATCAGCAGGTCGTTCCAGACCCAGAGAAACTGGAAGATCGCGAACGACGCGAGCGCAGGCACGGAGAGCGGAACGACGATCCGCCGGAAGATCGCGAGATTCGAGGCGCCGTCGATCCGTGCGGCCTCGATCAGATCTTTCGGCAGGGTGATGAAGAAGTTCCGTAAGAGGAAGACCGCGAGCGGCAGGCCGAAGGCGGTGTGCGCGAGCCAGATCCCGTAATAGTGGTTGTTGAGGTGGCCCCATGACGCGAAGAGCTTCAGCAGCGGGACGAGCGACGTCTGGATCGGCACGATCATCAATGCGACGATGATCAGGAAGAGCGTGTCGCGGAACGGGAACGGCACCCAGGCGAATCCATACGCGGCCAGGGCGCCGAGCGTGAGCGGCAGGATCGTCGCGGGCACGGTGATGATCACGCTGTTCACCCACGCATGGCCCATCCCGGTCGCGTTGATCACGTCGTCGTAGTTGTGCAAGGTCCAGTCCCAATGCGTGAGCGCCGTCCACCAGCCGCTGGAGGCGACATCCGGCCGCTGGCGGAATGACGTGATGGCGAGACCGACCGTCGGGACGAGCCAGACGAGCGCGATCCCCACGAGTGCAATGTGCAGCGGGGTCCGGCTGAGCATTCGCACGAGGCGCTCGCTGCGCGTCTGCGCCGTGATCGGGACTGCCGAGTCGACGGTGGCCATCAGGCGACCACCTTCTCGGTGCGGAAACGGCGGACGTTGAGGACCATGATCGGGGCGATCAGCACCAGCATGATCGCTGCCACCGCGGCCCCGTAGCCCGGGCGCCCGTTGTGGAACGTCTCCTCGTACATCGTGAAGGCGATCACGCGGCTGGACGTCCCGGGGCCACCGCCCGTCATCACGTAGATGATGTCGAAGACCTTGATCACGTTGATGAACAGCCAGATCGTCACGACCGAGATTGGCAGGCTCAACATCGGGAGCATGATGCGGCGGAAGATGTTCCACTCACCGGCGCCGTCGACGCGTGCTGCCTCCATGATCTCGGCGGGGATGCCCTTGATCGCCGCCGAGAGCACGACCATCACGAAGCCGACCGACGCCCACACGTACGCGAAGATCAGCGCGTAGTTGACGAGGTTCGGTCGTCCCAGCCAGGCGATCGGATGGAAGCCGTTGTCGAACCCGTGGAGGAGGGCGTTCAGCACGCCGATGTTCGGATCGGGCGCGTAGACGAAGAGCCAGATGATGCCCACGGCGGTCGCCGAGATCGCCATCGGCACGAAGATCGCCGTCTTGACCACGCGCTCGTAACGAACGCGAACGGCCAGCACTGCGAGGCCGAGGCCGATGATGAGCGAGAGGCTGATGTAGAAGATGACCCAGCGCAGATTGTTGACGAGCGCGCCTCCCGGCGGGAACTTGCTCAGGTCGAGAAAGTCCGGGTCGTTCGTCAGCAGCTGCTTGAAGTTCTCGAGCCCGAGGTAGTGGAAGAAGCCGAAGTGAAAGTCGCCCTCGTAGAAGGCGAGTCTGATCGTGTAGTACGCGGGATAGATCAGGAAGAGCGCGAGAACGACGAGCGCCGGCAGCACGAACAGCATTCCTTGCAGACGCTCGAAGCGCGACCACGCCCGCACACCGCGGCCCTCGCTCGGCGGGGGAGGGGCGGCGACCGGGGTGGTAACGGGCTGCGTGCTCATTCGTACGCGGTGAAACAGAAATGGCGGCGCCCGTTGCCGGGCGCCGCCACGCCATCGGGGCCTAGAACTGGCCCTGGATCTTGTTCTGGAAGGTAGACAGGATGCTCTTGATGTTGCCCGGCTTCTGGATCACGTCCTGGAGCGCGAAGCCCCACGTGTCACCGAACGCGCCCGGCAGCAGGTCGGAGCCGTCGAACAGGAACGTCTTCGCCGTTGCGAGCTGCTTGGCTTCGCCGCGGGCGAGGATGCTCGGGTAGGACTTCGCCGGGACCTTCTTGTTCGGCGAGGTCACCGCGCCCGTCGAGACCCAGATCGAACCGGCAGCACCGGTCGAGATGTACTTCAAGAACGCCCGGACGTCTGCGTTGTCCTTGAACGCCGCCGCGAAGTCGGCCGCGCCGACGACGGGGTGATCGAGGGACGCCTTGATCGTCGGCCAGGGGAACGAGTTGATCGAAACGCCTGGCTTCAGGCTCGGGTTGACGTCCTTGCTCAGCGCGATGCCTCCGACGAATCCGCCCTCGAAGAAGAGCTGCGCCTTCGGGCTCGTTCCGAACACGTCGGTGATGCTGCCGACGAAGCTCTGACCCAGGACGCCCTGGACGCCGTTGAGGACGTACTTGTTGTTGATGATCTGGGTCATGATCCGCGCCGCGTTCGCGACGGACGGATCGGTGAACTTCAGCTTCCCGGTGAAGAGAGCCTGGTACTTCGCAGGCCCTGCCGTCCGGGCGTAGATGTTCTCGAACCAGTCAGTGAGGGTCCACTGGCTCTGGCTCGGGCCGGCGCCGACTGACCACGGTACGAGGCCCTTCGCCTTGTACTTCTTCGTGATCGCAAGAAGCTGATTCCACGTCTTCGGAATCTTGAACTTGTACTTCTTGAACGAGTTCGGCTTGTACCAAATGACGCTCTTCGAGTTGGCCTTGGCGGGGACTCCGTACAACTTCCCGCCGGAGCTACCGAGCTTCAGCCAGCCGGCCGAATAGTTCGCGGCCATAGCCGAGTTGCTGAGGCCCAGGCTCGACAGTGTCTTCAGCGCTCCCTGCTTGGCAAGGGTGCCGATGTAGCCGGGCCTCGGCAGGATGCCGATGTCCGGGGGATTCCCCGCGGCCAGGCGGGTGCGTACTTCGGGAATGAAATCTCGGGCCGACGTGTACTCGACCTTGATACCCGTCTTTTTCGTGAACGCGGCCGTCACCTTCAGGAACGCGTCCTTCTCGCTTCCGCCCCAAAGCGAGAGAACCTCGATGGAACCTGCATGTTTCTTCGTCGGCTTTGCACTGATCGCCGTCGCCGTCAATCCGGCGGCAAGAATGGCGATAGCGAGGGCCGACGCAATCAGCGATTTACGTCGCATCACTCCGCTCCTCCTCCTCTAGTAGACCCCACGTACTTCTCGATGCTATCTCCACCCGCAAGGCCCCCGGTCAACTCGCCGCGGTCAGATTCAACTCGGTCTCGGGATCGAAGACGTGGAGCTTCTCGACCGAGATGGTGAACTCCACGTCCGCCCCTGCCTGCGCCTTCTTCTCGGACGGGACGAGGGCGACGATTTCGTGCCCTTCCGACTGGGCGTGGATGAGCTCCTCGTGCCCCAGATATTCGACCACGTCGATCTGCGCTGGGATCTTGACCCCGTTCGACCCAGGGTGGCCGTTGAGCTCGAGATCCTCCGGCCGGAAGCCGATCAGCAGGTCACGGCCGCGATTCTGCTCCGCCGCCTTCGCGGCGCGGCCGGTGAGATGGAGCGTCGTCCCGCCGAGCTTCAAGTGCCCTTCGCCGGCCTTGGCGGTCGCGAAGTTCATCGCCGGCGAGCCGATGAAGGCGGCGACGAAAACGTTCACCGGGTTGTCGTAGAGCTCCGGCGGCGAGCCGATCTGTTGCAGCACGCCGTGGTTCATCACGGCGATCCGGTCGCCCATCGTCATCGCCTCGACCTGATCGTGCGTGACGTAGATCGTCGTCGTCTCCAAGCGCCGCTGGAGGCGCAGAATCTCCGCGCGTGTCTGGACGCGCAGCTTCGCGTCGAGGTTCGAGAGCGGTTCGTCCATCAGGAACGCCGCCGGCTCGCGGACGATCGCGCGGCCGAGCGCGACACGCTGGCGCTGACCTCCGGAGAGTGCGCGCGGCTTGCGATCGAGCAGGCTCTCGAGGTTGAGGATCTTGGCGGCCTCCTCCACGCGCCGCTTGATCTCCTGCTTCGGCGTCTTCATGAGCTTGAGCCCGAATGCGAGGTTGTCGAACACGGTCATGTGCGGGTACAGCGCGTAGGACTGGAACACCATCGCGATGTTCCGGTCCTTCGAAGGAACACGGTTGACCACGCGCGCGTCGATCTTGATCTGGCCGCCCGTGATCTCCTCGAGCCCGGCGAGACAGCGCAG
>DATHGN010000157.1:0-12841 GCA_035317565.1 Gaiellaceae bacterium
GCCGCCAGATCCAGGCGCGCGTCTGCAGCTCCTGCACCTAGCCCTTCGGGCCGGCGCGTTTCTTCAGCTCAGCCGCAGTCGTCCGCGCTGCATTGCGCAGCTCCTGCTCCTGCTCGTCGTCCTCGGCTAGCCCGTTCAGCAGGACGATCGTCTCCCGTTGTGGCGATCCGTGTCGCAGGCACATGACCGCCAGCCGGCGCACCGCCTGATTCGCGTCGGTCGTGACGATCGCGTGGAGGAGCGGCCGGATCGCGTTGACCACGCCCGGGCTGTCCTTCGAGAGGAGCTGAACGGACAGGAGCGCCGATCCACGCGCGGCCGGGCTCTCGTCCTCGAGACCACGGCGCAACAGCTCGAGCTTCTGCCGGAAGCGGAATTGCCCGATCGCCCGATACGCGACGGCGCGTTGCCGGTAGTCGCCGCTTCGGGCCGAGCCTTCGAGCTCCTCGTCCCATTGCTGGCGGAGCACCGCCAGTTCACGCTCGGCACCGGATTGCGCGAGCTCGTCGGCCTCTGCTGCTGCCTCGGCGAGGGTCATGCGGCGCGGCACTCTACCCGCCGCGGCTAAAGTCCTGCGCCGTGGCGCACAAGGTGATCCTGATCCCAGGCGACGGAACCGGCCCCGAGCTGACGGAGGCCACACGCCGCGTCCTCGAGGCGACGGGCGTCGACTTCGACTGGGACGTTCGGGAGGCAGGCGCAGACGTCATGGACAAATACGGCGGCAATCCGCTGCCCGACGAGGTCCTCGACGCGATACGCGAGACCGGCGTCGCCCTCAAGGGGCCGATCACGACACCGATCGGAGTCGGCTTCCGGTCCGTGAACGTCGCCCTCCGCAAGAGCCTCGACCTCTACGGGCAGGTCCGGCCGTGCAAGACCTATCCGGGCGTGCGAACGCGTTTCGACGAAGTCGACCTGATCGTCGTCCGCGAGAACACCGAAGACCTCTACGCCGGGATCGAATACGAGCAGGGCTCGGAAGATGCCGAGGAGCTGATCGGCTGGATCAAGGCGCACGGCGGCAAGCTCGCAAACGACGATGCCGGCATCTCGATCAAGCCCATTTCCGTAACTGGCACGCGCCGGATCGTGCAGTTCGCCTTCGACTACGCGCGCCGCAATGGACGCCGCAAGGTGACGGCAGTGCACAAGGCGAACATCATGAAGTTCACCGACGGCTTGTATCTGCGCGTCGCGCAAGAGGTCGCGGCGGAGAACGACGACATCGAGTTCGACGACCGGATCGTGGACAACATGTGCATGCAGCTCGTCCAGCGTCCCGAGGAGTACGACGTGCTGGTGCTGCCGAATCTTTACGGCGACGTCCTCTCGGATCTGTGCGCCGGGATGATCGGCGGCCTCGGACTCGCGCCGGGCGGCAACTTCGGCGAGGACATCGCGATCTTCGAGCCGACGCACGGCTCTGCGCCGAAGTACGCAGGCCAGAACAAGGTCAACCCGATGGCGCAGATTCTCTCCGGGATGATGATGCTGCGTCACCTCGGCGAGCAGGCGGCGGCCAACCACCTCGAGGGTGCGATCGCAGACGTGATCCGTGAGGGCAAGAGCGTGACCTACGACATGAAGCCGACGCGCAACGATCCGAGTGCCGTCGGCACGAGCGAGGTCGCCGACGCAATCATCGAGAAGCTCGGCGTGCGCGTATGAGGCGCAGGGTCACCGTCGTCGGCGCGGGAAACGTCGGCGCAACCTGCGCCCAGGTGCTCGCCTCCCGCGACTACGCCGACGTCGTTCTGGTCGACATCAAGGAAGGCCTGCCGCAGGGCAAGGCGCTCGACATCAACCAGATGGGCGCCGTGCTCGGCTACGAGCCGCGCGTCAGCGGCTCGAACAGCTACAACGAGACCAAGGGCTCGGACGTCGTCGTGATCACCGCAGGCCTCCCTCGCTCACCTGGAATGAGCCGCGACGACCTCGTCGCCACCAACGAGAAGATCGTCAAGGACGTCACCGAGAAGGCGATTGCGCAGAGCCCGGACGCGACCCTGATCATCGTGTCGAATCCGCTCGACGCGATGTGCCACGTCGCGAAGAACGTGTCCGACTGGCCCAAGGAGCGCGTCTTCGGAATGGCGGGGATCCTCGACACCGCACGCTTTTCGACCTTCATCGCCTGGGCGACGAACGCGTCGGTGAAGGACGTCACCGCGATGGTGCTCGGCGGCCACGGCGACCAGATGGTGCCGGTCGTCAGCGCCACGACTGTCGGTGGAATCCCCTTGCGCAAGCTCGTCGGCGACGCCGAGGTCGAGCAGATGGTGACGCGGACGGCGAAGGGCGGCGGAGAGCTCGTCGAGTTGCTCGGCACTTCCGCGTGGTACGCACCGGGAGCTGCAGCCGCGCAGATGGTGGACTCGATCATGCTCGACGAGAAGCGCGTCCTCCCCTGTACCGCCTACCTCGAAGGTGAGTACGGGATCGACGGTCTCTACATGGGGGTGCCGGTCAAGCTTGGTGCCGCAGGGATCGAGGCGATCTACCAGCTCGACTTGACCGACGACGAGCAGGCCCTTCTGAAGAAATCGTCCGACGCCGTGCGCGAGGTCGTCGGCGTGCTCTCCACCTAGTCATGGATCTCGGTCTCAAAGGCCGGACTGCAATCGTGAGCGGCGCGTCGTCCGGGCTTGGCCTCGCGACCGCCGAAGCCCTTGCCGCCGAGGGAGCGAACGTCACCATGTTCGCGCGGCGGCGCGATGTGCTGATGCGGGAGGCGGATCGGATCGGGGCTCTCGCCGTTCGCGGCGACGTCACGAATCCCCGCGACCTCGAGGCGGTCGTCCAGCGAACTGTCGAGGCATTCGGCGGCATCGACATCCTCGTCTGGAACTCCGGCGGACCGCCGCCCGGGCCGGCGATCGGCGTGTCCGTCGAGGCCCTCGAGGAAGCCGTCGAGCTCCTCTTCGCGCCGGCGCTTCGACTCGTGGCGCTCTGCCTGCCGCACCTCGTGCAAAGCGCAGGCGGGCGGATCCTGGTGTTCACGTCGGTCGCCGCGCGTGAGCCTTCCAGGCACCTGGCGTTGAGCAATTCCGTTCGGCCCGGCGTGACCGGTTGGGCGAAGACGCTGTCCCGCGAGCTCGGCCCGCGCGGCATCACGGTCAACTGCGTCGCTCCCGGCCGAATCGAGACGGCACGTCTCGAACAGCTCTATCCGGAGGGCCCGACCGAGGCCGACCTACAGGAGATTCCGGTCGGTCGCTGGGGCACGCCGCAGGAGTTCGGCGACGTGGCGTGCTTCCTCGCCTCCGACCGCGCCCGCTACGTCACCGGCACGACCGTGGTGGTCGACGGCGGCCTCTCGCGAGGCCTCTTCTAGCCCGCATGGGTCGCCACCTTTCGCCTTTCCGGCTGGCATCAGCCGGCGTTGTCTTGCTGGCCGTGGTGCTGGTCGTCCTGGTCACGCGCGGCAGCAACGAGTATCTGGAGGTTCCGGACGAGGCCCATCCGCTCCAGGGCCTCGTGCAAGTGCCGGGGGCAAAGCCACCGAGGGACGGCGGGGACATCTACTACGTCGACGTCCTGCTCCGCCCCGCTTCACTGCTCGAGTCCTGGGTGCCCGCCGTCCGGCCCGAAGGCTCCGACATCATCCCCCGCACGCAGATCGTCGAGCCCGGGATCTCGGACAAGGAGCGGTTCCAGCTCGACCTCGCGACGATGAAGGTCTCGCAGGCAGTCGCTTCGGTCGTGGCGTTGCGGCAACTGGGCTACCACGTGCCGATCCGTCCGGACGGCGTCCGCGTCGTCGCCGTGACCTCGGGCTCGCACGCAGCAGGGCTGGTGAGGCCGGGCGACGTGATCGTCGCCGCCGACGGCAAACCGGTGCGTACGCGCATCGATCTTGCGGCTGCCCTCTCGCGGCACAAACCGGGAGACGTCGTGAAACTCGTGATCCGTCGAGGCGGGCGGAAGTCGACCGTCTCCGTCCGGACGACGTCCGACAGCCAGAACCCAAAGCGACCGATCATCGGCGTTCTTCCCATTCAGGCGCTCCATGTTCAGCTGCCGTTCCCGATCAAGTTCAACCTGCGCAAGGTCGGTGGGCCCTCGGCCGGGCTGGCGTTCGCTCTCGAGTTGCTCGAGGAGAAAGGACGCGACGTCGATCGCGGCTACAAGGTCGCAGCGACCGGCGAGATCGAGCTCGACGGATCGGTGACAAGAATCGGCGGAATCAAGCAGAAGACGATCGGAGCGCGAAAATCGCACGTCGACGTCTTCCTCGTCCCGGTCGATGGGGACAACGCCAAGGACGCGAAGCGCTATGCGCATGGCCTGAAGATCATCCCTGTGAAGACTTTTCAACAGGCGTTGCGCGCGCTGGCAACACTTCCGAAAAAGGGTTGAGTCGGTGTAGTTTTCGGCAAGATTGAAACTGCCGGAAAATGCTTAGTTTTCAGCGGCGACAACCTTTACCGGAGCGGGCAGCCTCGTAGTATCCCGCCTTGTTACTGCGGCCCCCGACCTAACTAGGCAGACGAAACCATGACCAAGCGGAACGACTTGACCTGCGAGGACTGCTACTTCCGTCGCGCCGGGCTCTGCGCCCTGCCGACTGACGCACCCTGTCCGACGTTCCGGCTTCACAGCCGCGGCTCGCTCGTCCCGCCACGCCAGCCGCGCCTCGTGCCTCGCCCTCTGGGCGATTTCGCCCAGGTCGCCGCCTCCTAGACGGAAACAGGCACGAGCGCCGCGAGCCGGCGCACGCCTTCGCGGATCTCGTCGACCGAGACGAAGCTGAACGCGAGCCGCGCCGTGTTCGGCGGACCGCCGAAATCCGGGCCGGGCACGTAGGTCACACCCGCCTCGCCCGCAGGTCCGAGCAACGCAGCCGTAGCCGTTCCCTCGGGCAGCTCGAGCCAGATGAAGTAGCCGCCCTCGGGATGGCTCCAGCGGGCACCGGGGAGCTCGGCCTCGAGCGCCTCGAGCATCGCGTCGCGCCTGGCTCCGAGCAGCGAGCGCACGCGCTCGAGGTTCGGCTCGAAGTTGCCGCGGCGGAGGAACTCGAAGACCGTCGCCTGGCCGAGCAGCACCGGCGTGATGTACGTCGACACGGCGAGCGCTTCCAGCTCACGCTCGAGTGCAGGAGGCAGGACGAAGTAGCCGACGCGCAGTCCGGGAGCGATCGTCTTCGAGAACGACGACGAGTACGTGACGAGCTCTCCCCCTTCGAGCTCGAACAGCGTTGGCGGTGCGGTGCCCTCGTAACGGACAAGGCCATAGGGATCGTCCTCCAGTACGGGCAGGCCGTGCTCGCGCGCCAGCTCGACGAGGCGGTGCCGCCGCTCGGTGCTGAGCGTTCTCCCGCTCGGGTTCTGAAAAGTCGGGATCGTGTAGAGGAACGCCGGCTTCTCCCCGCTGCCGAGCGCCTGCTCGAGCGCGGGCGGGTCAAGGCCCTCGTCGTCCATCACGATCGGGGAGACCTCGACGCCGTGGGCGGCCAGAATCTTCAACGGGCGGTCGTAGGTCGGCGCTTCGACGAGCACCCGCCCCGAACGAAACCGCTCGGCGAGGAACACCATCCCCTGCAGCGAGCCGTTGGTGATCAGCACGCGTCCGGGATCGACACCGTGGCGCTCGCCGATCCACTCGCGCAGCGGCTGGTAGCCGCCGACCGGCCCGTACGAGAGGACGGTCGAGCCGTCACGCTCGACGGCCGCGCGTGCGCAGTCCGCGAGCTCCTCGACGGGGATGCACTCGTGCGCCGGATTGCCTCGGGCGAAGGAGATCGTCTCCATCTCGCCGAGTGTAAAGCTCACTCCAGCCAGAGCGGCGATTTGCGGAGCGGGGCCGGGCGGAACGCGTAGACGGTTCCCTTCGTGTCGGCGCCGAAGATCGAACCGCCGACGGTGATCGTGGCTGCGACCGTCCGACCGACAGTCGGCGCCGACCACAGGCGCGCCCCGTTGCGCGTGTCGAGTGCGTAGAACCCACCCGGCTTGCCACCCGTCGCAAACACGACGTCCCCGACGACGAGCGGCGTCGCCTGGTTGCCGTCGCCCAGGGCAGCCGCCCACATTTCGGTGAACCGACAGCCCGCCGTCACCCGGAACGCACGGACACCGTTGCCGAGCGCGCCGGCGGCGCCGAACAGCGCGGCCTGGGCCTCGTAGATCGTCTGCGTGGCCGCCGACCACGCGGGCGTGCCGACAAAAGCGGCGCGCCCGTCGCTGATCGGGATCTCTGCGACGGGGCCTGCCGCGAGAGAGGTGCGGTTCCACACGTAGAGCGTCCCGTTCTTGTTGTCGGCGGCTGCGAGGGGTGGGCAGCCTTCCGGCTGAAAGAGCACCGGCGCAGCGCCGAAGTCGTAGTCGCCCGTGCCGGCGATACCCGGGTTGTCGGCATCGATGACCGAGCTCAGATCAGCAGTCAGACGGACGATGCTGTCTCCGTACCCCGCGTCGTCGACGAAGCAGTCGCACGTCTCGGAATGGACATGCGAGTTGCCAACTGCCGTGAAGATCGACCCGTCGCGCGGGTCGATCGAGACGCCTCCCCAGCCCCAGATGCCGCCGAGATTCTGCGGGCCGGGAACGGGATCCCAGACGATCGCGCCTGAGGCACGATCGAGCGGAAGCGACTTCAGGCTTCCCTCCGGGAACACGTCGGATCCGCCCACGTCGCAGTAGGAGGCGATGACGACGTAGACCCGCCCGCCGGCGATCCTCAGGCCGCCCCAGACGTACTCGAATGCGGTCTGGTCGACGACCTGCTCCGGATAGCCCGCCGACTCCTCGCCAGTCGAGAGGTCCAGGGCGTGCAGGCTTCCCGTCGCGCCGATCACGAAGAGCAGACCCCGCGTCGGATCGATTACGCCGGTGGACGTGATCCCCCACGTACCGCATTCGGCAGTCGTGACCGTGCCCAGGTCGCGCTTCCAGACCGCCTCCCCGGTCGAGGCGTCGAGCGCGTAGACCGAGCCTGCCTCGGTGGCGACGAACAGCAGCTGACGGCCGGCCACTCGGAATGCGAGCGGGGAGGCGTAGACCGCGCCGTCGAGGGTCGTCGTCCAGGTCGAGGTCAGCCGACGGACGGACTGGCGCGTCAAGAAGCTGGATGACGCCGAGTTGCGCAGCTGGTTGTCGTTCGCGTAGCTCGTCCATGCAGTCGGCTCGGCGGGTGACTTGGCCGTCGCCGCGGTTCCAGCCGCGTGTGCGCGTGCAACGGCACAGAGCGAGGAAACGACGAGGAGGATGCTGGAAAGCGCGAGGAGCCGGCGGGGCACGGGGGAGCCGACCCTACGGCATAAGTATGAATATCTGCTTAAGCCCGCGCGCCGAACCGACCGGCCACGAGCTGCGCCACCTCGGTGGGTGTCGTGCCGACCTGGATCCCGACGGCCTCGAGCGCTTCCTTCTTCGCCTGAGCCGTTCCCGAAGAGCCGGAGATGATCGCGCCCGCGTGTCCCATCGTCTTCCCCGGCGGGGCGGAGAAGCCGGCGATGTAGGCGAGCACGGGCTTCGTCACGTGCTCCTCGACGTACCGCGCAGCCTTCTCTTCCTCGTCGCCGCCGATCTCTCCAACCAGGACGATCAGCTCGGTCTCGGGGTCCGCTTCGAACTTCTCGAGCACGTCGATGAAGGAGGAGCCGACAACGGGGTCGCCGCCGATCCCGACGATCGTCGAATTTCCGAGCCCGAGCTGCGTGAGCTCATGGCCGATCTGGTAGGTGAGCGTGCCGGAGCGTGAGACGAGCCCGATCGAGCCTTCCGAGAAGATCTCGGCGGGGATGATCCCGACGTTCGCCTTCCCCGGTGAAAGCACGCCAGGACAGTTCGGGCCGATCATCGTGACGCCCTTGCCGCGCAGGTACGTGTAGACGCGCAGCATCTCGTGCGCCGGGATGTGCTCGGTGATGCAAATCACCGTCTCGATGCCGGCGTCGACCGCCTCGTAGACCGCGTCGGTCGCGAACCGCGCGGGGACGAAGATCAGCGTCGTGTTCGCCTGCGTCTCCTGCACCGCATCGGCGACGGTGTTGAAGATCGGGATTCCCTCGACGTCCTGGCCCGCCTTGCCGGGCGTGACACCGGCGACGACGTTCGTGCCGTAGTTGCGGTTGCGCAGACCGTGGAAGCGTCCCTCGCTGCCGGTCAGGCCCTGCACCAGCAGCCGCGTGTCCTTGTCGACGATGATCGCCACTACTTCTGCGACCTCCGGGCCTTGACGACCACCGACTTCAGCTCGAGCACGCCGTCGTGGACGTGACCCTCGAGCAGCTGACGCACCCGTTCGGCCTCGGCGGGCGGGGTCCCGACTCGTGCGAGCCAGTCCTCCACGACGGGATGGCGCTCGAAGTGCTCGACCTGCTCGACCTCGAGACCGGCTTCGGTCAGCATCTCCTTCCACTCGTCCTCCGTGTAGCAGCGCACGTGCGTCGGGTCGCGCAGGCGTTCGGCCTCTTCGACGCGCTCGTCTACAAAGACGTTGTCCTCGATCACGACGAGCCGTTGCGCGACGCGTGCCATCTCGCCGACCGCCTTGCGGATGTCCTCGAAATGGTGTGCGGCGATCCTGCAGGTGACGATGTCGAAGCTCCCGTCCTCGAACGGCAGTTCTTCCGCGCGCGAGACGACATCGGGCTGCATTCCCGGAGCGGGATCGACGGTGATGACGGTGCAACCTTCGGCACGCAGCCGCCTCGCCACGTGCCCGCCCCCGGTCGCGACGTCGAGCACCTTGACGTCGGGCCCCGGCTCGCACCACTCGACGAGCAGGTCGAGGTCGGGGCCTTCCCTGTGTGTCGGGCTCTCGCGGTACGCGTCGGCACGCTGCGACCAGACGTCGGTCATGCCGCCAGCTCCACCGCACGCTGTGCGGCCTCGAGCATGGTCGGCTCGACGTAGAGGTTGGGCGGCGCGGCGTCGGCGAGGATCTTGCGGCCCTCCTCGGCGTTCGTCCCGTCGAGGCGCACGACGATCGGGAGCTCGATCTTCATCTGCTCGAGCGCGACCAGGATTCCTCGCGCGACTTCGTCGCAGCGCGTGATCCCGCCGAAGATGTTGAAGAAGATCGAGCGCACCTGCGAGTCGCTCGTGATCACCTCGAGCGCGTCGACGACACCCTGGGCGTCGCCGCCGCCGCCGAGGTCGCAGAAGTTTGCGGGCCGCCCGCCGGCGACCACGACCACGTCCACGGTCGACATCGAGAGGCCGGCGCCGTTACCGAGAATCCCGACCTCACCGTCGAGCTTCACGTACGTCACGCCCTTTTCGCGTGCGAGCCGCTCCTGTGGGTCGGCCGCCTCGACGTCGCGCATTTCGGCGATGTCGGAATGGCGGTAGAGCGCGCTGTCGTCGACCGTGAACTTCGAGTCGAGTGCGCGCACCTCGCCGTCCGGGGTGACGATCAGGGGATTGATCTCGGTCAGCATCGCGTCGGATTCGACGAAGCAGGAGTAGAGCTTCTCGACGATGGAGAGGATCTGCTTCTGCTCGCTCGGGTCGTCGATCGCCGAGCCGTAGATGAGCCGCCTCGCCTGATAGGGCTGGAACCCCTCCAGCGGATCGACGTGCAGGCGCGCGAGCGCATCCGGATTCTCCTCGGCGACCTGCTCGATTTCCACTCCGCCCTCCCTCGTGAGCATCAAGAGGGGTTTCTTCGTGCCGCGGTCGAAGATGATCGAGAGGTAGTACTCCTTCGCGATATCGGACGCCTGCTCGATCCAGACCTTGCGCACGACGTGACCATTGATGTCGAGGCCGAGGATGTCGCGCGCCTTGGCTTCGGCGTCAGCGGGATCATCGGCGAGCTTGACGCCGCCCGCCTTGCCGCGCCCGCCGGTCAGAACCTGAGCCTTGACGACGACGGGCCCGCCGATCTCCTCGGCGGCCGTGCGCGCCTCCTCGGGGGTCGTGGCGAGCCGGCCTTCGGAAACGGGGATGCCGAAGCGCGCGAATAGCTGCTTGCCCTGGTACTCGTAGAGGTCCACCGGCGCGGGACTCTACCCGCCGCGCCGAGCGCCGCCGCGCATCTCTAGGTACACACACGCGCACACGCGCGCGCGCGGCCCCACCCGGGTGGGGGTGATCACCCACCACCCTCTGCGATCGACGATACCGAGGCACGCCCTACGCGTCTGCGCCGATTCCGCACCGAGATCTCACTCGGTGGTCACGACGCAGATCACCTGGCCCGTCGTCACCGGCTGGCCCTCGGCGACGGACAGCTCCGTCACGCGCCCGGCGCGGTGGGCGTGCACCTCGTTCTCCATCTTCATCGCCTCGACGATGCAGATCACCTGGCCCGCCTCGACCTCGTCGCCCTCCGACACCTCGACGGCCAGCACGGTTCCCTGCATCGGCGACACGACCGCGTCGCGTCCCGCCCCCGCGGCTCCTCGACTGCGCGACCGTTCCCGGCGGCGCCGTGCCAGGTCTGCGAACGCAGGCTCGGGCCTCAGCACCCGCACCTCGAAGCGGCGCCCGTCGACCTCGACGGAGCGAACGGCCTCGCGCACCGCAGCAACACCCACCTCCGCCGCGCCGGTCGGACGCCCGTTCTCGAGCTCGGCAGCACGCGCGGCCATCAGCTCCGACTCGACGAGGCCGTGACACGTCTCGCCTTCGATGAAACACGGATGCGTCAGCAGCGCCTTGTGGAAACCGATCAGCGTCTTGACGCCCTCGATCACAAACTCGTCGAGCGCCCGCAGCATCCGCCGCCGTGCGTGCTCGCGATCGACGCCGTGCACGACGAGCTTCGCGATCATCGGGTCGTAGAGCGGTGAGATCTCACTGCCTGCTTGCACGCCCGAATCGACCCGGACGCCCGGTCCGCTCGGCTCCACGTAGCGCGTGATCGTTCCGGGCGCGGGCAGGAAACCGTTCGCGACGTCCTCGGCGTTGATCCGGCATTCGAGCGCATGCCCGTACAGGTGCACGTCCTCCTGCCGAACCGACAGAGGCTCTCCCGCGGCGATCAACACCTGCTCGCGCACGAGATCGAGCCCGGTCACCATCTCCGTCACGGTGTGCTCGACCTGGATCCGTGCGTTCATCTCGAGAAAGAAGTACTCGCTCTCGCGGGAGAGCAGCCCTTCGATCGTTCCGGCGCTGCGGTAACCGACGGCACGTGCTGCGTCGACCGCGATCGCGCCGATTCGCTCGCGCAGCGCCTCGTCGACCGCCGGGGACGGCGTCTCCTCGACGAGCTTCTGGTGGCGGCGCTGGATCGTGCAATCGCGCTCGCCGAGATGAATGACGTTCCCGTGCGCATCGGCGAGCACCTGCACCTCGACGTGCCGCGGATCCTCGAGATAGCGCTCGACGTACACCGCCGAGTCGGAGAAGTACGCCTCGCCCTCGCGCCGTGCGGACTCGAAGGCGCGCTCGACCTCCTCGGCATTGCGCACAACCTTCAGCCCCTTTCCGCCTCCGCCCGCAGACGCCTTGATCGCGATCGGCCACCCGAGCTCGTCGCCGAGGCGGCGCACCTCTTCGGCCGATTCGACGGCCGATGTGACGCCGGGGATGATCGGGACGCCGGCCGCGCGCATCCGCTCGCGCGCCTCGATCTTCGAGCCCATTGCCTTGATCGCCTCGGGGGGCGGGCCGATCCAGACCAGGTCGTGCTCGGCGCACGCATGCGCGAACTGCGCATTCTCGGAGAGGAACCCGTAGCCCGGATGAATCGCCTGCGCGCCCGCCTTCCGGGCGGCGTCCAGGATCCGCTCCTGGTTGAGATAGCTCTCCGTGGCCGGGCCGCCGCCGATCAGATACGCCTCGTCTGCGTACGCGACGTGCGCCGCATTCCGGTCGACCTCCGAGTAGACGCCCACCGTCCCGATCCCCAGCTCACGCAGCGTCCGGAAGACACGGATCGCGATCTCGCCCCGGTTGGCGACGAGCACCTTTGTGAAAACGGCCACTGCCCCTCGTATTCTCTCGTTAGTGAGCCTTCCGGACGTTCTGACCGTTGCGCGGGCCGCCTCGGTCCCTTTCGTCATCTTGCTCTACGCGTGGAACTTCCAGGACCACAATTACTGGGCCACCGCGCTCTTCGCCGCCGCCATGGCCACGGACTGGTTTGACGGCAGGATCGCGCGCAGCCGCGGCTACTCCTCGCCGCTCGGCTCGCTGCTCGACCCTGCTGCGGACAAGATCCTCGTCCTGGCGGTTCTGGTGATGCTCGTCGACCAGGGCGTTGCGCCGGGCTGGATGGTCGCGCTGATCGTCGTCCGTGAATTCCTCGTGACCGCGCTTAGACTCGCGGCGCTCGAACGCGGAGTCGTGCTTCATGCCCGCGACCTGGGCAAGCTCAAGACCTGGTCGCAGGCAGTCGCCGCGGGAGTCGGCGGGTTTGCGGCTGCCGGCGCCTGGGGTGACGACATCGCCTGGTGGGCACTCCTGGTCGCGGTCGTGCTGACGTGGATCTCGGGGCTCGACTACGCCCGCGTTGCGCCCCGGCTCTGGCGCGGCGGCGCGCCCGCCTGATCGTCCTCGTCTTCCGGCCCGGGACCTAGCCCGGCCTGCCGCCACGGGGAGGGCGGCGCGGCGGCGCGGCCCTCTTCCTCGAGCGCCTCCAGGATGGCTCGACGCTCCATTTCATCGGGCTCCGGCGTGATCTCGACGTCCACGGATTCCGAGATTAAAGGCAGACGGCGGGTCGCCGATAGGACAGGTATGCGCTGCCGCCGCCTTTCGTACGTTTGCGCGCTCGTTACGCTCCTCACGCTGTCGCCGGCAACCGCCGCCGCCAAGCCGGGGACTTCGTGGGCACAGGCTGAGCTCAAGACCGTAGTGGCCGCTGGTTTGATGGCCAAGGCGGCGGCAGCGCGACCCAACGATTCGCTCACGCGAGGAGAGCTGGACGCGATCGTCGCGGG
>DATHGN010000158.1:0-7511 GCA_035317565.1 Gaiellaceae bacterium
CGCGGCGCGCATCTGGCACGAGCTCGGTGTCACGACGATCGATGAGTTGAAGGTGGCGGCCGAGCAAGAGCAGCTGCGCACGCTCGCGGGCCTGGGCGCGAAGACCGAGGAGCGAATCCTGAAGGCGCTCGCGGAAAAGAAGCAGGAGCCCTCCGACCGGAGGCTGCTGGGCGACGGGCTGGGCCCGCTGCTCGCCGTCGTCGACGTGCTGCGGCAGCACCCTGCGGCCGTGAAGGTGTCGGAGGCCGGCAGCGCCAGGCGGCGCAAGGAGACCTTTCGCGACCTCGACATCATCGCCACCGCGACCGATCCAAAGGCGCTGATCGACTACTTCACGAAGCTGAAGTGGGTGATCGAGGTGGTGGCAAAAGGGCCGACGAAGGCGACGGTCCTGTCGAACGAGGGTCTCCGCTTCGACCTTCGTGTCGTCCCGCCCGAGTCGTACGGCAACCTGCTGCAGCACTTCACGGGCTCGAAGGATCACAACGTCGCGCTCCGCGAGCGCGCGGTTAAGGACGGGCTCTCCGTTTCCGAGTACTCGATCACCGTCGTCGAGACCGGAGAGGAGCTCACGTTCGCGGAAGAGGAGCAGGTGTACGAGCGGCTCGGCTATGAGTGCATCCCGCCCGAGCTCCGCGAGAACGCGGGCGAGCTCGGAGCCGCACGCAGTGGTGAGCTGCCGAAGCTCGTCGAGCTCGCCGACATCAAGGGCGACCTCCACACGCACACGACCTACTCCGACGGGCGCGACTCGCTGGCAGAGATGGCGCGAGCGGCGCAGGCCCGGGGATACGAGTACTACGTCGTCACCGACCACCCGCACCGGGCGTTCCCCGAGCAGGATCTCGAGATCGACGAGCTCAACAAGCGACTCGCGCCGTTTCGAATCCTGAAGGGGATCGAGGTGAACATCCGGATCGACGGCTCACTCTCGCTGCCCGACGAGATGCTCGCCAAGCGCGACTGGGTGATGGCGTCGCTGCACGCGGCCTTCGACCGCAACCCCACGGAGCGGATCCTCACCGCGATGGAGAGTCCGCACGTGGATTGCATCGGGCACTTGACCGCGCGCAAGATCAACATCAGGCCGCCCGCCGATGTCGACATCGAGCGCGTCGTCGCCAAGGCCCTCGAGACCGGCACCTTTCTCGAGATCAACGCGCAACCGAACCGGCTCGACATCCGCGACACGCACGCGCGCCTTGCAGGAGAGGCGGGCCTGAAGGTCGCGGTCAATACCGACGCGCACCAGCTCAGCGCACTTCAGCACATGGAGATGGGCGTTGCGCAGGCGCGTCGTGCCTGGCTGACGAAGGACCAGGTGCTGAACACGCGCACGTGGCCGCAGATCGAGAAGCTCCGCAAGTGAGCTTCCGCGAAGACGGCACCGCTGCGCTCGAGTGGGCCGCGCGCTACCTCGAGCGGGTCGGAGACTTCCCCGTGCTTGCGCAGGTCGAGCCCGGCGACATCCGCAGCCGACTGCCCGCTTCGCCGCCGGAGCAGGGAGAGCCGTTTGCGGACGTGTTGCGCGACCTCGACCAGATCCTGCTGCCGGGTATCACGCACTGGCAGAGTCCACGCTTCTTCGCCTATTTCGCCAACAGTTCGGCCGAGCCCGGCATCCTCGCGGAGCTCCTCGCTGCGACGCTCAACTCGGTCGCGTTCATCTGGCGCACGTCGCCTGCGTCGACCGAGCTCGAAGCGCACACGCTCGACTGGGCCGCGCAGCTCCTCGGTCTCCCGCCCGGGTGGCACGGACACATCGAGGACACGGCGTCTGTCTCGACGATCGCCGCGCTCGCCGCCGCGCGTGAGGCCAACGGCGGCAGCGTCGTCGTCTGCTCGGAGGAAGCGCACTCTTCGGTGGAGCGAGCCGCGCGTCTGCTCGGCCTCGAGACGCGGAAGGTTCCGCTGGACGCCGAGTTCCGCCTTGACGCGACCGCTGTAGATCTCACCGACGCGGCCGCTCTGGTCGCGACCGTCGGGACGACGTCGACAACTGCTGTCGACCCCGTGCCCGTCCTCGGGGATGCGTGTGAGGCCGCGGGAGTCTGGTTGCACGTCGATGCCGCGTACGCGGGCTCCGCCTGGGTCTGTCCCGAGCTGCGCTGGTCGCAGGCGGGCGTGGAGCGTGCGGACTCCCTCGTGGTGAACGCGCACAAATGGCTGTTCACTCCGATGGACTGTTCGCTCCTCTGGACGAGGAAGCCGGAAGCGCTGCGGGCGGCGTTCAGTCTCGTCCCCGAGTATCTGCGCACGAGCGACGAAGCCGAGAACCTCTCGGATTACGGGCCGGCGCTCGGTCGCCGCTTTCGGTCGCTCAAGCTGTGGGCGGTTCTTCGGTGCTACGGCCGCGAGGGGCTGCAGGCACGGATCAGGGAAGCCATCAGGCTTGCCGAACTGTTCGAGGGCCTCGTGCGCGCCGAGCCCGGCTGGGAGGTGTGCGCGCCGCGGGCGTTCTCGGTGGTCTGCTTCCGCACATCGGGGTCGGACGACGAGAACGAAGACCTGCTCGCGCGCGCGAACGCAACCGGCGAGCTCTTCATCTCCCACACGCGGCTCGACGGCCGGTACGTCCTGCGACTCGCAATCGGGAACGAGCGGACGACCGAGGCTGACGTGCGGCGAGCCTGGGACGTTTTGAAGCGCAGCTAAAGACAACTTTCGGATCGCCCCGTTACGGTTTGAAAGTGTAGAATTTCCGCCGACTTCATGGCTGTCGAAGGCACGGATAGGTGTCGCGCCATGACACAAAGGGAAGTAGTTCCCTGGGACTTGCACCGCCACTTATGGAGGAGGAGGGGGACGAATGCGTAAACGACTCATGGTTGCGGCGTTGCTTGCAATCGCCGCAATTGTGGCCGCGATCCAGACTGGGGGATCCCAGGCCAGGGTGTCCGGCTCGGAAGCGTCAGCAGCGCCGTCGGGGACCGTCACGCTGAACGGGTGGCAGACCTCGCCGGCCGAGGAGACGAAGCTCTCGAAGGTGGTCAGCGACTTCGAGGCGTCGCACCCGAACATCAAGGTCAACTACACCTCGATCACCGGTGACTACCAGGCCGCCATGCTCGCGAAGTTCGCAGCGCGGAAGCCGGCTGATGTGTTCTATGTCGATGCGGCCGACTTCGCCGACTGGGTGCGGCAAGGAGTGCTGCAGAACCTCGACTCGTACGTCAAGGCGTCGAAGTTCAAGACGAAGCCGTTCTACAAGAACCTCTTGAACACGTTCAAGTACAAGGGCCATTACTACGGGTTCCCGAAGGACTGGTCCTCGCTGGGAATGGAGGTCAACACTCGGTTGCTGGGGAACAATCCGATCCCGAAGACGTGGGCGCAGCTTAAGAGCGTCGCGTCGAAGATCACCGTTCCAGGTGGCAAGCCGATCTGTCTCAGCGCCGACTGGGCAAGGCTGATGCCCTTCGTCTACCAGGCCGGAGGCAACGGTCAATTCAAGAGCGCAAACACCGCTCCGTTCCGGACCGCAGTCAATTACTACGTCGGGCTGCTCAAGTCCGGCCTCGCGGCGCAGCCTTCGCAGACCGGCTCGGGCTGGTGCGGCGAAGCATTCGGCAAAGAGCGGGCCGCGTTTGCCTTCGAGGGCAACTGGATGTTCCCGACGATGGCAACCTTCCCCGGCGTCAAGTTCGCGACGGCGCCGCTGCCGATGAACAAGAAACGCGGCAATCTCGCCTTCACCGTGTCGTACTCCATGGCGAAGGACTCGAAGAACAAGCCCGCGGCGTGGGAGCTCCTGAAGTACCTCGTCGGCAAGCAGGGCATGCAGCAGTGGGTCTCGCTCGGACTGGCGTTGCCAACGCGCACAGACGTGCACGCGGTCGCCGGTCGTGGCGCGTTCACGAAGTACCCCGCTTCGGTGCACGGCTGGGGGAACCAGCCTGGGTTCCGCCACGTCTGGAACGATGTGGCGAACAACGAGCTGACCGCGGTCATCGACGGCAAGGAATCGGTGAACGGCATGCTCGCGAAGATCGCCGCAGCAGCGCGGTAAGGCTGAGATAGTTGGAAGCCGTTCCCCCGTGCGCCGTTCCGGGCGTGCGGGGGAGCGCTCCGCGGAAGGAGGGGCATGGCAGTCGCAGTGGCGAAACGACGGCGCGTTGGCGGTGGATTGGGATCGGAGCGGACGCGTGAGGCGCTGGTGGGCTACGGGTTCGTCGCGCTGCCGATGGCGTTCTTCCTCCTCTTCTTCATCTTCCCGATCGGCTACGCCTTCTACATCAGCCGTTACGACTGGCAGATCTTCAAAGGGCCCTTCGTCGGCTGGGACAACTACAGGACGCTCTACCACGACAGCGTCTTCTGGAGACACGCCGTGCGCAACACGCTCGTCTACACGGCAACCGTCGTCCCGCTGCAGATGGCTCTCGGTCTTGCGCTCGCCGTCGTCGTCAACCAGGCGATCCGGTTCAGGACGTTCTTCCGCGCCGCGTTCTACTTCCCCTCGCTTGCAGCGTCGGCGGCGGTCGCGGCGATCGCGACGTACATCCTCGCTTCCGACGGGCTCTTCAACACCATCCTCGGCCACCTGGGCTATCACCATCAGACCGCCTGGTTCGCGCAGCAGAGCACCGCGCTGCCGGCGATCATCGGCCTGAACGCCTGGACGACCTCGGGCACGATCATGATCTTCTACCTCGCCGCCCTGCAGGCGATACCCATAGACGTCTACGAAGCGGCCGCAATCGACGGGGCGGGGGCCTGGCGGACCTTCCGGAAGATCACGTTCCCGCTACTCAAACCGGGCCACTTCTTCGTCGCCGTCGTCTCGATCATCGGTGCCCTGCAGATGTTCGACCAGTCGTTTCTCATCGGAGGCGCGTCCGGCGGGCCCAACTACTCGACGCTCACAACGGTGCTCTACCTCTACAACCAGGCAATCGCCAACATCAAGTTCGGGTATGGCGCGGCGGTCGGCGTCGTCCTTTTCGCTTTCATCTTCACCGTGACCGTGATCCAGCGACTCCTCTTCGGCAGAGCCGAGGTCGCCTGATGAGCACGGAAGAGCTGCCGCCAGTCCCGCGGGTCGCCGCCGAGGAGCTCGCGCTCGAGGGAATGGCCGTAGGGACCGCGGCGCCAACGGGTATTCCGGGCCGCGAGCGGGCAGAGCGGATCCGCACGGTCGTCGTGTACTTCATCTTGTTCGCAGTGGCGGTGCTCTTCGCGGTTCCGTTCCTCTGGAGCGTGTCGACGTCGTTCAGAACGATTGCCGACACCGTCGCAGGGTTCTCGCTGCTTCCGCGTCACTGGACCACGAGCGGCTACCACGAGGCGTTCCACACCTTCAACTTCGGTCGTTACGCACTGAACAGTGCGATCATCGCCGGCGCGGTCACTCTCTCGAACCTCGTGCTCGCGTCGATTGGTGGCTACGCGTTTGCCAGGCTCAAGTTTCCCGGCCGTGAGGTCCTCTTCATGCTCGTCCTCGGGACGTTGATGATCCCGGACCAGCTGCGGCTTGTCCCGATCTACCTCATGCTCGTCAACTGGATTCCGGCCTGGGTGGGGCACCTCGGCTGGCACGATGCGTCCTTTGTCAACCGCAACGGTGTGATCCTGATCCAGCTCGTCTCCGCCACGAGCCTGTTCCTGATGCGTCAGTACTTCCTCACGATTCCCCGTGACCTCGAGGAGGCGGCGAAGCTCGACGCTGCGGGCTACTTCAAGACGTACCGGAAGGTGATGTTGCCGCTGGCCGGGCCCGCGCTCGCAGCGGTCGGGATTCTCATGTTCCAAGGGACCTGGAACGCGCTGTTTTGGCCTGCCGTGTTGCTGCAGGACAAGAGCGAGTTCACGATTCCAATCGGTATTGCCGCCTTCCACTCCGCTTATCTAACGATGTGGCCGCCGCTCATGGCCGCAAGCGTCATCGCCATCCTGCCCATCCTCTTGATCTTCGTCGTCTTCCAGCGGTACTTCGTCGCAGGCGTCGCCTCGGCGGGGGTGAAGGGATGACTCTGCGGCGTGCCCTCGGTGTTGCCGCGAACGACCTCTATCACCAGGCCTGGAGGCTGATGGTGTTGAACGTGCTCTTGGGCGCGACCGTGCTCATGGTGGTGTTCGCGACCCTGGCCGTGCGTTCCGCGATCGTTCTGGCCGTCCTGGTCGGCCCCGTCCTCGCGGCGGTCATGCACTGCGTAGTGACTCTGAGCCAGACGGAGGACCTCCGACTGGTGGAACTGCCGAACGGGCTGCGCCGGCATTGGCGTCACGGAATCGTGCTGGGCGCCGCGCTTGCGATCGCTGTGGCGGTCGGGGCCGTCGTCGTCCCCTTCTACGTACGGGCAGGAACCTGGGCCTGGCCCCTTGCAGCCTTTAGCCTCTACCTCCTGCTCATGTTCGGTGTCTTCCAACTCGCCCTCTGGCCTCTTGCCGTCTTCGAGGTGGGACGCCCCCTGCGCGCGGTGGCTCGTGACGCGGCGCTCGCGGTCGTGCGCCGGCCGCTCGGCTTCCTCGGGCTTGCGGTCGCTCTCTTGCTCGTGAACGTCGTGGGCGTCGCGGCTGCGATTCTGCCTTTCTTGACCCTGACAATCTCTTACTCGTTCCTGGTTTCCGCCCATTTCGCGCTGCCGAAGAACCCGGCGCGAGAGGCCTGAGCTGATGGCAAGCGTTACGTACGACCACGTCACGAAGAGCTTCGGAGACACTGCCGCGGTCAAGGACTTCCTGCTCGAGATCGCGGACGGTGAGTTCATGGTGCTCGTCGGCCCGTCCGGCTGCGGCAAGAGCACGGCCCTGCGCATGCTTGCCGGCCTGGAGAAGGTGTCCGACGGGCGCATCCTGGTTGGCGACCGCGTTGTCAACAATGTCGCTCCGCAGCACCGCGACATCGCCATGGTCTTCCAGTCCTATGCGCTCTACCCGCACATGACGGTGTACGAAAACCTCGCGTTCGGTCTGCGCAACCAACGGGTGCCGAAGAAAGAGATCGACAGTCGCGTCCAGACAGCAGCAAGAATCCTGGATCTCGATGGGCTGATCAAGCGCAAGCCGAAGCAGTTGTCGGGTGGCCAGCGGCAGCGCGTGGCGCTCGGACGAGCGATCGTGCGGGAACCCGCGGCCTTTCTGATGGACGAACCACTGTCGAACCTGGATGCGCAGCTCCGCGTGCAGACCCGTGCCGAGATCCTTAAGCTGCAGCAGGAACTCAAGACGACAACGATCTACGTCACGCACGATCAGGTGGAGGCAATGACGATGGGCGATCGCATCGCCGTCATGAAGCTCGGCGTGCTGCAGCAGGTCGGGCCGCCAGAGGAGCTCTACCGCGAGCCGCGGAATCTCTTCGTCGCCGGCTTTATCGGTTCCCCCGCCATGAACCTCGTGCCCGCCGAGGTCTTGGACGGGGCCGGGGGAAACGGTCGGATCGCGGGTTTCCGGCCCGAGCACATCGACCTCGCCAACGGCCGGCCGGACGGCCTGGACTTCGACGCGCGCGTCGAGGTCGTGGAGTATCTCGGCGACGAGCAACTCGTGCATCTGACCCGCAAGGACAC
>DATHGN010000159.1:0-7004 GCA_035317565.1 Gaiellaceae bacterium
GTCGACGGGGTCGAGACGATCGACGCCACCCCCCCGCCGCCCACCCCTGACACGAAGGCGCTCCTGCCGACCATCGGACACATCACGGTTGTCCGGAGTCACGGGCACCTCATCGCCCGGGTCCCACTGTCGTGCCCCGCCGCAGAGACCGGTGGCTGCCAGACGACGGTGACGCTCACCACGGGCAGGACAATCCGACTCGGTCGGGTGCGCGCAACGCTCGTCCTCGGCTCGGGCAGCGTGAGCCTCCGCGGCGGGCAGCGCAGCACGCTGTCGATCCCCCTCGCCGCCGGCGTCGCCACGCTCGCCCGGCACGGCAGGGTCTCGACCCGCGTGCAGATCGCAACCCGCGACGCGGCAGGAAACGCCGCCAGCCGCCGGGTCGCGGTAAGCCTGCGAATCCCGCGCTAGCCAGCCATTCACTGACAAGACCCGCCACCCGGCGGGTCTTGTCTCTTTCTGCAGTCAGGAGGCCGGGACTGGAGCGCCGCCGGCGAGTGCGGCGGGAAGCTCGTCTCGCGACTGAACCCGCAGCTTGCGGAAGACGCTCGTCAGGTGACCCTCGACCGTGCGCGCGGTGATGAACAGCGTCTGGGCGATCTCGCGGTTGCTGAGGCCCTGGCTGGCGAGCTCGACGATCCGGCGTTCGCTCGCCGTCAGTGAGTCGATTCCGGTGAGAACGACCCGGCGCGGGCGCGCGCCGGTGGCGCGGAGCTCGGTCTCGGCGTAGTCGGCGAGTGGCATGGCGCCCGCTCGGTGGGCGGCGTCGAGTGCCTCGCGCAGCAGCTCTCGAGCCTCGGTGCGGCGATTGCGGCGCCGGAGCATGGCCCCGAGGTCGGCGAGCGCGCGCGCTCTTTCCAACCTCGCGTCACCGTGCTCGAAGGTATCGATCGCCTCACGGAGCAGGGACGCTCCGCGGTCACCGCCCGCCACGACGCCGGCGGCACGCAGCGCGACGCCGAGCGCGCGCGGGGCGCCGAAGGCCCGGGCGAGCTCGAGCTCCTCTTCTGCCAGACGTTCCGCCGACTCGTGATCGCCGAGCGCGAGCTGGGCGAGTGCGGCCTCCGACCGCCAGGGGAGGTAGCCCGGGCAGGTGATCGTCGCGCGCGTCAGGAGTGTGCCAACGGCCAGGAAGTCATCGAGCCCTTCAGCCAAGCGTCCCTGTGCAATCCGAAGTCGGCCGCGGGCGAAGCGAACCTCTGCGGCGATCACTGATCCGCTCTCGGCATTGGAGTCGAGCGGCGCGAGCGCTTCCTCGGCCGCGTCGAGCTCGCCCTGCTCGACGAGTGTCTTGACCAGCAGGCCTCCGTTCATCACGCGGTACATGGGTGGTGCGGGGAGCTTGATCGCGGCAAGTGCCGTCCTGGCGTCGCCCTCGGCGGCGCCTAGGTCGCCGCAGCGGAGCGCGAGCCAGCCGTGGGTTGCGAGGCCGACCGCAAGCCGACTGCTGTCACCGGTTGCGCGGGCCTGCGCGATCGAGGTATCCAGAAGCGGCCACAGCTGAGCGTACCGCTCGGCCCAAAGGAGCGAGAACGTCGCTAGCGAGAACCAGGTGGCGAACGAAAACCACGGCCTGCCGCGGGAGCCGCCAGGTGCGCTGTCTCCGGCCAGAAGCGCACGGGTCGCAAGCTCCGCGCCGACTTCGGCCGGCTCGTTGGTGAGGATGGAGGTGAACGCGGCGACGGCCAGAGGCAGCTCAGGTGGTGCCGGCTGACCGGCGACCCGCTCGCCCAGCGCCTCACGGCGGAGGGCCACCGACGGTGCGCTCCCGGGGTCGTTCATCGCGGGGGCGATGGCCGCGGCCTCGAGCAGGAGCGCGAGCTCGGAGTGCCGAGAATCGAGCGACAACCACGCGCGATCGAGAACCTCGACCGCCTCCCCAAAGCGCTGAGTGCGGCTGAGGCCGGTGGCGAGCACCATCGTTGCTTTCACGGCACCCGCGGCGTCCCGCGCAGCGTCCACGGCCCCTTGCAAGTGCTCTTGCCAGTCGGCGTGCCCAATGCTGGCCTCGGCCATCCCGAGGTCGAGCAGCAGTGCCGCCCGGTCGCCCGCAGGCGCTGGTTCGGCGAGAGCGCGACGCAGGAAGACCGCCTCCGACTCAGGAGCACCCTGCTTTCCGGCCTCACAGGCGGCTGCAACCAGCCGCTCGACGACCCAACCATCGGCGGCGGGCTCGCTGGCCAGCAGGTGCTCGGCAACGCTCGCCTCAGCGCCGGGTTGCTCGGCGAGCAATTGGGCGGCGCGCCTGTGGCCTCGCGCGCGGTCTGCGGTGGAGAGCTCCGAGTAGATGCCGTCGCGGACCAGCGGATGCACGAACGTCAGCGGCCGGCCGGGCTCGATGATGCCCGCGGTCGTGAGCAGATCGGCTGCATCGGCTGCCTCGAGCTCTTCGAGGCCCGCAAGTAGCGCCGCTTGAAGCAGGTCGCTGTGCTCGAGGATCGCGAGCGCCCGCGCGAGCCGCCCCGCATGCTCGGGCAGCCGAAGGAGCCGGAGGCGAACCGAGCGACCGACGCTTTGTACATCGCTTCCGACGCTTCCCTCGCTCAGTGCCGTCGCGAGCTCGCGGACGAGGAACGGCCTCCCCCGCGTCACGCGCAGGGAAGTGTCGACGACGCTCGGATCCGGAGCCCGACCGAGCCCTGCTCCGAGGAGCTCGGCAACGGCGGCTCTCGACAGAGGGACGAGACGGATCGCATCAGCGGAGGAATCGGTCGTCACCGCCGTAAGCAGCTCGGCATCTGTGCGAGCTTCGGGAGGGCGGGTCGCGACGACGAGCGCGGCGTCCAGCTCTTCGAGCCGCGTGAGCAGGAAGGCCAGGTAACGGAGGGATGCGGCGTCTGCCCAGTGCGCGTCGTCGACGACCAGGCAGAGCGGGCTGACAGCGGCGAGATTCGCGCACAGCCAGTAAAGGCCGTGGAGGATCGCGAACGAGGGGTCGACGCCCGAAGAGGGCGGAGCATCCGCGGGGGGCGCGCCGGGAAGCCCGAGCAGGCCGGCCGCGACGCCGGCAGCGCCTTGCAACAGATCTGCACGCTCGAGCTCCGATGCCTCGGCCAGCGGCCGCTCGAACAGCTGTCGCACCACTCCGAAGCCGAAGTTGGTCTCCATCTCGGTCGCCCGTGACCGCAGCACGCGCATTCCTGCCTCTGCCGCGGCAGTGCGCGCCGCCGCGAGCAGCGCAGTCTTGCCCATCCCGGCCGGCCCTTCGACCACCACGAACCTGCCGCGCCCCGTGCGGGCGTCGGCCAGCGCCGACTCGATCCGCGCCAGCTCCTCGTTCCGCTCGAGCAGCGGTTCGGTGGCCGCGGCCACGTTCATGTGCTTCCAGCCTACTCCCCATCATGCGCGGAAAGTCACGTCTGTCGCCGCGGCGGCTCGCGGGCTGAGCGCTTCGCGGAAAGTCCGGGGGTTCTCCACGGTGCGAATCACCGTCCCGGCCTTCGAGGATCGACCGTCCGATCCCGGGCTCGAGCACGAGCCCATTACCCCAAGGAGGCAAAAGACATGAGAAGGCTTATGTGCAAACGATCCTTGCTACTCGGCGCGGTCGCAGCCACAGCGCTCGCTACGGCGGGCGGCGGCTCGGCCGACGCCGCGAAGACCGTCAACGGAACGGTCGGCCCTGGTTTCACGATCGGGCTGGCAATCCAGGGCAAGAAGGTCACGAAGCTGAAGGCAGGAACGCCGTACCGCTTCGTGATCCGGGACCGCGCGGCCATTCACGACTTCCATCTGACCGGGCCTGGTCTCAACCGAGTGCTTACGAGCGTGCCATTCACCGGGACGAAGAGCTTCGTGCTGAGACTGAGGAAGGGGAGCTACCGCTTCGTCTGCGACCCGCACTCCGGGATCATGCACGGGCGCTTCCTGGTCTCCTGAGCCGCGATTAGCGAGGGGCGGGACACCGGTCTCGCCCCTCAGGTCATTGCTGCCCCGGCCGAGGCGCAAAGACAGGGGGGTCGCCACGGTGCGAATGCACGTCCGCCGCGCCCACCATCACGAGACAAGCCAATCGCGAGCCGCCCCCGCGGCTCAATCGAAAGGAGACGCACTCCGATGAAGAACCTCATTCGACTCAAGGACTTGCGCGCCGTGCGGCTGGCGGCTTCGGCAGTAGCCGTGGCCGCAGTCATCGCCGGCGCAGGCGGGATCGTGGCCGGGCAGGGGAATGCCGCGCCCCCCAACAGGGCCGACGGCCCGCGCACGAACACCGGGCCGGAGCACGCGAAGCTCAAGCACGGCCTACTGAAGGTCAAGGGGACAAGGGCGAACGACGCGATCGCGCTTCGCCTGAAGGCCGGCGATCCCGGCACGCTCCAGGTCGACTTCGGCGACGACGGCTCGGCCGATTTCAGCTTCGCGCGCAACAAGATCGCGAAGATCGCTGTCGATGCCCGGGGCGGCAACGACCGCGTGCGGATCGACGACAGCAACGGCGCCTTCACCGACGCCATCCCGACCGCCATCGATGGTGGAGACGGAAACGACACGATCGCCGGGGGCAAGGGCGACGAGCTCCTGCTCGGCGGCGACGGCACCGACTCGATCGACGGCAACGGCGGCAACGACCTGGCCCTGCTGGGTGCCGGCGACGACACCTTCGTCTGGGATCCAGGCGACGGCAGCGACACCGTCGAAGGCCAGGTCGGCACCGACACGATGCTGTTCAACGGCGCCAACGTCGCCGAGCGGGTCGGCCTGTCCGCGAACGGAAATCGCCTCGAGTTCGTCCGCGATCCCGGCAGGGTCACGATGGACACCGCCGGCGTCGAGCGGGTCGACTTCAACGCCCTCGGCGGCGCCGACCTCGTCAGCGTCGGCGACCTGAGCGGCACCGACGTCAGCGACGTGAACCTCGACCTCGCCGGCACCCTCGGCGGGGCCACCGGCGACGGCCAGGCCGACAGCGTCACCGTCGACGGCACCAACGGCAACGACACGATCAACGTCAGCGGAGACGCCTCCGGTGTCGCGGTGTCCGGTCTGGCAGCGCTGGTCGCGATTCGGCACCAGGAGCCGACCGATGGGCTTGCGGTCAACGGGCTCGGCGGCAACGACGCGATCTCGGCCGCCGCACTCGCAGCCCAGGCGATCACCCTGACCCTCGACGGCGGCACGGGAGACGACACGATTGCCGGCGCCAGGGGCGTCGAGACCGCGTTCGGCGGCGAGGGCAACGACACGATCGACGGCAACGGAGGTAACGACGCAGCGTCCCTGGGCGCCGGCGACGACACCTTCGTCTGGGATCCAGGCGACGGCAGCGACACCATCGAAGGCCAGGACGGTGTCGACAGGATGCTCTTCAACGGCGCCAACCTCGCCGAGAAGATCGAGCTGTCGGCGAACGGCAACCGGCTCCGATTCACGCGCGACATCGCCGGCATCACGATGGACACCAACGGCGTCGAACGGGTCGACTTCAACGCTCTCGGCGGCACCGACCTCGTCACTGTGAACGACCTGAGCGGCACCGACGTCGGCGGCGTGAACGTCGACCTCGCCGGCACGCTCGGCGGCGTCACCGGTGACGGCCAGCCCGACCGCGTCGTCGTCAACGCCACCAACAACGACGACACGATCAAGGTCAGCGGGGACGCGACGGAAGTGACGGCGAAGGGTCTTGCCCCCTTGGTCGCGATCTTCCACCCGGAGGCCGCAAACGACCGGCTCGAGATCAACACCCTCGCGGGCACGGACACGATCGACTCCGCCGGCCTAGCGGCCGGTGCAATCCAGCTCTTCGTGGACGGGGTGCTCGTCCCGTAGAGGAATCTCCCGAAAGGGATCGCGGGGCCTCCGACTGGGGGCCCCGCCGACCCGAAGCCAGCGGTCCCTTCGATACGACCTCTCCCAGAGAAAGGAACTCCCATGAAGCGCAAGATCACAGTGTTCATCGCCATCGCGGCGCCCTTGGCGGCCGTGCTGATCGCCGCCGGCTGCGGCACCTCCGCAAGCGGCTCGGCGTATTCCACGGGTCCTTACGGCTCGGCTGCAGTGGCGAGCGCCCGCAGTACCACCGGCGGGACTACGGTCGGCGTCGCGAGCTCGCGGTTGGGACGCATCGTCGTCGACAGCAAAGGCCGGACGCTCTACGCGTTCGCGAAGGACAAGAACGGCAGGAGCGCGTGCTCGGGGAGCTGCGCCACCTACTGGCCGCCACTACTTACGAGCGGCAAGGTGCGCGCCGGGCGCGGAGTCAAGGCTTCACTTCTCGGCACCACGAAGCGCGCCGCCGGCAAGCTGCAGGTGACGTACAACCGCCATCCGCTCTACACGTTCAAGCTCGACAGGAAGGCCGGGCAGACGAACGGCGAGGAATTGAACGACTTCGGCGGCGTCTGGGAAGCGCTCTCGCCGGCGGGCAAGAGAATCGAATCCGGTGGCTGACCGGGCCGCCCATCAGGCGACTGGCGAGTGCCTGAGCGCGACGACCCGGGAGTTGGCCCAGCGGCTAAGCGGCGCGGACGAGGTGCTCCTCCTCTGGCACCCAGAAAGCGACCGAGTGGAGCTCTCCGTCCGCAACCTGGCAACCGGCGCCGGCTGCGAGATTGAAATCGCGCCAGCCGATGCGATCGACGCCTTCTACCACCCCTTCGCCTACGTGGCCAGATGCGAGCGCTCTTGCCGCGTAGACCAAGAAGAGAGGGCGATCGTCGATGTCTAGCGTCGAGTGCCTACACGAAGCCGTCCGAATGCTCGTCGCGGAGCGACAGGCATTGCACGCCCGCAACGCGAGCCACGACGAGCTCGAGTCGAACAGGCTCGAGCTCGTCAACCGACAGCAGAAGCTCGCCCACGCACTGATCGACCGTTGCCTTCGCCGGGCCGATGCCTGAGCTGCCGCTGCGCGGCGGCTGCAACTGCGGCGCGGTCCGGTTCGAGGTGACGGAGCCGCTCGTCGCGGCGAGCTATTGCCACTGCAAGCGTTGCCAGCGTCGCACCGGCGCGGCGGCATCGCCGAACGCCCACCCCGCATCCAACGCGTTCCGGATCGTCGCCGG
>DATHGN010000160.1:0-22952 GCA_035317565.1 Gaiellaceae bacterium
AGAAGGTGAGCCACGGCCGACGCCTCTTCCATGAGGCGTTCTTGTTCTCCTGGCGCCACGATCGCCCCCTCCTCGATCCTCCCTAATACCTCCTCGTACCATGCGAGGGACTCGCGGAGCTGTTGACGGAGGTCGGGTCGCTTCACCTCGGCATCCCGTCGAGTGTATGTCGTCGACCCGGCACGCTACGAGCGCGCGCTGCGCTGCGTTGGCTCCAGCGGTTCATCGACGAGCGCTTGCCGCCGCCGACCGAGGTCGCGCTCGGCGCAGCCGCGCCTGCCGAACTTCGCCACGGAAACCAAAACGTGGGCGTCGAGGCGCTCAAGCGCTTGCTCCATCGTGGCTAGTTCAGCCGGCCACTCGCCGCTTCGTGTCAGAAAGCGCAGCGACGGGTAGGGACCGCTCATGACAGATACAGCCACACCACCAGAACACGACCGCGAAAACCAGGAGTCGTCTGAGGACGAAGGCAAGCAGTCCCAAGAAAAAGACTCCGAGGAGCGACGGCAAGCAGCTGACAGCGACGAGAGGACCGTGACCGAGAGCGGCGGTTACGGATCACCAGATCCCCGGAAAGAGGAATCGCCTTAGACGAAGATGCGTTGACGCCGCTTGTTGATCGCCGGCTCCCGCGCGAGACGCCTTTTCGGCACGGCACCGAAACACCTGCGTCGAGACCCTTGACACGTTTGCTTCGCCACGAAGAGCCGAATACGGTCCGGGCGGTGCGTCTGTATGGGCTCACCGAGCTTCACGACCCGGAAGCGATAGAGCTCTTCATCACCGAGGAGGACGCGCCCGTGCGCTCGAGGATTGTTTGCGCGATGAGCCGGACTGGCGTGGACTGCTTCGCGTCGAGGAGGTCGAGCTCGATCACGACCACACCTCGCTCAACTACCTCCCGTAGTTGCCAATCTTGCAGGAGGCGCACATGGAGCGGTATGTAGTGGCAACGCGGTTGAAACCGGGAGCGGCACCTGCAGCAGAAGAGTTGCTTTCGGCGGGACCGCCGTTCGACCCAGGCGAAGCCGGCCTGTCGGCCCACGCCGCCTACATCAGCAACGACTACGTCTTCCTCGTCTTCGAAGGCGAAGCGGCCCACGCGACAGCACTTCAGCTCGCGAAGGAACATGTAATCGAAGTGAGCCGCTGGCAAGACATCGTCTGGGAGCTGCCTTCCGTGATCGCTGACGTACCAGCGGACGCTCGCTGTCTCTACGGCTGGCCAGTCGATCGGTCGGAATAACCTGCGTACTTACGGGAGTGAGGGTGCCGGGCTACCCCGCTCCCGGCGGGCAATGCGGTTCGCCTGACGCTTGCTCTGAGCGCCCCAGTCGCGGTTGATCGCGATCAGGTCAACCGGGGCGCTTCTCGTTTCGGCTATCTGATAAGGGACTCTAGGACGACCCGATCTGGGTGAGAGCCGTGTGCCTGCTGACCCAGGTCGAGGGCGTACTCCCGGTCGTACTTCTCCGAAAACGCACGGGAGGCCATGTTGCGGAGCAGTTCGAGCTGTCGGTCGAGCGGCGGCCGCCTCTCAGCCGGCGCGATGGTGGCAAGGTCCTCAAGCGTGGCGACCAAGCGCCGCGTGACCTGGATCGAAGAGACCGCGTAGTGCCGCAGGTCATCCATGACTATGTCCAGGTAGCGCTGCCAGGTGAGTTTGGGAACCACGAGCCGCAGACGGCCGGTCGAGTCGAAGTGGTGACCGGACGGAAAGCGCCGTTGGATAAGTTGGCGCAGACAATCGTGGAGCCGATCGAGCGCTTGAACAGCCGTGGTGGGATCACCCATTGAGTTCGATAGCGAGCGAACAGCAAGATCGACGAGCATCTGAAAGCCGTATCCGAGGTCCTGGTGAAGGGTGCGCTCTCTACCAAGAGCGACAGCGCGGAGAAGCCGCCGACCGTCGGCAACCGTGCCGCCGTGGACGTTGAAGATTGGGGCACCCTGCGGGACAAAGTCGCCAATTCGCGGAAGAAGTACGATCGTCGCGTCGGCGCTCGCAGCGGCTTCAACGAGCTCGCGCTCATCGATCTTGTACAAGACGCCGGGAGACGGCGCGGGCACGACTTGCTGTAAAGAGTCGAGCCGTGGGTCGTCGGTGGCCGATTCCTCTCCTGTGTCGATGTCCGGGTACAGCTCGAATAGAAGCTTGCGTGTGTCGTCTCCAATGGAATCGATCAGTGACGCCACGCGAAGCGACTGCCCGATGTGGTGGACGTATGAAACGAGCACCATGATGCTGATCAAGATCAACACGAAGGCGACGACAATCGCGAGCCCCGGAACGAACCCATTTGGGTCGCTCCGCGACGGCGCAGCCACCTCCCGCATCACGAGCATCGCGTGTGCGAAGGTCGCGACAAACACTCCGATCGCGAATTGGCTTGGTCGATCGCGGAGGATGGTGCGGATCACCCGCGGCGTGAACTGTCCCATCGCCAACTGGACCACCACCATGGTGATGGTTAGCACCAGGCCAGTCAGCGTCACCATGGACATCGCCACGGTGGTCAGGATGGCGAGCGCCGCATCCGGGTCACCAGACAGCGACCGAGGGACGACTGTCCCGACAGACCGATCGATCGCGATCGTCGCGAACGACAACCCGACCCCGACCAACACGCACAAGATGGGAACGAACCAAAGACTCGACCGTAGATAGTCCCAAATGCGGAAGCGCTTCACCGCTGCTCCCTGTCCCAGGCGAGCACTAGTAAACGTATTTCTCGTTTTGGACAGTGGTGCCGTGGACGAACACTGGCGCAGGCGACCGCCGCGGCGCGGCGTCCTAACCGGCGATCGTGTCGCGTATCAGAGAGAGGTAGCCGATGTGCGCGAGCGGCACACTTGATGCTTCAGATAGGTCGAACCACCGGAGATCGTCGTGCTCTGCAGGCGAGGCATTTACGAGATCACCAATCCACCTCTCGACCAGCCAGATCCGCAAGGCGAATTCGGGCTCGACAACTCGACGTAGCTCGGGCCCAGGTTGTTGGATGCGTATTCCCAACTCCTCTTCCAACTCCCGGGCGAGTGCCTTCATGGGCGGTTCCCCGCGTTCCACATGCCCACCGGGGAGATCCCACACGTCTGAAAACCATTGACGACCAGCAGAGCGGTGGCACAGCAACACACGGCCGTGGCGCAGCAAGAGACCGGCGACGATTTCGCGAGCTTCTCCTGCGCCCGCAGCCGTTGCGTCCATCTCAAGACTCTGTCAGATCGACTAGCCCGGAGATGTTCGAGAACACGCTTTGAAGATGAGTAGCTGCGCGCGGGTCAGCAATGGGTCAGCGAACTAGTGGAAACGCACGGCACCAACGGGGAACAGCAGGAAGCAAATTCGCCTCACCAAGCCAAACGGGAATGGCCGGGCAAACGTCTCACGCCACCGGTAGGGCTCGTGGTGGGTGTGGCCGGGCGACGTGACGTCGATCAAGAGCGAAGCTCTCCATGGACTCGTTAACTTCGGCAGCCCACAGGCTTCGGTTTCGAGTGCGGTTCTCCCGAGAGCGTTTCCGGGTATCCAGAGTGTGTGAGCGAGCCTGAGGTTGAGAAGGAGCGGACGGATCGGCAGCTGATCGAGTTGCTAACGGAACTACGGGTTGTCCTGCCCGGTGCGCAGGTGCTGCTCGCCTTCCTGTTTACCGTTCCGTTCGCGGCTCGCTTTGGCGGGATTAGCCGACCCCAGCGTGTCGGCTTTTTCACCTCCCTGCTCTTTACCGCCATCGGGACCGTGCTGCTGATGGCGCCGTCCATCTATCATCGGCTCCGCTGGGGGCGTGGCCGCAAGTCGGATGTTGTTCGAGTGGGACATTGGTTGTTCCTTGTTGGAACCGCCTTCCTCGCCTTGGGTCTGCTCGCCGCGCTCCTCCTGGTCAGCGACATCCTCTACGGAGCGTTGGCGGCCGGCATTGCGACGACTGCCGTAGCAGCGTGCCTTGTCGTGACGTGGTACGTGCTGGCGTTGACCCGAGGCCGCTCGGCAGCCTCAGAACAAGAGGAGTAGTCGACTAAGTGAAACGGGCCGGTTCTTTGTCTGCGTGGATCAAGCTGTCGTACACTGCCCTAGACCCTGGTGGACTGACCTCTGAGCGATCGTCTAGACGAGAGCAAGATCGAACAACTCCGCGCCTGGGGCGCGGGTCTTGTCGACGGTGGCAATCAGGAGCTTCGCGCGACCGGAAAAGCGATTCTCTTGCTGATCGAAGAGATCGAGCGTCTGCACGTCGACCTGTGGAACGCGAAGACGACGCAGGAGCATGACCAGCCGGACCAGGCTGATCGGGACGGTCATGTCCAAGCAAGTCTGGATCGGACGCTGCGGGGCAGGTTGAGCCGTGTTCGCGGTCGGTAAGTAGCGCGATCCGCAGGCCGTCCACAGCTGTTGAAGCCGAGAACGAACATCCCGGCGGCTGTCCCGCAACACGAACCGCACCTTGCACCAACTTTCCGTAATTAGGATCACGGCCGCGAGCCCAGATCGGATGCGAGCTCCCGACGCGTTGTCGGATTGTGGTCGGCCTACTCAGCGGTCACGACACCTGAGGGCTCTCCGCGGCGCGGGCGGAGACGAGGCGCGCGAGCAGCTTCTCGATGAACTCGCCCTTGAGGAAGACGCCGTCTGCTCCTGCCTCGTCTGCGGCCCGGTGGAGGGCGGGAGCAGTGTCACCCGTGAGGGCGATCAGGCAGATGTTTGGGTGGTCGCGCCGCAGCAGCGCGATCGTCGTGACTCCATCGAGCCGCGGCATGTGCGGGTCGATGACGACCGCGTCTGGCTCGAGCGTCGCCGTCAGCTCGATCGCCTCCAGCCCGTCCCGTGCGGCGCCGACGATCTGGAGCTCCGGCTGCGCCTCGATCAACGCGCCCAGCGACTCGAGGAAAGCTCCGTCGTCGTCGGCGATCACTACCCGAACCGGAGCCGAATCTTCCAACTCAGCCATCAGCTCGCGCACCGGAAGCAGGGGGTGCCGCGAAGCCGGCGCCCCGAGACTCATTGCTGTACAAGCTGCCGCAGGATGGTCGTCGTCGCGCGTCACCGCGCATGTCGTGACCTCCTTGCTCGCCCCGACCGTACGAGCCCCGAGTGTCGATGTCAAATCGCGGCACTGCTCGCGCAGTCTCAAGACCGATGGCGTCTAGACGACGAGTAACCCGCTAGCAGCCCGCGTGCTGCGACCCGAGCTCCCGAGTAGTGCAACGCTCAATCTCTACTTGAGGTTGAGCTACCCCCAAGGGGGGACCGACGATCGCTCCTGCCGGCTCTCCGATTGGCGTCGCATGCTTGCGCACCTGATGTCAAGTGCGATACTCGGAGCTCGGACAAAGGGGCGCAGCCATGGGGAGGAAGCGCTGATGGAGGGGAGCTCGGCCGCCGTTTCGGGAATGCGGCCACCTCGTTTTGAGCGTAACCGAGTGCGGGGGTTTGTCGGTTGCACGGTAGCCGTATTTGCGGCCGTGCTCTGCGCGTCCCTATTCACCGCCCCGGCTCGAGGCGACGATCCTCCCGCGCCGGTCCCGGATGTCTCGGCGATGACGACAGACTCGACGCCGAGGGACGCTGCCGCAACGGCGTCGTCGGACGGCATCGCTCCGACAGAAACCTCGGATACGTCTGCGGCGACGACGGACAGTTCCGGCACTGCGGACACGACCGACACGCGCGCCCCGGCACCAGACGCGACAGACACCTCGGCGGCAACGGCGGATGGATCTTCCGCTGCGGCAAACACAGCCGGCGCCGGGACTCCGGCATCAGACCCAATTGACACCTCGGCCACAACAACACCAAACCCAACTGACACCTCGGCCGCGACGACACCAGACACAATCGCCACTCCAGCGACGACGACGGACAACTCCGCCGCTGCGCCAGAAACGACCAGCACGTGCGCCTCGGTGCCAGACGCAACAGCCACCTCGGCCACGACGACGGACACTTCCGTCGCTGCAGCAGAGACGACTCGCACGTGTGCGCTGGCACCAGTCCCACCAGACACGACTGACGGCCTCACTGCGACAGACCCCTCCGCCAGTTCCACCGACGCTTCCGCCGTCGAGCCTACGGATGCGGCTGCCGACTCCTTCACCACCACGAACGACCCGATAGGCACGTCAACGGGTACTGCGCCCGCCACGGACACGCGATCGTTCTCGAGCTCGGGCTCCTCCGGACCAGCGGAACCACCTGCTTCACCGCCAGGCTCGAACTTGCAGGCCCCGGGTGATGCGACTACGAGCGACGTTCTGTCCGACGCCACGTCGAATGACGAAGACGCCGACGACCTCCCCGGCGACCTTGTTCAGCCGTTCGCCACGGCCGTCCATTCCGGCGAGGCCATGACGCTCATCTTCTCGGTCATTCTGATCCGCTGGGGTGCCGACTGCCGCATCACCATCTTTTGCGAGCTGACCCCTCGGTCTCTTCCTCTCGCTTCATGCTCCACCAAACCCGGGGCGACGCCGGGGGGACGCATAGCGGTGAGGACGAACGACGCGCAAGACCGGCGGCCAGCCGGCGCGCGCGGGCCATCAGCTCCCCGCCTACCCATCCCGGACCATGAGCCACAGATGCCAACCCCACCGGGGGCCTCGAGCGGATCAGCCAGCTCAGGAGGCCCCCACGGCGGGTCCACTCTCGGTGTGACAGCAGCGGTGATCGACATCACCCCACGTGATGGCACGCGTCCAATCACGCTCATTGAGCTGTGCCGGCGCGCTCTGCCTCTCGCCTTCTTGCTCGACCGTCCTGGCTAAGGCCTGACGAACGGTCATCCGCGCAGGGCGGGGCGCCTCCGGTGCCCCCTGTGTCGAAACGAGCTCGAGTGCGAAAGGAGGTTCCAAATGAGCATCGACCTTATGAACCGGCAGTTCGATCTAACGTACGACAGGACATCAAGCGAAGCTGACTCGAGCTACGAGCTCGAGGACTCATTGACGCTGTACGCCCGCGGAGTAGACCGGGTGCCGATGCTGTCTCGGGCTGAAGAGCGTGAGCTCTTCCGTCGTAAGGAAGCCGGAGACGAGCGTGCGAAGCGGATTCTGATCGAGGCCAATCTGCGTCTGGTCATCTGGATCGCCCGTCAGTACGCGCATCACAACGTTCCGATGCTCGACCTCATCCAGGAAGGGAATCTGGCACTCACGAGGGCGGTCGAGAGGTTCGATCACCGGTTGGGTTTCAGGCTCTCCACCTATGCCACCTTGATGATCAAGGGGGCGGTCGAGCGAGCGGCGGAATGTCATGCGCGTTTGGTTCCGGTCCCGATCCACGTCGGGAGGCAGATTCGCACCGTTCGAAGAGCGCGTCAGGTTCTCCTGCAGCGCCTGAATCGCGACCCCTTGCTGGGCGAGATCGCTGCCGAAGCAGGACTCGATTCCCGCCGCGTCGGGGAGCTACTCGACTACGAGCAGCAGCCCGTAAGTCTCGAGTCCCCTCCGAAAGAGGGGCAGCAGGCCTGCAGTGAGCTGGTCGCGGATCCGACATCAGCCCACCTGGGCTCGGCGCTGGCCGAGCGCCAGCGAAGAGAGGAGGTTGAGGCAACCGTGAACTCACTCGACGAGCGCCTCCGGCTCGTACTCAGGCTGCGCTTTGGTCTCGCGGGGCAGTCACCCCGGTCGCTGGTCGAGGTGGGCAGGGAGCTGGGAGTGACAAGCGAGCGGGCTCGCCAGCTCGAGGCGACGGCACTCGACAAACTCCGAACGCTCGCGCCGGGTCTGCGGGACTATCTTGAGGTTGCCTAACGCGTCAAACTAGGGCTGCGCCCAGAAGGCTTGTCCTCTCCCCGCTTCTGGGCGCAGCCCTTCCCTTCCTATTGAGGTCAGGAACCGCCGGAACGCAACCCCATCCTGCGACCGAATCTTGGAAACGAGCGAGAGGCTCACCGAAGATCGGCGCCGAGGTTTTGAGAGCGGTTACGTCCGGTGCCTCCGTTGTCAAATCTGATAACAGAGATGGTGACTCTGGCGCGTTAACCAAGACAGCGAAGAGGTTTTGCGGTTTCGCTGTTTCGACGAATCAACGGAAGTGAGAAGGCTCGAGCCCGTAACCGATCGGGAGACTTCCTCGTTGAAGTACCACAGCTACCGAAGAAGGAGGCACCCGTGAGCATTCTCTGGATCGTTCTAATCGTCGTTCTAGTGCTTGCGCTGCTCGGCTTCGTCGGGCGCGGTTTCTAAGCAGCGACTGTGACTTCAGCAGGCGGCGGCCTTCGGGTCGCCGCCTTGGTCTTCCCGGGTAGGGTTGCGCGGTGCGGGTCTACTTTGCTGGGCCGCTCTTCACCCCGTACGAGCGGTCCTTCATCGACGAATGCGCAGCGCGGCTGCGTGCTGAGGGCATCGACGTCTTCGTTCCCCACGAGAATGCGCTCGCTGCCGGCGATACGTCAGCTGCGACGATCTTCGCGAAGGACTGGCAGGGGCTTTCCGAGGCTGATGCCGTCGTCGCGGTGCTCGACGGGCCGCTGGTGGACGACGGCACGGCCTGCGAGATCGGGATCTTCTATGCGCTGATGCAGGCCGACCCGTCGAAGAAGGGGATTCTCGGCCTACTCACCGACTTGCGCAGCACGCGGCTCGGGCACGAAGGACATGGGCTCAATCTCTTCGTGCTCGGTTGCGTCGAGGCGGCCGGCAAGGTCTGCGGCTCGCTGGACGAGGTCGTCGCCGCGCTCGCCGAGTGGCGCTAGCTCCCGCCGTCTCGGCGGTCCTTGCCCGAGCGCCGATCCTGCCCGGAGCGGCGGTCGCTTCCCTTTCGTCGCTCGCCTTCGTCAGGCGGGCCTGCGTCGCTCTCCCGGCGCTCGCTCTGCTTGCGTCTCTCGCCGTTGCTGCGGCGGTCGCCGCCTGATCGTCGCTCCTCGGCCACCGGCCTATTGAACGGCCGCGGCGGGTCCGAGTCAAGAGCCGTCGTCTTCGCCGAGCGCCTCGGCGAGCAGGCTGCATGCGTACGCACGCCACGCGAGGTCCTGATCGCGAAGTCGTTCGAGGGCGTCGGGATCGGCGTCGAGCCGTTCGACCGCGGCCGTCAGGGCCTCTCGCCGCTTCGGCGAATCCAGGTCGTTTGCGAGCTCGAGCACCGCCGGGTCCTCGAGGGTTGGCTCCCGGTTGAGATCCCCGCCTGCGGCGAAGACGAAAAGAGCCCGGCGGAGCGCCGCGTTCCGGTCTGCGTTGTCGAGCGGCACCTCCTGGCCTGCGACGTACGCGAGGACGATCAGGTCGACGTCGCTAGTCGTCCGGACACTCGCCTTCGCAGCAGCCGAGCTTGAAGCGGCACTTCACGCATTGCCAGGTCCCGTGCCGCCATTCCATCTCCGCGCCACAGCGCAAGCACAGCTCGACGACCTTCTCGATCACGCCCAGACTGTACGGCGCAGAGCGGAGGTCAGGCGGCGTGTTCGTCCGCGATCGAGAGCACCTCGTCGAGGATCGCGATGCCCTCCTCGATCTCTTCGCGTGTGATCGTCAGCGGTGGGCAGACCATGATCACGTTCCAGTGCGTCATCAGATAGAGGCCCCGGTCGAGGGCCGCCTTGGAGACGCGCGCGACCGGAGCGAAGGCCTCGCCGGTGGCGTTGAACGGGACCAGCGGCTCCCGCGTCTCGCGGTTCTTGACGAGCTCGATCCCCCAGAAGCATCCGAGCCCACGTACGTCGCCGATCGACGGGTGCTTGTCCTGTAGGTCGCGCAGCTTCTGCGCGAACACAGGACCCATCTCGGCCGAGTTCTCGACAATGCCCTCTTCCTTGAAAGCCTCGATCGACGCGACGCCAGAGGCGCACGCCAGCGGGTGCCCCGAGTAGGTCAGCCCACCGGCGAAGTACTTGTCTCGCACCCAATCCGCGATGGGCTTGCGCATGATCATCGCGCCGAGCGGGACGTAGCCGGAGTTGATTCCCTTGGCGACGGTGAGGATGTCCGGGACGACGTCCCAGTTCTCGACGCCGAACCACTTGCCGGTCCGGCCGAACCCGGCCATCACTTCGTCGGCGATCAACAGGATCCCGTGCCGGTCGCAGACCTCCCGGATCGCCTGGAGATAACCGTCGGGCGGGACGATGATCCCGTTCGTGCCGACGACGGTCTCGAGGATGACCGCAGCGACGGTGTGCGCGCCTTCGTATTGGAGGATCTCCTCGAGGTGCGGTGCTCCTGTGCAGACGGGGCACGGATCGGGGTGTCCTGCAGGGCAGCGGTACGTGTAGGGGTCGAGCATGCGCACGACGCCCGGGATGCCGGGCTCTGCGGGCCAGCGGCGCGGGTCGCCGGTGAGCGTGATCGCGCCGCCGGTTGCACCGTGGTACGAGCGGTAGCGCGCGATGATCTTGTGCCGTCCGGTGTACCAGCGCGCGAGCCTGATGGCGTTCTCGTTGGCTTCGGCACCGCCATTCGTGAAGAAGGACATCTGGAGATCACCCGGGGTGACCTCGGCCAGCAGGCGTGCGAGCGTGGAGCGCGCCTCGGTGGCCATGGGCGGGCCAATCGTGCAGAGCTTCTCCGCCTGCTCCTTGATCGCCGCGACGATCTTCGGGTGCTGGTGCCCGATGGAGACATTGACGAGTTGTGAGGCGAAGTCCAGGTAGCGCTTGCCGTCGTAATCCCAGAAGTAACGCCCTTCGCCGCCGGCGACCGCGATCGGATCGAGGGCGTCCTGTACCGACCAGGAATGAAGGACGTATTGCTTCGCGTCCGCCTTTACCTGACGCCCAACTTCGGTGTTCGTCTCGATGGTCGCCATTACGCGGAGCTTAGCCTCACCCGAAGCTGGATGGAATGGTTTGCGGAGGCGAGCCGATCACGATCGCGATCTCCCTCTTGTCCTCGAGCCCTATCTCGCGAGGGTCGCCGCTGTAGGGGTCGCCGTCGACGTAGATCGTGATCGCGGCCGCAGGCTTGCAGTAGCCGCCGACGCACTTGCGGTCGAGCCGGACGTCCCATTCGGTGAAGAACTCGCCCAGCGTGTTGTACTGATTCTCCTTCGCCTCGGTGTGGAGCACGCCGTCGATGAAGTGCGTGTGGAGCGGCGAGATGCACGGCGCCGCACAGGGCGGGCTGATTCCTCCGTAGCCAATCGAACCGTCGCTGGCCTTGAAACGCCGGACGGCCGGATCGTTGACTTCGATCCCGATGCCCGCGGGGACCGTGACCGGTGTTCCGTTGACGAAGACGTCGAGGTGTGCGTGCACATGCAGGAAGACGAACTCGTGTGTCTCGGGGGTCAGTCCCGCGCGGGTTGCGAGCTTCATCGGGTTTGCGGGAGCGGGCCACGGCGCCGCGCCGTTGGCAGGCGTCGGAGCAGGAGGGGCGGCATTGGTCGTGGCACTTTTGGTTCCGCTACCGCAGCCGGCTGTCAGGAGCAGCACCAGAAACGGGACGCAGCGCCTCATCCGCGGCACCCTATCCGCGGTACGCTGGACGGGTCCCACGAGGAGGAGTGAGATGACCGAGCTAGCGACCCCGCCCGTCGAACGAGACCAGGACGTCAAGCGCATCAGCCACTGGATCGGTGGCCGAGTCGTCGAAGGACAGTCGGGACGGAACGGGCCGGTTTACAACCCGGCGCTCGGCCGGCAGACCGGTGAGGTCGACTTCGCGACGCGCGAGGAGATCGACCTCGCGGTGCAGACCGCGCGCGAGGCGTTTCCCGCGTGGCGAGCGATGTCGCTATCGAAGCGCACCGCCCTCTTCTTCGCCGTCCGCGAGCTCTTCGACCACCACCGTGAGGACATCGCGCGCCTCCTGACCGCCGAGCACGGCAAGGTGCTCTCCGACGCATTGGGAGAGGTTGCGCGCGGGCTCGAGGTGATCGAGTACTGCTGCGGCATCCCTGAGCTCTTGAAGGGTGAGTTCTCGGAACAGGCTTCGACCGGGATCGACGTCTACTCGATCCGCCAGCCGCTGGGCGTCGTCGCAGGCATCACTCCGTTCAACTTCCCCGCGATGGTGCCCATGTGGATGTGGGCCCCGGCGCTGGCGTGTGGCAACACGTTCGTCCTCAAGCCGTCGGAGAAGGATCCGTCGGCCTCGGTGTACACCGCCGAGCTGCTGAAAGAGGCGGGGGTGCCGGACGGTGTCTTCAACGTCGTGCACGGGGACAAGGTTGCAGTCGACTCGGTTCTCGAGCATCCGGATATTGCGGCGGTCTCGTTTGTCGGCTCGACGCCAATCGCGCGCTATGTATACGAGACGGGAACGAAGACCGGCAAGCGCGTGCAGGCCCTCGGCGGGGCGAAGAACCACATGATCGTCCTGCCGGATGCAGACATCGAGATGGCTGCAGACGCTGCCGTGAGCGCGGCGTACGGCTCCGCGGGCGAACGCTGCATGGCGATCTCGCAGGTCGTCGCGGTTGGAGACGCAGCCGACCGCCTCGTCAAGGCGATCGAAGACCGTCTCCCGAAGATCAAGGTCGGCAACGGGCTCGAGGCCGACGTCGAGATGGGGCCGCTAGTGACGCGGGAGCATCGCGACAAGGTCGCGTCGTACATCGAAGGCGCGCGGGAGCAGGGCGCCGACGTCGTTGCGGACGGCCGAGAGAACACGCCCGAGGGCGACGGTTTCTTCCTCGGAGTGTCGCTGCTCGACAACGTGACGCCCGAGATGGACGCCTACAAGGACGAGATCTTCGGCCCGGTGCTCGGCGTGACGCGTGTCGGAACCTACGACGAAGCGGTGCAGCTCGTGAACGACAACCCTTACGGGAACGGGACGGCGATCTTCACGCGGGACGGCGGCGTTGCCCGGCAGTTCCAGTTCGACGTGCAGGCGGGGATGGTCGGGATCAACGTGCCGATCCCGGTGCCCGTGGCGTACTACTCCTTCGGCGGGTGGAAGAACTCCCTCTTCGGCGACTCGCACGTGTACGGGCCCGAGGGGATCAACTTCTACACGCGAGGCAAGGTCGTGACGTCGCGCTGGCCGGACCCGGCGACCTCGAAGGTCGACCTGGGCTTCCCGCAGACGCGCTGAAATCCACTGACCTGTCCCGATCCCGTGTTGGACCGCGGCGTGCCGCCGTCGAAGGTACGCCACGGTCGGGCAACGGACATGCCCGCCGGAGCCGGTTGTTGAAGAAAAGTCACACTCTCGGCACACCCATCCTGGCCAGAACGTCCATGCACACGTCACGTCCGCGCGAGACGTGTCCGGGACAGTCCCCGCCGTGTCCGAGTGGGACCTAGGCGCAACGGCCGTGCCGGGGCGGTAGCGTAGGCCGGTGGCGGGCCCGCCGTACCGACCGCTCGACGCGCAGGTGATTCCCCGTTTCGCAGGGATCCGGACTTACATGCGCGCGCCGCACGTCGCCGACCTTTCGGGAGTCGATGCTGCAGTCTGCGGGATTCCGTTCGACACCGCGACGAGCTATCGCACCGGGGCGCGCTTCGGGCCCGAGGCGATTCGTTCCGCCTCCGCGCTGATCCGGCCCTATCACCCTGTCCACGACGTCAACGTTGTCGAAGCGCTCTCGATCGTCGACTACGGGGACCTGCCGGTCTCGCCCGGCGACACCACGCGGACGTACGCCCAAGTCGAGGAGGGGCTCGCTCCGCTGGTCGCCGCGGGTGTCTTTCCGATCGCGCTCGGCGGCGACCACTCGATCACGCTCGCGGAGCTCCGCGTGCTTGCGAAGCGTCACGGCCCGATTGCGCTCGTGTTACTCGACGCGCACGCCGACACGTGGGAGGCGTACTTCGGCCAGAAGTACTTTCACGGCACGACGTTCAAGCGTGCCGTCGAGGAAGGACTGCTCGACCCAACCGCATCGGTGATGGCCGGGATGCGCGGGTCCGTCTACGCCGCCTCCGATCTGGGGACGGCGCGCGAGCTCGGCTTCACGGTGATCGAGAGCGAGGACCTACGCCGACTCAGCCCGGAGCGCTACGGCGAGCTCATCCGCAACAACGTGGGGGAGCGGCCGGTGTTCCTCTCATTCGACATCGACTTCCTCGACCCGGCCTTCGCGCCCGGCACGGGAACGCCCGAGGTCGCCGGCTTCTCGACCGCCGAAGCGCTCGCATTCCTCCGTGCCCTGCGCGGGATCGACATCGTCGGCTGCGACGTTGTCGAGGTTGCCCCGGCCTACGACGGCCCAGGGCAACCGACGGCGCTCGCGGCGGCGAACGTCGTGTTCGAGCTGCTCACCCTGCGCGTACTGGCTACGCCGCGGCTGTAGCGGCCGGCCGCAGCTCTTCACCGAACTTCGCCCGCCGCACGAACTGTCCGATGCCGGGCTCCGCGACGAGCTCGTCGCCGTCGACCAGCACCTGGCCGCGCAGCAGCACGGTCTCCGGAGTTCCGGTGACTTCCGTGCCCTCGTACAGGTTGTAGTCCACCTTGGAGTGCTGCGTCTTCGCGGAGATCGTGACCTTCTTATCCGGATCGAACACGACGATGTCGGCGTCTGAGCCGACGGCGATCGTCCCCTTGCGCGGATAGAGGCCGAACAGCTTCGCGGGATTCGTTGCCAGGAGCTCGACCATACGGTTGAGCGAGATCCGTCCCGCTCTCGCGCCGAACTCGTGGATCATCTGCAGTCGGTTCTCGAGGCCCGGCCCGCCGTTCGGGATCTTCGAGAAGTCGTCCTTGCCGAGTGTCTTTTGGCCGTCCCAGAGGAATGCGCAGTGGTCCGTGGAGATCGCCGACAGCGTGTCGGTGCGAACCGCGTTCCAGAGAACATCCTGGTTCTCCTTCGCCCGTGGCGGCGGGGTGTACACGTACTTGGCGCCTTCGAAGTTCGGCCGTTCGAGGAAGGTGTAGTCGACGAAGAAGTACTGCGTGCACGTTTCGCCCCACACATCCCAGCCCTTCTCGCGCGCGAGCTGGATCGGCTCGACGGACTCTTTGCAGGAGACGTGCACGACGTAGAGCGGAGCGCCGGCCACCCGCGCAAGCTGGATCGCCCGGTTCGTCGCCTCGCCTTCGGTCTCCGGCGGCCGGGTCAGCGCGTGCCAGTGTGGCTCGGTGTGCCCTTCGGCCAGCGCCTTCTTCACGAGCACGTCGATCGCGTCGCCGTTCTCCGCGTGCACCATGACGAGCGCCCCGGTTTCCGCCGCGACTTCCATCGTCTTGAAGAGCGTCTCGTCGTCAACCATGAGCGCGCCCTTGTACGCCATGAACAGCTTGTAGGACGTGATCCCCTGCTCCGGCAGCGATGCGAGCTCCTCGAGCGTCCCGCCTTCGCGGAGATCGGTGACGGCCATGTGGTAGCCCATATCGATCACCTGCTTGCCGTTCGCCTTGCTGCGCCACTCATCGATTGCGTCGGCAAAGGTCGAGCCCGGCGGCTGGATGATGAAGTCGACGTGGCACGTCGTGCCGCCGAATGCTGCCGCCGTCTGGCCCGACTCGACGTCGTCGATCGTCGTCGTCCCGCCGAACGGCATGTCCAGATGCGTGTGAGGGTCGACGCAGCCGGGAAGCACGTACTTCCCGGCTGCATCGATCACTCGCTCTGCCTGGACATCGATCGATTCGCCGATCAGAGAGATCCGCTCGCCTTCGACGTAGATGTCGCCGACGTAGTCGTCCGCCGCGGTGATGATGCGGCCGCCCTTGATCAATACGGACATCTGCAGATCTCCTCCTTCGGCCCGATTTCTACTTTCCGCCCTCGTTGAGCGCGACCTTCGCCTTCTTCCACTTTTTGCCGTAGACGTCCACGCCCTGAGCCTTCAGCTGCGCCACGGCGGCCTTGGCGAGGTCGGAGCGATAGGCGCCGGACGGTGCCTTCTTGATCACCTTGAACTGCTTCGCGATCTTTCCCGTCCTGTTGAACGCCTTCGGATCCATGACCCCGATCCCGAGCTTGTTCGGCCAGATCAGCGCGTTGATCTCGTTCATTTGCCACTTCTGATGGCCCCCCGGCAATGCCGGCCCGTTCTTCAAGACGATCTTCACGCAGTCGCTCGCGTGATCACGGCAGTAGATCCAGCCCTTGAACGACGCAGCAAGGAACTTCCTGGCAATCGCCTGGTTCTTCTTGTCCTTGATCCAGTCGTCACGCACGAAGATCTCGTCCTCGAGCATCGACGTGCCGGCGCCCTTCGCGGAGTTCTCCATGCTGATGACGTTCAGATCGGACAGCTTGTAGAGCTTGCCCGTCTTCGGATTCTTCGTCTCGAGGACCTGTGCGAGCTCGTTGTAGGTCATCGCCGCGGCAGCATCGACTTCGCGGCTGAGGAAGAGGTCCATGTTGAACGGCTGGTTGATGATCGTGACATCGTTCTTGTTCTTCGGGTCGATCCCGTTCTTCGTCAGCGCGGCGTAGAGCTCAGGTTCGTTTCCGCAGCACCAGACGCCGACCTTCTTGCCGCGCATCTTCCCGATCGTGGTGATGCCGCTGTCCTTCCAGGTCAGCTCCGTCATGCCGCTCCTGGAGAACACCTGCGCGATGCTCATGATCTTCTTGCCGCTGTCGCGGAAGGAGAGCATGCTCGGTGTCCAGTCGATGCCGAACTCCGCCTGCTTTCCGAGGACGACCTGCTCGGGCGTGATCGTCGGGCCGCCTACCTTGAGATTCACGTCGAGCCCGGCCTGCGAGTAATACCCCTTGGCCTTCGCCGCGTAGTAGCCGGCGAACTGCGCCTGCGTGACCCACTTGAGCTGCAGGGTCACCTTGGTCGCCTTCGTGCTCGTTGCAAGCTGCGTCCGCGCGGCTGCCCCTCCCGCCACGACCAGGCACGCGAGCACTGCGATTCCTACGACCCACCTGTGCTTCATCCGCTTCCTCCTCCGGTCTGAATTTCCAGCCATTGTCCCTTTATCTCATTCCGTATGGAAGGCCCGGGCCGATGGGTGCCAGCTCGTCGTGAGCCGCTCCGCCAGGGCGACGACGGCGTAGAAGACGATCCCGAGCAGGCTGGCCATCACGATTCCGGCCCACGCGTCGGTGAAATTGCCGTACGACGAGTCATTGAGGATCTTCACTCCGAGCGCCTCGGTTGGGCCGCCGAAGTACTCGCCGACGATCGCGCCGATCATCGACAGGACTGTCGCGATCTTCAGGCCCGTGAACATGTAGGGGAGCGCATTAGGGATCCGCACGCGGCGAAACAACGAAACCCGGCCGGCAGCGTATGAGCGCATCAGCTCGATCGACGAAGGATGGACTGATGTCAATCCGCGCAGCGTGTTGATCATCACGGGGAAGAAGCAGAGCACCGCGGCGATAGCCATCTTCGAGAATGGATTCAGCAGCCCGAACCAGTTGTTCATGATCGGCGCGAAGGCGATGATCGGAATCGCGTTCGCGGCGACCGCGTAGGGCATGAACGCGCTCGAGAGCACCCGCCAGGCGGCGAAGAGGAGCGCAACGAGAATGCCGAGGCCGCAGCCGAGCGCGTACCCGCCGAGCGCCTCCTTGAAGGTGTAGATCCCCTGGCTCCAGAGCGCGCTCTTCTGAGCCCAGAACGCCTGCGCGATCGACGTCGGCTTGGGCAACAGGAACTCCTGAATGTGAAACGCCGCGATCAGGCCCTGCCAGGCGGCGATGCCGAGAACGAAGACGGCCAGCGCCGGAATCCAGTCGAGCGCCGTGCGGCCGACGCGCCGACCGACGCTCCTGGGCGCGGGCTGCACGATCGTGCTCATGCCTGGTCCTCCACCAGAGCGGGCTCCTGGGTTTCGCCGAGCGGCGCCCCCGCTGCGGCGAGCTGCTCACGCACCTGAGTCACGAGCTCGAAGAAATGCGGCTCCTCCCTCGTCGCGCTCGTTCGCGGTTGCGGCAGATCGACCTCGATCAAGCCCGCCACTCGTCCCGGCCTCGCCGACATGACGACGACTCGTGTCGAGAGGAAGACCGCCTCGGGAATCGAGTGGGTCACGAAGACGACGGTCGAGCCCGTCTCCTGCCAGATCCCCAGGAGCTCTGCGTTAAGCCGCTCCCGGGTCATCTCGTCGAGCGCGCCGAACGGCTCGTCCATTAGGAGCAGTGATGGAGAGAACGAGAGAGCGCGCGCGATCGAGACGCGTTGCTGCATCCCACCGGAGAGCTGCCAGGGATGGTGGTTCTCGAAGCCGGTCAGTTCGACCAGCTCGAGCATGTCCTTGATCCGTGCGTTCCGCTTGGAGCGGCTCCAATGCAAGAGCTCGAGTGGCAGCGAGATGTTCTTCGCCACAGTCCGCCAGTCGTAGAGAACGGAGTCCTGGAAGACGATGCCGTACTCGTGGTCGCGGCGCGCGCGTTCGGCGGGCTTGCCGTTGACCTCAACGGTGCCGGCCGTCGGTTTGGTCAGGTCGCCGATGATCCGCAGCAACGTGGACTTGCCGCAGCCGGAAGGCCCGATCAGGGAAACGAACTCGCCGGGCTCGACGTCGAGGTCGATGCCTTGCAGCGCCGTCACTCCGGCCTTGAACTGCTTCGAGACGCCCTTGATCGAAACGGCGTTCACGCGAAGTTCTCCGGGGCCCGCTTCAGAACGAGCCGTTCCAGGACCACGATTGCGAGGAAGAAGACAATGCCGAGCAGTGCGCAGACGATGATCGTCGCCCACAGGTTCGCCGGCTGGATCGAGTAGTACTGGTTGAAGTTCACGATCGCGTAGCCGAGACCACCCTGGAGCGACGCGGGGGTCTCCCCGATGATCGCCCCGATCACGCTTGCGGTTGCCGAGATCTTGAGCGCGGAGAAGACGTAAGGCAGCGACGTGGGCACACGAAGCCGCCAGAGGATCTTCCAGCGTCCCGCTGCGTAGGAGCGCATCAGTTCGAGCGCCTCCGGATCCGGCGAGAGCAATCCGCGAAGCGTGTTGATCGCTACAGGGAAGAACGTCAGATAAGCGGCAATCACCGCAACCGACACCCACGGGGTGACACCCTTCGTGCCAAGTCCGACTACGACCATGGGCGCGATCGCAAGAATCGGAACCGTCTGCGACACGACGATGTACGGAAGGACGCCGCGCCTCACCACCTTTGATTGCGAGAGCGCGACGGCAAGGAAGAACCCGATCGCAGCTCCGAGCGCGAAGCCCGCGAGCGCCTCCTTGCCGGTGAAGATCGCCCAGTGCCAGAGGTAGTGCCGCAAGGGTGGCCCGTCGGGTTGCAGCGGTTGTCCGAAGGCGTGCCAGATCTTGCTGATGTGCGGCATGTTCGTGTCGTTGACCTCGAACGGCCAGGTCCAGTGCCCGCGGATCCCGAGCCACCGGTAGCCCTCCCAGACGCCCCAGAGCAGCGCCAGGCCGGCGACGAGCAAGACTGCGCGCGCCGCGGCGCGAGGAAGCGCACCGGCGATCCCTCTCTTCGACGGCTCGACCACGAACGCCGACATCGAGCGATGCTTACCACACTCGCAGCCCGGAAAGTTAGAGTCGCCGCGTGCCCCTCGACCCCCGCCGCACCGTCGCCGAGCTGCGCGAGCTCCAGGAGTTGACGGGCGACGAGAACGGTGCCCAGCGCGTGGCCTGGACCGACACCTGGGAACGGGCACGCGAGTGGCTGCGGAGCAAGGTCGAAGAGACCGGGGCGGAGGAACGGATCGATGCCGCGGGGAACCAGTGGTTCACGCTCCGCGGCGCCTCCGCCCAGGCCGTGCTCATCGGCGGCCACATCGACTCCGTCCCGAACGGCGGCTGGCTCGACGGTGCACTGAATGTCGTCGCCGGCGTCGAGGTGATGCGGCGGCTCGCAGAAGAGGGGAAACCTCCGGTCACCGTGCGGCTCGTGAACTGGGCCGACGAGGAAGGGGCGCGGTTCGGCCGCTCGCTCTTCGGCTCCTCCGCAGCAGCAGGCTCGATGGCGGACCAGGACGAGCTGCGTGCCCGCAAGGACGCCGCCGGCATCGGGCTGCCCGACGCTCTGGGGGAGCACGGCGTCGACCTCGACCGCGCACTCGATGCCGCTCGCGAGCTCGAGGGCGCCGCGGCCTACCTGGAGCTACACATCGAGCAAGGACCCGTCCTCGAGGCGATGGATCTCCCACTCGGCGTCGTGCTGGGCACGTTCGGCGTCGAGCGTCACCAGATCACCTTTCGTGGACAGGCGGCGCACGCCGGCTCGACGCCGATGGACAAGCGCCGCGACGCACTCGCCGGTGCAGCGCGGCTCGAGCTCGAGATTCGCGAGATCGCGAGACGGACGGGAGACGGCGCGGTTTGCACGATGGGCGGGGTGGTCACGAAGCCCGGCATCGTCACCTCGGTGGTCGAGACGGCCGAGTGCCTGCTCGACCAGCGTCACCTCGACGCCGGAAAGCTCGCCGCGATGCTCGACGATGCGAAGCGCGCTTCGGAGCGGTTCGCCGACGAGGAGGACATCGAGGTGGAATGGAAGCGGATCTGGAACATCGAGCCGATCCTTTTCGACGACGCGCTGGTCGAGCTCGCAGACGAAGCGATCAACGAGGTCGCAGGAACGTCGCACCGGTTGCCGAGCGGGCCGTTGCACGATGCGGCCGAGGTCGCGCGGGCGGGCATTCCCACGGTGATGGTCTTCGTGCAGTCGCTCCGCGGCCTCTCGCACACCAAGCTTGAGGACACGAAAGAGGAATATCTCGAGCTAGCCGTGCAGGCGCTCGACCGCCTTGCGGCAAAGACGATCGATCGCGTCGCAGCCCTCTAAAAGATCCGCACGAGCGCGACACCCGCGCCGACGAGCAGCATTCCGGCAATGCGACCGGCGGTGATCGGTTTCTGCTCGAAGCCGACCCACCCGAACTGGTCGACGGCGAGCGACGAAAGCGCCTGTCCCGCGACGATCACCGAGATCAAGGCGGCGGCGCCGAGCTTCGGCGCGGCGAAGATCGATCCGGCCACGTAGAAGGCGCCAAAAGCGCCACCGAGCCAGACCCACCAGGGGGCGTGACCCAGGCGGTTCCAGGATGGCAAGGGCTTGAAGACGAGCGCCGCGGCGACGCCCAGGATGATCGCACCCGCGAGAAACGAGACGAACGCCGCCCGGATCGGACTGTGCAGCCAGGCCGCGAGCTGGGCATTGATCCCGAACTGAACCGGCAATGCGACGCCGGCGGCGAACGCAAACAGGACGTAGGGCCATGTCACTGTGCGAGGCGTTTTCGCGGCGGTATGCTCGTCCCCTGCCAGCGACCGGGGAGGATCGATGCTCAGCTTCGGCGTAACCGTTCTGCCGGACCCGCCCTACCAGCGGATGATCGAGCTGATGAAGCTCGCCGAGCAGCATGGGTTCGAGTACGCCTGGACCTACGACTCGCACATCCTCTGGGAGGAGTCCTACGCGACGCTCCCGCTCGCCGCCGCGCAGACGAGCAAGATCAAGCTTGGGCACTTCGTCACCAATCCGGGGATCCGGGACCCGACGATCACCGCGAGCTGGTACGCGACGATGCAGGACATCTCGGACGGCCGGATGGTGATGGGGATCGGCCGCGGCGACTCCTCGCGCCGTGTCGTCGGCCTCCAGCCCGTGAAGGTCGCGGAGTTCGAGCGTCGCTGCGCGATGATCAAGGACCTGATGAACGGCCGCGCGGTCGATTGGAACGAGAAGGAGCTCGAGCTGAAGTGGGTGCGGGAGGAACTGCCTGACATCCCGATCTGGATCGCGGGCTACGGGCCGAAGGCGCTGGCCGTTGCCGGCCATGTTGGTGACGGCGTGATCATCCAGCTCGCCGATCCGGTGATCATCCAGTGGATCATGGACACCGCCCGTCGTGCGGCCGAAGAAGCAGGCCGCGATCCGGCCGAGCTCAAGTGCATCGTCGGTGCCCCGAGCCACATCTCGGACGACATCGCCGATGCGCGCGAGCAGTCACGCTGGTTCCCAGCGATGGTCTCGAATCACGTCATGGACCTCATCGAGCGGTACGGCGACGACTCGGAGATCCCGAAGGACCTGACGGAGTTCGTGAAGGCGCGGAAGTTCTACGACTACAAGGATCACTCGCGCGTCGGCGCGGCGCACGGCGAGTTCGTGACCGACGAGATCGTCGATCGTTTCTGCGTTCTCGGCACGGTCGCGGACGCGACGAAGAAGCTGAAGGAGCTCGAGTCGGTGGGCGTCGACCAGTTCAACATCTACCTCATGACGCACGGGCAGGAGGAGACGCTGAAGGCGTACGGCGACGAGATCATCCCGCAGTTCTCGGGGGTCGCAGCCTGAGCCTGCGGCTACCCTGGCCTCATGGGCCGGGGGGTCGGATTCATCGCGCTGGTGGCTGTCACAGCCGTCCTCGCCGGCTGCGGGGGTGAGGCGAAGCGCTCCAACTCCGTGGACATCAAGACCTACCCCGTCCAGACGGTCGAGGTCCAGGGAAACCAGCCGAGGCATTGCAACGGCCTGTCGAAGGCGAAGCAGGCCGTCGAGCGGAAGCGGCTCGAGCGGGACCTGCAACAGCTACGCGTCGCCATCAAAACGATCAAGGGGCAGGCGACGTACGGGAACGCAGTCGTCAACAAGGCGGTCGATCAGTTCGAACGTGACGTCGCCCAGGAAGCTCTGCCGATTCATCAGCGGGCGCGGTTCATCGACCTCGCTGCGGCGATCGTCGCGCCGCGGTGCTACTGGTGCTTCCAGGTGATGGAGTCAAACCGCCCGATCGCGGGCGGCGGCAAGCTCGCCTGCGGTTAGGGTTCGCCGGTGCCTACGCTCCTCGTCTTCGGAGCACGACACCTCGGGCGCGTCCTGGCCGGCGAGTTCGCGGCGGACGGTTGGCGCATCGCCGGAGTCGCCAGGACCGAGGAGACGATCAGGCTGCTCGTCGAGGACGTCCCGGCTGCGGTGGGCGTCATCGCGGACGCCTCGAAGCCGAACGACGTAGAGCGAGTCTTCGCCGACGTCGGTGATGTCGACCTGATCGTCAGTGCAATCACCACAACACCGCGTTACGGCGGCCCGATCCACGAGGCGCCACCGGATGGCCTCGAGCCGTATATGACCGAGTTGCTGCCTGCGATCTTCAACATCCTGCGCGTCGGAGGCCGGGTGCTCGCCGAGCGTGGTCGAGGAACGCTCGTGCAGGTGACCGGAGGCTCCGCGCGGCG
>DATHGN010000161.1:0-4262 GCA_035317565.1 Gaiellaceae bacterium
GTCCTGCCGTCCAGCCGTGAGGCTGTACACGACGTCGGCAGTGCTGAGTCGCGTGCCGTCGGACCATCTCGCGTTCCGCGCGATGTTCAGCGTCAGAGTCTTGTTTCCATTGCTCCATTTCCAGCTGCGCGCCAGCCAGGGGAGAGTTTTGCGACCGCCTGCAGGCACCACGATCAGCGGCTCGTAGAAAGCACCTTGGGCAATTGAGTTGCTCGGCAAGCCGCCACCGGCATAGGGATTGAAGTTCCGGGTGAAGGCCGGGTCACCCGAGCCGGTCATGACGAGGCACTTGTGCGCTGTGGCGGCCCCGAGTTTGCCAACGGCCGCGGGGGTTGTACTTGCGAGTAGCGTCGCTACCGCGGCAGAGGCCACCGCGGCGGCGAGCGCAACCCAACGGGCGGAACGAAGACTGCGTCGCATCGGCTGTCCTTTCTCGCCCAGTGGGCGAATCACGGTGTCTCTCAAAAGACCGGAAACGGTTCCGGAACTGTTACCACGATCTTCACCAAAAAGTCAAGCTGCCCACCGCAAAATCCGATGAAATCACCCCTTTCGCTTCCGGCATGTTCCGGAACATGCTTCAATGAAGCACGTGTCCGAGACTGCGCAACGTCTGAACATCCGCCAGATCGCCGATCTCGCCGGGGTCTCGATCGCGACCGTTTCGAGGGTCCTGAACGGGCGTGGAGACGTTTCGGAGGAGACCAGGGAGCTCGTGAGCCGAGTGATCCGCGAGAACGGGTACACCGCCAACCGCAGTGCGCGGGGCCTGTCCGCCGGGCGCACCGGGCTCGTCGGTGTCCTCGTGCCGCTCGTCTTTCCCGCCTACTTTTCGGGAATTCTCGCCGGTGCCGCCGAGGCACTTTCGGAGAGAGATTTTCAGATCGTGCTCTCTCCCACGGGCGGCGAGCACGAGCGGGAGGTTTCGATCGTCGATCGTCTCCACGGCCTGACGGACGGGGCACTCATCATCCTCCCCGAGGAGTCGAGCGAGGAGCTCGAGCGACTCCTTGACAGCGGCTTTCGGTTCGTCGTCCTCGACCCGCTCATGCCCCTCGAAGAGCGGATTCCGTCAGTCTCCGCAGCGCATACATCGGGCGCCGACCAGGCGATGAAGCACCTGCTGGACCTGGGGCACCGGCGTGTAGGGCAGATCACCGGACCACGGGGCTGGGTCGCGACCGAAGACCGGCGGCGCGGCTACCGTGCGGCGCTGGCAGCGGCCGGAATCCTTCCTGATCCCACCCTCGAGCAGGAGGCCGAGCCAGAGATCGACCCGGGCCGTGCGGCTGCCGAACAGCTACTCGATCTCCCCGAGCGGCCCACCGCGATCTTTGCCTTCAACGACAACATCGCGATCGGCGCGATCCAGGCTGCTCGCGCGCGCGGAATACGAGTCCCTGAGGAGCTATCCATCGTCGGATTCGACGACATCGAGCACGCGACAATCGTGACGCCTGCCCTCACCACTGTTCGCCAACCACTTGCGGAGATGGGCCGCACCGCTGTGAGTCTGCTCATGCGACTGCTCGAAGGGCAGCGTTTCGAGACGCTTCACGTCGAACTCGCGACGCGTCTCGTGGTTCGCGACTCGACCGCGCCGCCTCCTCACGGCTGAGGTTGGTCAAGCTGCGCCTCGTCGGGAGGGAGACGGGGTTTCGTCAGCTCTGAGCGCCCGGGACAGGACAGGCGCGCGTAAAGACGAGGTATCCACACGGGTCGACCGAGACTTTGGCGGAGGTGACGGCGTCTAGCTGCACTGTTTTAGAGGCCCCGAGAAGGTCGAACGCCACGGTCGCGCCGGGACGAGTGACTGCGTCGGTGAGATCGTAGCCGGTCGCCACGATTCGCCCCCGGCTGTCGAGAACAACGCCGTAGATCGTCGCGCTTGCGGGCAGCGACTTCTTGTACGGGTTGGTGAACGACCCAATGACGCGTCCGGAACTCGTCACCGATGCATGCTTGACTGGCGGCAGTCTGCGATGTCGGGGCGCGGTTTGTCCGACGTGTACCTCGGTCTCGATGTCGGCGAGCTCAGCCGAGCCTCTCCAGATCAGCGCGCCGCTGATGACGAAGTCTGCCCCGGCGGGTATCAGGGTGACGGTCGTGTAACTGTCCGTGAGCGACTGCCCACCACCGTCGACTGCCTCCACCTCGACAGTGACGTCCATCGCGTCCCTGGCCAACGAGCGATTCCGCAGTACCAGCCCGTAATCCGCGTAGCCGTAGTCCCCGCTCCCGAGCGCCTCTCCTTCCCGCACAACGCCGCTCGTGATCACAACGACCGTCGCAGTCGGGTCGGTCGCTGCACGGCCGGCCGCGCCAGAAGAGACCAGCGCGAGCAAGGCGAGCGAGATCGCGATCGCGAGAACACGCCGTCGCTCCATCTGCATGACCCGATTGTCGGGCCGGCGCCGAACGAACGCAAGAAGCCCCACGCACACCTTTGTCCGTGAGCCGGCCTCAATCGCGCCCGCAGGCGGCAGAGGAGGAGCGCGATGAAGGCGGAAGAGCTTGCCCGTTAGTGGGCGGGAGCCCTTAGACGTGCGCTCGGTTCAGCGGGGTTTCCGGGAGCTAGCCGCCGTCGCGGCTACGCCCGGCTGCGATCTGCTCAAGAGCCTCACGGTTTAGCTCCTCGCCAGGGACGCCAATCACCTTGCCCGCCGTCTTCGCGCGCAGGCTCGCCGTGCGCGCCCCGTTCTCGAGCTGCGCACGCTCGCCGACAATCGCTCCCGGCCCAAGCTCGCCGACCACTTCGCCGTCGACGACTACTTCGAGCACACCGTCGAGCACGAGGTAGACGATGTTTGAGCTCACACCGGTTTCGCCCTGTTCGACGATCAGGTCGCCGGGCGAGAATCGATCTGCGCTGCGCTTGTCTTCGCTCCGCATGATCTCCAGCGAAAGGTCGCGCTCCATGGCTGACTCCACCGCTGTAACGACCGCCGCAGAGTCTTCGTTGCCCCAAGGTGTGTTCTGCGCATGTGCTTCGCGGTACCACTTGTCGAAGTCGATCACCCCGCTCTTCTGAACAAGCGCACCGTCGCTATCGTAGATCCAGTGGCGTGGGAAGGTACTGGCACCGGCCAACTCGGACTCCGATGCTCCATCCGCATGAATCGTGAGCGCCAAAGTCGTCCACGCGATCGCGGAATTGATCTGGAAGTACGGCTTGCCCCGCACCCCCCTCGGCGCAGGCATACCTGTGCGGCCGCCGGCCGTCTGCGTAAATCGAACCCAGCGGTCACCTACCTCCGTGTTTTGTAGCGTCGGCATCGCGACCGCCGGAACCGCGATCTCCTTCGGTCCGAGCTTGAGCCGGGTCAGCCCGATGCGGCCACGGCCCGCATGACCGTAATCGACGATCTTGTCGCCTTCGACCTCGACCCACGCTTTCAGCTCGTTCGCCTCACGGAAGAGGTCGGCTCGGTGCATCGTCTCGATCTGGTCGACCCGATCCGGAGGCGGGTCGTCGTAGTGAGCGACGCCGAACGTGAATGGAAGCTTCGGCAACCCCTCAACCGCCTCCGAGGGAATCCAGGAAATGGAGGTGACAGACGACTCGATCCGCATCAAATTGCTCCTCTCAGCGCGCGACTAGTGAGAGTGAGCCTATGCCGGTTGCATAGCGACTTACAAGCAAACCTTGCCGCGCCTGCATCCCGACTAGCTCGATCACACGCGAAGGCGTCGGTCGCATGCTTATACAGCGGATTACTGATAGAGCTAGCCGGACTGGAACCGGCGACCTCTGGGGTGCGATCCAGGCGTCCATCGTCGTGTTCTCGCGCACACGGAACTTCGACAGGCTGCAGCGTCTTCTTCCCGCGCGACTAGCGGTCCTGAAGCGCGTCGAGCGCAACCGTGAACGCGACGAGAAGCCGACGATCGACATCGTCGAGGCCCGGCTCGAGTTCGAGCACGTAGCGGTCGCGGACTGTTCCGAGTATTCGCTTGTACCTGCCGACTTCACTTTGCGCACGCTTGAGCACGAAGTTGAATGGCAGCCAGGTCAGCAGGTCGAACCAGTCGGGCCCGAGCTGGCCGAAGCGTCGCAGGAGTGCGATGATCCAGCTCGCCTCGTGCGCCTCGAGTAGTTCCTGGCCCGCCGCGTCGCGCACATGCCAGTGGCTGCGCAGCAGCGACTTGCCGAAGTTCTTCTCCAGCAACCCGATCACGGCGCCGTCAGCGTCGAGTACCTCATGGCGGCCACGGAACTCGAACACCGACTTCGACTTGATCATGAACAGGTGATCGCCGTC
>DATHGN010000162.1:0-11857 GCA_035317565.1 Gaiellaceae bacterium
CTCTACGGCCGGCCGACCGAGGGGACGATCGCGTTCCTCGAGTCGAAGTTCGCGAAGCGACCTGAGATCGCGGCCGCGAACGTGAAGGCATTCCAGACCGGCTACGCGTTCGGCGAGACGACCGAGGCATTCGCCGTGCAGTACGAGGTGAAGCCTGCCGCGCTGAAGCCGGGCCTCTACCGCAACATCACCGGCAACCAGGCCCTCGCCTACGGGCTGATCGCCGCTTCCGTGAAGTCCGGGCTGCCGCTCTTCCTCGGCGCCTACCCGATCACGCCCGCATCGTCCGTGCTCGAAGAGCTCGCACGCCACAAGAACTTCGGCGTGCGCACGTTCCAGGCGGAGGACGAGATCGCGGCCGTCGGTGCGGCGCTCGGCGCGAGCTTCGGAGGCTCACTCGGCGTGTCGACGTCGAGCGGTCCCGGCATCGTGCTGAAGCAGGAGACGATCGGGCTCGGCATCACGCTCGAGTTGCCGCTTGTGATCGTCGACGTCCAGCGGGCGGGCCCATCGACGGGCATGCCGACGAAGCCCGAACAGGCCGACCTGCTCGGAGTGATGTTCGGCCGCAATTCCGAATCACCCGTTCCCGTGATCGCCGCTGCGACGCCGAGCGACTGCTTCGACGCGGCGCTGGAAGCGGCGCGCATCGCGGTCAAGTACCGCACGCCGGTGTTCCTCCTCTCTGACGCCTACCTGGCGAACGGCTCCGAGCCCTGGCTCTTGCCCGACGTCGACGCGATCCCGGCGATCGATCCTCACTTCGCGGCAGGTGGAACTGGGGCCGAGAACTTCCAGCCGTACCGGCGAGACGAGGAGACGCTCGCACGGCCCTGGGCGATTCCCGGTACGCCGGGCCTCGAGCACCGCATCGGTGGGCTCGAGAAGCAGGATGTCACCGGCAACGTCAGCTACGACCCGGACAACCACGATCTGATGGTGCGGTTGCGCGCGCAGAAGGTCGCCGGCATCGCGCAGGACATTCCGGAGCTCGAGGTGGACGATCCCGACGCCGCCGACACGCTCGTCCTCAGCTGGGGTGGCACGTACGGCTCCGTGGCTGCCGCGGTTCGCCGCGTGCGCGGCGGTGGCAAGAAGGTCGCGCACGCGCACCTGCGTTACCTCAATCCGTTCCCGCGTAACACCGGCGAGGTCCTGCGCGGCTACGAAAAGGTGCTCGTCCCGGAGATCAACCTCGGCCAGCTGCAGAAGCTCGTTCGCGCCGAGTTCCTCGTCGACGCGACCGGCTTCAACCTGGTGCGAGGCGTTCCGTTCCGCGCAGGCGAGGTCGCGGACGCCATCGACGCGATGGTGGACGCCTGACGCTCCTGTACGACAGCCCGGTCTCGGGCAACTGTTACAAGGTGCGCCTGCTGCTCGCGCTGCTCGGGATTCCGTACGAGCGGCGCACAATGGATGTCGTCGACCGCTCGAACCGGCCCGAGGTGCTCGGCGGCCTCAATCCGTCACTGCGCGTGCCGACGCTCGTGCTCGACGACGGCCGTCCGCTCGGAGAATCCGGCGCGATCCTCTGGTACTTCGGCGAAGGCACGCGCTTCGTTCCGGACGATCCCTACGAGCGCGCGCAGGTGCTGCAGTGGATGTTCTTCGAGCAGTACGACCTCGAGCCGTCGATCGCCGTTGTGCGCTTCTGGGTTGCGTATTCCGGGCGGCCGGAAGCCTTTGCGGACCGACTCCCCGAACGAATGGCGGCCGGCAACCGCGCACTCGGTGCGCTCGAGCGCCACCTCGAGAGCCAGCAGTACCTCGTCGGCGACTGGTACTCGCTCGCGGACGTCGCTCTGTACGGGTACACCCATGTGGCGCCGGAGGGCGGCTTCGACCTCGAGCCGTATCCGGCCGTGCGCGCATGGCTCGATCGTGTCGCCGCCGAACCGGGGCACGTCACAATCGACGCTTGACTCGCGGTTAGATCGAGCGCGCTCGGAGAAACGTGATGACGGCATGCACGCGACGGTTCTCCATCGCATCGGACGGAAGATCGAGCTTGCGGAAGATGCTGCGCACGTGCGCTTCGACTGTCTTGGGCGTAACGTAGAGGGACGATGCGATTCCGCGGTCGGTTCGGCCTTCCGCGAGCAGGGTCAGGACCTCGAGCTCGCGCGTCGTCAGCTCGGCGAGTGCGTCGCGCTCCGTCGGGCCGGTGACGAAGTCGACTCTCAGCTGACCGCCTTCCTGCTCGCGACGGCGCTGCAGATGAGCTCTCAACTCCGCCTGCAGGCGGGCGTTCTCGAGCGCGAGCTGTGCCGCGGCTCCGGCGCCGGCGACGAGCGCTGGATCCTCTAGGAGCGTCGCGTCGTAGATCAGCGCCGCAACTCCGGGGAGCTCTGTCACCGCGCGCCCATTCCCTGCAGGGAGCTGCACGGTCCGGCCCTCCGAATCGACGTAACGCCGCTTGTCGACGAGCCAGAAGGCGAGCTCCAGTGAAGGATCCCCGAGCGTGCGGGCCAGAGCCTCCCGTACTTCCGCGGCCGACGTCACCTCGCTGAGCTCCACGACGAGGTCGCTGACCCGAGCCCGCTTGAGGGTGGCGCGCAGGACGCCGAGGAGAAATGCCACCGGCAGCGCGATGTACACGAGTTTGAGCCAATCGATGGCGGACGATCCGCCGACGTCGAGAAAGTCGTGCGCGATCGAAACTGCCGCTACGACGAGGACGACCGGCCCCGCCCAGAGGAGCGGCTCGAGCGCACGCCGCTCTGGTGGGCTAGCGACGAGCCAGCGCTGGATGACGAGGTAGATGATCGCGAGGATGAGTGGAATCGCCAGGAGGGAAAGAGCGTCGTTGCTCGACGGGAAGATCTCGCTGATCGCGTAGCCGCCGACGGCGAGTGCATAGGCAGATCCGATGAGCACACGTTCGATGCTCGAACGCGCGACGCCGTAGGGGAACACGATCACTTGGTGCGCGACGAGCGCCAGAAAGAGGTTCAGTGACAACTCTCCGGCGCGACCGGCGAGCTCGCCGCTGAACCGGGCAAAGTCGCGGCAGAACCATACGACCCCGGCCAGCACCATCAGCCTGCCTGCACGATTGTCGGGCCTCAGGCGCCAGGCGATTGCGCCGGCAACGAGGAAGGAAAGACCCACCGCCAGATCGACGGGGATCGGGAGGAGAAGCGCCGCCAACGCCATCGGGCGATCGTCGCATTCCCGCGCTCCCAGCACTAGGGGAAATCCCCTAAATCATCAAAGAACTGGGGATTTCATCGATGTGTCAGGCGAGCAACGGCCCTACCGTCGAGTGCGTCATCGACCACACAAAAGGAGCCGACAATGAGCAAGAACCCTCTCGTCATCACACTCGCGATCGCAGCTCTGATCGTCGTCGCTGCGCTGGGAACTCTCGGGGTGCTGAGCGCCCTCACGGGCCAGCAGTCGGGCCTCGAGAAGTCCGGCCGGAACACCTGTCCGACCGTCGGTGCGAAGGCATTCCGCGACGTCGGCGACCCCGGCTACGGCCGGCGGCTCGCCACGCTCGCCCGTTGCTCGCACTGAAGGCGAAGTCCTACAGTTGGCCGCATGGCGGATCGGCTGCGGCCACTGTGGGACTTTGACGACCTGGACTCGACGGAGTGGCGGTTGTCCGACCTCCTGGAGGCCGAGGGGTCCGATGCCGGCCGGGCCGAGGTCCTGACGCAGCTCGCACGTGTGGAGGGCCTTCGTGAGGACTTCGAGGCAAGCGAGCGGTTGTTGCAGGAAGCCGAGGCCCTGGCCGGCGCGAGCAACATCGCGAGGGTGCGCATCGACCTCGAGCGAGGGCGAAAGCTGCGCTCGAGCGGCGACCCGGCTGCAGCACTACCGCTCTTCGAGGCTGCCTACGCCCGCGCCGCCGAGGATGGTCAGGACTTCCTCGCGGGTGACGCGTTGCACATGTGCGCGATCTCCGTCGACGAGCTGGAGGCGATGGAGGAGTGGACCCAGCGCGGGCTCGAGTTCGGCGAGCGTAGACCCGCGGCGGCATATTGGGCGGGGCCGCTGCTCAACAACCTTGGCTGGGCGTATTACGACGCCGGCGACCATCGCCGGGCGCTCGAGCTGTTCGAGCGCGCGCTCGAAGTGCGTCTACGCGACCCCGAGAACGAGGCTGCGATCGCCTTCGCGCGGGAAGCGGTCGAGGACGCGCGACAGGCGCTCGGCTAGCCGGACGTCGTCTCGAAGCGCTCGAGACCGTCGTCGGGCAGCGTTTCCCAGGCGGCGACGGATCTGACGTAGATGTGCGCGCTCGGGCGCGCGGCGAACTCGTCGTCCAGCGCACTCGCTCGCACACTCGTGGTCTCCGAGTTGGGCCAGCCGCCGCCGAAGAGATTCGAACCGCACCTCTTGCAGAACGTCTTCGCGCTTCCTCCGGCTGGCTCGAAGGTCTGCAACAGGTCAGCGCCCTCGACGATCCGGATCGAGGTCGAGCGCACGCGTCCGTTCAACGTGCCGGTGCCGCCGGAGAGCTTCTTGCAGCTCTCGCAGTGGCAGTAGCGAAGCGTCTCGGGTGCCTCGGAGACTTCGAACTTCACGCCGCCGCAGAGGCAGCTTCCTCGGAGAGCGGTCACGCGGGGAGCCTAGCCGGGCGTAAGATGGGTAACCGTGTTCTGGACGATCCTGACCGTGGTGCTCGTGGCCGTCTGCCTCTTGTTCCTGTTCGTCGGTCCAATCTTCGCCGGCGGCAAGTCGCTGGGGCAGGTTCAGGAGACCAGCGCCCGGCTCTGGACGGGGCTCTGGAAGAAAGAGGACGCCGACCGTCTGCGGTAGATCCCGCCGTCTATCATCGAAACGTGGCAACGAACGGCAAGCTCACCGCGAAGGACTACAAGACCGACCAGGAAGTTCGCTGGTGCCCGGGCTGCGGCGACTACGCGATCCTCGCCGCGCTGCAGTCGTTCATGCCGGAGCTCGACATCCCGAAGGAGAACATCGTCTTCGTCTCGGGAATCGGCTGCGCGGCCCGGTTCCCGTACTACATGGAGACCTACGGGATCCACTCGATCCACGGCCGCGCACCCGCGATCGCGACCGGTCTCGCCACCTCGAGGCCCGACCTGTCGGTGTGGGTGGTGACCGGCGACGGTGACTCGCTGTCGATCGGCGGCAACCACCTGATCCACGCGCTGCGGCGGAACGTGAACGTCAAGATCCTCATGTTCAACAACGAGATCTACGGCCTGACCAAAGGTCAGTACTCGCCGACGAGCCCGCTCGGAACGCGCACCAAGTCCACGCCGATGGGCTCCCTGGACTGGCCGTTCAATCCGCTGTCGCTGGCGATCGGGGCGGAAGCTTCGTTCGTCGCGCGCGCCATCGACACCGATCGCGCGCACCTGACGGACGTGCTGCGCGCCGCGGCCGCGCACAAGGGCAGCGCGTTCGTCGAGATCTTCCAGAACTGCAACATCTACAACGACGGCGCGTTCGACTTCGTCCGCGAGAAGAAGGAGAACCGCATCTACCTCGAGCACGGAAAGCCGATCCGATTCGGAGAAGACGGGGAGAGGGGCGTGCGGCAGCGCACGGATGGAAGTGTCGAGGTCGTCGACGCGACGGACGAATCGGAGCTCCTCGTCCACGATTCGCACCATGCGGAACCGAGTGCGGCGTTCGCCCTCAGCCGGCTCACTCAGTCGACGTGGGGGACGACGCCGATCGGGGTCTTCAGGGATGTCGAGCGCCCGGTCTACGACGAGCTGATGGCCGACCAGCTCAGCGCCGCGCGGGAGAAGCAGGAAGGCGACATCGCCGCCCTCCTGCACTCCGGCGATACCTGGACGCTCTAGCCGGCCGAGGGGTCGGTCTTCCAGAGGCCGATCGGGTTTCCCTCCGTGTCGGTCCCCGTCGCGAACCAGCCCATGCCGGGCACCGGCTGCGGGTCGTCGGCCTTCCCTCCCAGCTCGTTGACGCGTGCGGCCCCGGCGTTGATGTCATCGACGTCGAAGTAGATGCGGATCGCACCCGTGTCTCCGGGAAAGACGGCCGCGCCGGCGTCTTCGTCGAGCCGGGTCATGTGGTACTCCGACGGGCCCTCCATCGAGTCGAACTGCCAGCCGAAGAGGTTGCCGTAGAACTCGCGTGCACGATTCGTGTCCTGCGCGGGTATCTCGAAATGAACAGGCTTTCCAGCCATTGCTTCTCCTCTCTGAGGCGGTGACTCCGACGATATCCCTTGCGCTGTTGCGCTTGGGTTACGGAGTGGTGCCCGCGCGCCGGCGCGGCCTCGTCGCCAGATACTTCGCCTTTGCGCTCGCGAAGAACTCCGGGTCACGCTCGTCCTCGCCGATGAGCCAGTCCACGAACGCATCGCTGTACTGCGGTGAGCCGAACTTCGGGACGTGGACGAACTCGGGTCTCGTGTCTTCGCTGATGGCGTGCACACGCCGCACGCTGAGAATGTCGAACGCATTGACGTTGTAGCCGTCCAGCCTCGCGTTCACCTCTCGGATCACTTCCTTCTGGCGATAAGGATGGGACTGGTCCGGATCGACCTGCCCGTACAGCGGCGCGTGCGGGTCGGTCGTCAAGCGGATCAACGTCGGCCTTCCTTGCTCGTCTCGCTCGGCCGTCTCGATCACCGCAACCTCAGCACCATCGGGCGCGTGCATCACCTGGCGGATGTTCGCGAGCCACTGGGACCGCGTCGCGTCGAGCTGGCGCTTGATGAAATCGCGCACGTCCGCGCCGGTCGCCGGCTCGCTCTTCGCGCCGTGTCGGAAATAGAGCCCGCCTCTCGTGAAGGCGATGTGCTCCCCTCCGTTTGCGCTCCGGTGGCGACCTTGCCGCGTGAACACCAGGGGCGTGACCGCGGCTTCGACGACCACGGCCGCCGCCGGACGGCCGCCGCGCGTCACCTCCTCGAGCGTGAAGGCCTCGAATTCGGGTTCCGCATAGCGGGTGAGCTGCTCGTGGATCAACTCCTCGTCGACGTCGCCTCCACCGAGGACGACGACGCCACCTCCGGAGTTGGCCATGGCCGCGACGTCCCGGACGAGCTCGAGTTGGGCGCCGCTCGAGCTCGGGTCGAAGCTTTCCTTCAGCTCAACACGCTTCGAGCTCCGCTTCGCCTCCGCCGCCCGCTTGACGAATCTCTCCGCGTTGGGGGCCACCCCCGCATCGTCGCATGATCAAGCCTTGAAACCTTGACACATGCGCCGTGTGCCGCAAGCCTTGTCCCGATTAGAGGCCGGTTAGCGGTTGCGACGAAGGTGGGGTCATGGCATTGAGAGGCAGAGTCTGGGTCGGCGCGTGCGCCGTGGCGGTGGCTGCGGGCCTCCTCGGCATCCAGCCCACCGGCGCGCAGGCTCAGGTCGCGCCGACCTGTGACGCCTCGTCGTACTTGCTGGCGCTCCAGTCCCTGACGGGACCGCCGCGCGCGGATCTGGTCCTTCGGATCACTGCGAAGGTCCCGGACTGTGAGCTTCCGGCGTCCCTGAGCGCGCGGGTCACGCTCCTGCCTTTCAAAGGCGCGCCCGCGAAGACTCTCGCCTTTGGTGACGTTCCATCGCCCGGCGGCGTGGCCACCGTGAACATCGGTCGAGTTCCGCGGCTCCGGCGTGTCCAGGCCACGGTCTCGTTCGGTGCGGAGATCAGCCTCGCCGGCCACGCGAAGACGCTCCTCAAGCCCGACCTCGTGCTCACGCGCGCCTCCACCGCCCGCTCCGTCCTCCTCGGACGCCCCTTCTTCGTCGTCGCGATCGTCCGGGAGCGCACCAAGGATGTCGGGCTCACCGCAATAGTCACCGTCTCGGCCGGCGGTTCTGCGCTGGCCACGCAAGAGGTGACGGTTGCCGCTCGTCGCCGAGTGGTGGTGCAGGTCCCGGTCTCGCTGACCGAGCTCGGCCGGATCCGGCTCACGGTCACCGTCACGCCCTCGGCCCCCGTCGAGACGACCCTCAAGAACAACACGCGCCGCACGAGCGTCGAGACGACCGAGTTCAGGCTGCAGGAGTCTGCGACGCTCGTACAGAGCTTCGCCGGCTACGGCGGCCAGTTCAACCACCATGTCTACGCGGCGATCTCCCGGTCGGTTGGCGTGACCGACGACAACGTTGGCGACATGGAGCGAAAGATGCGCGCGCTCCATCCGGAGTTCTCCCGCATCTTCTTCACTGGGGCCGCATTCAACGATGCCGACCGGATGCAGTCCTTCATCCGCACCGTTCAACTCGCCCAGAGCACCGGGACGCAGATCAACATCACCTGGCAGGGCGGGACGCTGAACGTCGCGAACGGGACGATTCCGAGGTTCGCGAACGTCCTGATCGACCTCGTTCGCAACCGCGGCATCACCAACCTGCGCTGGCTCACGCTCCAGAACGAGCCCAACCGCACCAAGATCACGAAGCAGGCCTACGAGGCTCAGTACCGAGCTCTCGACCCGTACATCCAGAGCATCCGCGGCCAGGTCAAGTACATGGGCGGCGATCTCGTCCGCGGTCCCGACGTCGGTGCGCCGGATCAGGACGCCTGGTTCCAGTACATGGCGACGAACATGTCCGACATCCTCGACGCCTACTCGATCCACGTCTTCTGGGACTACTGGGACACGCAGAAGCTCGTCGACCGGCTCACCGAGGTTCGCGCGATCGTCGATGCGCTGCCAGTGTCGGGCCGGAAGCCGCTCTACGTCGCCGAGTACGGCGTTCGTGGCCTGCGCACGTTCAACGGTCTTCCCGCGGGCGATCCCGGTGTCTGGCAGGACGGCACGCCGATCACGCAGACGAACGTCAGCGCCTTCCAGCATGCGTGGTTCGACATCCTTGCCGCGCGACTCGGCTACATGGGGACGAGCAAGTGGGACTCGTACTTCGGGAAATACGACAACGGAACCCAGGCGTACTTCATGATCGGCAGCCCGGCGAACGGCTGGCCGCTCTATCCGCTCTATAACTTCGTCCACCTGCTGACGTCGACGGTGAAGCGCGATTGGCGCACGGTCAACGTCGACGGCGTCCCCGATACGTCGCGGCTCCTTGCGGCCTATGTCGGCAAGAAGGGCGAGCACACGATCGTCGGGCTCGATACGGCCGGCGCGCAGCTCAATGCGCCCTCAGGCACGCCGGTCTCCTACACGCTCGGAGGCTTCCCACCGTCCCACAAGTTCTACCTCGCAGTCTGGAACGAGGCCGGCGACGGGGTTGTCGGCCCGTCGAAGATCGTCACGTCTGACGCTGCCGGGGTCGTCACGTTCGCCGCGCCGCAGCACGGCGTGTTCGCACTGACCTCGCTGCGCCTGGCTTAGTCGCGGGGTCCACCTGTGGGTTGACCCTTTCGGCCTGCCCTGGGAAGCTGTAAAGCGAGCAAACAGAGAGGGGAGACATGCCGCAGAACCCACCAGAGGGATATCCGCGCGTGATGCCGTATCTGCTGTACGAGGATTCGGACGCTGCGCTCGAGTTTCTCGTGAGCGCGTTCGGCTTCACCGAGAAGATGCGCCTGACCGGCGACGACGGCCGCATCAACCACGCCGAGGTGAGCATCGGCGACGGAGTGATCATGTTCGGCACGCCGGAGGGCGACTACAAGAATCCCAACGAGCTCGGAGGAACGACGGGAAACATCTACGTGTACGTCGACGACGTCGATGCCCACTATGAGCACGCGAAGCAGGCCGGCGCGACGATCGCGCGAGAGCCCGAGGACCAGTTCTACGGCGACCGGAACTACCTCGCGCACGACCCGGAGGGACACGAGTGGTACTTCGGGACGCACGTCCGTGACATGTCCGAGGACGAAATGCAGTCAGCCGGGGTAGCGACTAGCTAGAGGAGGCAGCATGTACGCACGCGTTGCAAGCTTCAACATGGAGGAAGGGCTCGACGAGACGATCAATCAGGTTCGGAACGATGTCCAGAACGACAACCGCCCGCCCGGTCTCGAAGATGCAAAGGGGATGATGATGCTCGTCGACCGCTCGAGCGGGAAGACGATGGGGATCACGCTGTTCGATAGCGAAGACGCAATGAAGCGTGGCGACGAGGCGCTGAATGCGATGTCTCCCTCGGGTGGCGGCGCACGGACTGGTGTCGAGTTCTACGAGGTCGCCGTCCAGATGATGGACTAGCGAGTCGGTGACAGCCGGCGCCACGAATTGCGGCGCCGGCTGTCTTGTCGCTCGCTCACGTGTTGTTGCTGTTGTTGTTCGTGTTGTCGTGATCGCAATGCGAGGAGCTCGACTGTGGGGTTGTCGTCGTGGCCGTCGTTGCGGCGCCAGACGACTTGGAGCTCGAGCTTCCGCCGCTTGCGGCGATTGCTACGCCCGTGCCGCCTAGGGCCAGCGCCGTGGCGGTGGCGAGCAAAGCGGCGTGCTTGGGTCGGAACACGTGTGACCTCCTTTCGGTCGTGGTGTTCCTCCATGGAACTCTCGGCTCTTAAGAGCAGCCCAAGACGGATCTAAGAAGTCAGTGAGACTTCGGCAGCGTCCCCGGCCTCCGACGCCGTGACCACCAGTCGTTCGCGGCGTCGCACCGGCGGTGTGATGAACACGGCGACCACCGCACCGACCAGAGCGACGACCGCTGCGAGCGCGAAGGCGATGGTGTAGCCGTCGACCGAGGGAACGTTCGTTCCAGGGATCGTGTGCGCCGTGAGGAGGGCTGCACCGACCTGGCCGCCGACGACGCCGCCGACGGTGCGCGCGACGGTGTTCATCCCCGTCGCGACTCCGGTCTCAGTTGGTCGCACGGCCTCGGTGATGAGCGTCGCCATCGCCGCGAAGGCGAATCCGACGCCGACACCGAGGACGAGCATCGTGACGAGGATCTGCCACGGCCTGTCATGCCACTCGGCGAGCCACGCTGCGGAGATGGAGACGAGGAGCATCCCCACGGCGAGCGGCCATTTGAATCCGGTCCGCCGTCCGATCAGCCCGGCGATCGGTCCCGCGAAGAGCAGCGCGAACGAACTCGGCAGGAGATAGAGACCCGCCTTCGTCGCGCTCGCGTCGAAGCCGTAGTCGACCGTCCGCTGTAACGCTGCCGAGAGACCGTGCGCCGTCTCGACGAAGTTTGGCACGAGCACGAATGTCCCGAACATGGCGAAGCCGGCGATGAGGGCCGTGATGTTCGTGAACAGGATCTCCCGGCGGCCGAGCATCCGCATGTCGACCATCGGTTCCCCGACGTGGAGCTCCGCATAACCCCAGGCGACGAGGAAGACGAGCGCCGCGGCGCCGAGGCCCAGCGTGCGGCCGGACGTCCAGCCCCAGCTCTCTCCTTCCGTCAGCGCAACCAGCAGCGAGATCAACCCGCCGGACAGGAGCGCTGCGCCGACGTAGTCGACGCGCGACGGTGTCTTCACCGGTGACTCGGGCACGAAGCGGTACACGAGCACCATCGCGATGCCGATCCCGACGGCGCCGATGATGAAGAGCCACCGCCACGAGACGTTGTCCACGATCACGCCGGAGAGCACGATGCCGAAGCCTCCGCCGATCCCGAAGACGGCCGAGACGAGCCCGATCGCAACGCCGACCTTCTCACGCGGGAATTCGTCGCGGATGATCCCGTAGCTCAGGGGAAAGACCGCTGCGCCGGCGCCCTGCACGGCGCGCCAGGCGATCAGCGACCAGATGTTCCACGCGGCAGCCGCGCCGACCGAACCGACGAAGAAGATCGCGAGCGAGATCACGAGCAGGCGTTCCTTGCCGTACTGGTCGCCGAGCTTGCCGAGGATCGGCGTTGCAACCGACGCGACGAGCAGGAAGACCGTCAAGACCCAGGTGACCCAGGTCGTCGTCGTGTGCAGGTCCCGCTGCAGGGTCGGCAGAGCAGGGATGACCATCGTCTGTTGCAGCGCGAACGCGATCCCGGCCAGCGTGAGGATCGCGAGCGTCACGTTGTAGTGCTGTCGCTCG
>DATHGN010000163.1:0-4450 GCA_035317565.1 Gaiellaceae bacterium
GACGTGTCTCATGCGGGCACCGCGGAGCTTGCGGAGTGCAGGTGCATCGCGCCCGGGGCGAGCACGTCATGCAGCGGCGACGAGTCGCCGAACGGACAGCCGCCCTGCTCGACATGCGCGATGAACTCGGCGCGGAACTTCTCGACATAGCTCGCCACCGCGATGGCCGCGGTCTCTCCCAGCGGGCAGAGGCACTTGCCGTTGATGCGGTCGCACACGTCCAGCAGCAGGTCGAGCTCGGACTGCAGCGCGTCGCCCGACTCGAGCCGGCGGAGGATCTGCGTCATCCACCGCGTCCCCTCACGGCACGGCGTGCACTTGCCGCACGACTCGTGCTCGTAGAACTCGGAGATGCGGATGCCGAGTTGCACCATGCAGCAGCGGTCGTCGAGCGCGACGACGCCGGCCGATCCCATCGCCGTGTTCAGCTCGAGAAGAGAGTTGAAGTCGTAGCCGACGTCGATCTCATCGCCCTTCAGGATCACGGTCGACGAGCCGCCGGGAATGACTGCCTTGAGCTGGCGGCCGTCCGGAATGCCGCCGCCGAGGCCGTAGATCAACTCGCGCATGCTCGTGCCGTTCTCGATCTCGTAGTTCCCGGGCTTCTCGACATGTCCTGAGATCGAGACCACTCGAGTCCCGCGCGAATCCGGCACGCCGAGCTTGGCGTACTCGGCGCCGCCCATCTCGATGATCGGCGGGAGAGTGGCCATCGTCTCGACGTTGTTCACGACGGTGGGCGAGGCGTCGAGCCCCTGCACCGCCGGAAACGGAGGCTTCGTGCGCGGCTGGCCGCGCTTTCCTTCGAGCGACTCCAGAAGCGCGGTCTCTTCGCCGCAGATGTAGGCGCCCGCGCCTCGGTGCAGCACGATCGTGACGTCGCCGCGCAGTTCTGGGCGCCCCTGCAGCTCTTCGAGGGCGGAACGCAGTACTTCGTAGGGCCCGGTGTACTCGCCGCGGATGTAGACGAACACGCTCTTCGACTCGACCGCATGAGCGGCGATGAGGCAGCCCTCGATGAACCGGTGGGGAACCCGCGCCATGATCTCGTTGTCCTTGAAGCTGCCGGGCTCCGACTCGTCCGCGTTGACGACGAGGTAGTGCGGATTCGGGTTCTGATCCGGCTTCGGGACGAAGGACCACTTCCGTCCGGTCGGGAAGAAGGCGCCGCCGCGGCCTCGGAGCTCGGATGCAATGACTTCGTCGATCACCGCGTTCGGTGACATCGCGCGAGCCTTCTGCAGCGAGCCGTAACCGCCGATCGCCTCGTACTCGGCGAGCTTCGTGAGGTCTCGCTCGTCGGTGCCGGCGAGGACGATCATGCGCTCACCCGCCATTGCGCAGCTCCTGGACGATCGCGGGCACGTCGTCGGGCTTCACATGCGTGCGGTAGTGATGGTCGATCGAGACGACGGTCGCCCAGCCGCAGCCGCCGAGACACTCGATCGGCCGTAGCGTGACTTCCCCGTCTGCGGAGGTTTCGCCGGCGCGGATGCCGAGCTCCTCCTCGAAGCGCTCAAGAACCTGTTGGGCTCCGACCAGGGCGCACGACACGTTCGTGCAGACCTCGACCATGTGTCGCCCGACGGGATCGAGGTGCAACATGTCGTAGAAGGAGGCGACCGCCTCACAGAATGCGGGGGTGGTGCCGAGCGCGTCCGCGCATTCGCGCAGTGCCTCGGCGGACAGGTGTCCGTGGCGCTCCTGCGCGAGACGCAACGCCGGCAAAGTCGCGGAGCGCCAGTTCGGGTACTGCGTCTTGATCTCCTGGACCTCGTCGTAGTAGGTGCTCATCGGTCGACCTCGCCCATGACGGTGTCGAGCGAGCCGACGATGGCGATCATGTCCGCGATCAGCGCGTTGCTCATCGCGGTCGCCGTCGCCTCGAGCGCAACGAAGGAGGGCGCGCGGAACTTGACCCGCCACGGCTTCGGTCCGCCGTCGGAGACGACGTAGCAGCCAAGCTCGCCGCGCGGTGATTCGACTGCGACGTAGACCTCGCCTTCGGGGACGCGGAAGCCCTCGGTGACGATCTTGAAGTGGTGGATCAGCGACTCCATCGAGGTGTGGAGCTCCTCACGCGGCGGGAGCACGACCTTGCGGTCGTCGGCGATCCATGGGCCGCCGGGCATGCGGCGAAGCGCCTGCTCGACGATCCTGACTGACTCGCGCATCTCCTCCATCCGCACGCGGTAGCGCGCGTACACGTCGCCTTCCCGGTAAACCGGGACCCGGAAGTCGACCTGGTCGTAGGCCAGATACGGCTCGGCACGCCGGAGATCCCAGTCCACGCCGGACCCGCGCAGGACGGGGCCGGACTGCCCGAGGGCGATCGCGTCGTCCGCGGAGAGGAGGCCGAGCCCCTGCGTGCGCTCCAGCCAGATCTCATTCCGGTTGACGAGCGCCTCGTACTCGTCGACTGCCTTCGGCATCACCTCGACGAACTTCGCGCACTCGTCCCAGAAACCGGGCGGAACGTCCTCCGCGAGACCCCCGACCTGGAAGTAGCGGGTGTGCATCCTGTAGCCGGCGACGAGCTCGAAGAGGTCGAGGATGCGGTCGCGCTCGCGGAAGCAGTACCAGAACATCGAGATCGCCCCCAGCTCCAGAGCGGCGGTTCCGAGCCACACGAGATGCGAGTGGATCCGGTTCAGCTCTGCGAGCAGCATGCGCATCCAGGTCGCGCGCGCGGGGACCTCGAGCCCGAGTATCTTCTCGACTGCGAGCACGAAGACCAGCTCGTTGTTCTGAAAGGCGAGGTAGTCGATGCGCGGGGCGTAGGTGATCGCCTTCCACCAACTCTTCTGCTCCATGTTCTTCTCGAACCCGGTGTGCAGATAGCCGACCACCGCAGCGAGGCCGAGCACCTCTTCGCCGTGCAGGTCGACGACGAGCCTGAGCACGCCGTGCGTCGACGGATGGTTCGGCCCGAAGTTGACCCGGAGGACGTCCTCGGACGACCTCAGGTCGGGCGGAACCTGCAGGACCGTCGGGATCGGCGACGGGATGCGCGTGCCCTCGTAGATGTGAGGCCGTTCGGGAGCGATCGCCAACTTACTCTTCTCCGGAGAAGCGGACCGGTTCGCCGCCGATCGGGTAGTCCTTGCGCAGGGGATGCCCTTCCCAATCGTCGTCCATGAGGATGCGGCTGAGATTGGGATGGCCGTCGAAGGCGATCCCGAACATGTCCCACGTCTCACGTTCGAACCAATCCGCCGTCGGCCAGACGCTGACGACGCTCGGTACGGACTGGCCGTCGCCGACCCAGACCTGCAGCCGTACACGCGGCGCTCCCTCGCGCAGCGCGAGCAGGTGGTAGCTGATCGAGAACCGTTGCGGCTTCCCGCCCGGGAGGCGTTGATAGCCCTGCGTCGACGGCTCGTTCAAATCTCGTCCCGCCGGTGTCCCGATGTAGCCCGAGACGCCGGCCTTGCCCCAGCCCAGGTAATCCGCCGCGGCCAGGTCGGAGAGAAAGTTGAAGCCGAGCTCGTCACGCAGATGCAGCGCGGCATCCACCACGCGCGGCGCGTCGACGACGAGCGTCGTCTCGCCGTGCTGCTCGCGCGTCTCGATCAGTCCGGGGACGCGGTTGAAGTTCAGGACGCGACTCCACGGATCTCATAGGCAGGCGGGATGCCGGCCATGACCTTCTCGTGCAGCCGGACGATTCCCTCCATCAGGGCCTCCGGCCGCGGCGGGCAGCCGGGGACGTGCACATCGACCGGGACGATCTTGTCGACGCCCTGCAACGTCGTGTAGTTGTTGAACATGCCGCCCGAGCTGGCGCATGCGCCCATGGCGATCACCCACTTCGGCTCGAGCATCTGGTCGTAGACCTGACGCAGAGGTGCCGCCATCTTGTGCACCACACGACCGGAGACGATCAGGAGGTCGGCCTGGCGCGGCGACGAGCGAAACGCCTCCATCCCGAAGCGCGCGATGTCATAGCGCGACGAGACGATCGACATCATCTCGATCGCGCAGCAGGCGAGCCCGAAGGTGTCGGGCCACATCGACTTGGTCTGCGCCCAGGCGACCGCCTTCTCGAGCGTCGTCAGGCCGACTGCGTGCTCGATCGAGTCGACTTCCTGCTCGAACACGGCCGGCCCCTTGGTCGGCCAGAGCAGCCGTTCGCTCTGCAGCCCGTAGTCGCGGAGCTTCTTTCCGTCTTCTATTGCCAATCGAGCGCACCCTTCCGCCACACGTAGACGTACGCGATTACGAGGATCGCGATGAAGAAGAGGAACTCGAGGAATCCGAACCACGCGAGCTGGTGCAGGATCACCGCGAGCGGATACAGGAACACGATCTCGATGTCGAAGACGATGAAGAGCATCGCCGTGAGGTAGAAGCTGACGGTGAAGCGCTGAACCCTGGGTGCTCCGGTCGAGACGCCCGACTCGAACGGCAGCTCGCGCCAGCGCGTTCGCTTGTGGGGGCGGGTCGCGAA
>DATHGN010000164.1:0-11348 GCA_035317565.1 Gaiellaceae bacterium
GGAGGATGGTCGAGGGATCGGGCATGTCGGCTTGGCGGAAGCGTGCCTGCCGGACAGTCTCTGCCGGGTGGTTCGGCGCCTACTATAGCCCCGGATGGCAACCGTTCCGCCCCGGACCGAGCGGCGCCGGGCGCGTCCCGGATCGCTCCAGCGACCGGTCAACGGTCGCCTCTACCGAGGAACCTGGCTCCTCGTCGGCCTGCCTCTGCTCGTGGCCGCCTTCAGCGTCGCGCGGCCGACGCCGCTGCCGCGGGCGTTCCTGCCCGCCTTCGACGGCGAGGCGACCAAGCAACTCGCGAACAATCTCGTCGAGGAACAGTCGAGCCGGCCGCCGGGCGCGAGCGGTCCCGCCCAGTGGTTCCGCAGCCAACTGCAGCCCTACGGGCTTCCGATTCGAACGGAACGTTTCAGCGCGGTCATTCCCGGGCGCGGGAAGGTCGACATGCAGAATCTCGTCGCGGAAGTAGTCGGACGCTCGCCCGGGACGATCGTCGTGATGGCTCACCGCGACAATGACGGGAGCGGCCAGGGAGCGAACGACAACGCGTCGGGCACGGCAATGCTCGTCCAGCTCGCGCGTGCGTACGGCGCGCCAGCCGGCGCCCCTTCCGGACGTCTGCGCCCGAACCACACGATCCTCTTCGTCTCGACCGACGGCGGTTCTGCCGGCGGTCTAGGCGCTGCCTGGTTCGCTTCGCACGCGCCGCTGCGCCGCGATATCGCCGGGGTGATCAACCTCGACGCCGTCGGCGGCAGCGGACGGGTGCGCGTCGAGTTCAACGGCGACACACCGCGCAATCCCTCCGGCACCTTCCTGCAGACGATCGCGTCGCGCATCTCCGCGCAGACGGGTCGACCGCCTGCCCGCCCGAGCGCGGTGCGGCAACTCGTCGATCTCGGCTTTCCGTTCTCGTTGTACGAACAGGCGCCGTTCCTGACCCACGGCATCGCAGCGGTGACGCTCACGACCGCAGGCGACAGCCCTCCCGACCCGATCACCGACACCGAGGTGGGCCTGCGCGCGGACCGGCTGGGACAGGTCGGGCGAGCGGCACAGGACGCACTCGGGACGCTCGACGAGGGGCTCGAGTTCACGCAGGGCACCTCGAGCTATCTCTATCTCGGCTCGCGGCTGATCCGCGGCTGGGCGATCGAGCTCGTCCTGCTTGCCTGCCTGTTGCCGTTCTTGGCAACAGCCGTTGACCTGTTCGCCCGTTGCCGGAGGCGACACATCCCGCTAGGCCCCGCGCTCCGCGCGTACAGAAGCCGGCTGGGATTCTGGGCGTGGGTCATCGGGTTGTTCGAGCTCTTCCGGCTGCTCGGCGCGTGGCCCGACGGAGCGGGCCGGCCGATCTCGCCGCACAGTGCGGTCGCCCACGACTGGCCGGCCAAGTCATTGCTCGCCCTCGGCGTTTTCGCACTCGCCGGCTGGCTCGTCTCTCGCGAGCGCTTGATCCCGCGGCGCTCGATCACGACGGAGGAGGAACTCGCGGGCCACACCGCTTCGCTGCTCTGTCTCGGCGGGCTCTCGCTGCTCGTCGTCGCGACCAATCCCTTTGCGCTCATCTTCCTCCTGCCCTCGCTCCACATCTGGCTCTGGCTTCCGCAACTGCAAAACGCGCGTGTGGTCGTGCGGCTCAGCGTCCTCGTCGCCGGGCTGGCCGGGCCGGCGCTTCTGCTCGCCGTCTTCGTCGAACGCTTCGGTCTCGGCTGGGACACGCCGTTGTTCCTCGCGGACCTGCGCGCCGTCGGATACGTACCGTTCATCGTGATGCCGTTGTTCGTCGTCTGGCTCGCGGGCACGGGGCAACTCGCCGCCCTCTCGGTCGGCCGCTACGCGCCGTACCCCGCGGCCTCCGAGCTCCCGCCGACCGGGCCGGTCCGCAGGGTGGTGCGCAGCATGGTCCTCGGAATCCGCAACCGCCGCAGGCGATCGGGTGCGCCCGACCTCGAAGTGTTGGAGGGCTAGATGCGGCGAACTCTCCGAATCGCGGGCACGCTGCTCATCCTCGCCGGCGCGCTCACGCTTGCCTGGACGCTCGTCGTCTGGCAATGGCAGGACCCCTTCACGGCGCTGTACACGAAGTGGAAGCAGCACCAGCTCACCTCGCAGTACCAAAAGCGCGTCGAGGCGTTCTCGGCCCCGATCGCGACCACCTCGCTTGCCGACGAGCGCCGGAGCATTGCGCGCGAAGCGAAGCGCTACCGCGCGAGTTCGACCCGCGGTGAGGCGATCGGGCGCATCCGCATTCCCCGCATGGGCGTGAACCTCGTGCTCGTCAACGGCACCGACCACGACACGCTCAAGAAGGGCCCAGGGCGGGATGGACGCACGTTCATGCCGGGCGAGAACAGGCTCATCTACATCGCGGGACATCGCACGACCTACGGCGCGCCGTTTTCGCACATCGACCGGCTCCACAGCGGCGACCGGGTCACGATCGAAGTCCCGTACGGAACGTTCATCTACGCGGTGACACGTCACCGCATCGTCAAGGCGACTGACCTCTCAGTGCTGCGCTCGCCGAAGCACGAGGTCGTCGAGCTGCAGGCGTGTCATCCGCGCTTCTTCGCTTCACACCGTTACATCGCGTACGCGAGGCTGCTCCGAGTGGAGCCGCGCGGCGCGAAGCCGTACGAGCTCGAAGCTCAGGCCAGCGGCAAGTAGCGCACCGTCTCGCCCGCGGCGAGCTCGCCGTCACCGCGAGGCGCGTGCACGAGCGCGTCCGCGGTCGCTGCTCGCGCGATCATGTGCGACTCCTGACCCGTGATCGGCTCGAGCACGACACCGGTCGGGGCCGGAACGGAGCGTGCACGAACGAACTCGTCGCGCTGTGCGTTGCGCCTGATCGCCGACGCCAGACTCCCCGCCGAGTACACGGGACCGGGGACGCTTGCGCCCTGGAGGGCAAGCAATGCCGGCCGGACGAACACCTCGGCGCCGACGAGCGACGAGACCGGATTTCCGGGAAGGCCGAAGACGAGCGTGGATCCGCGCACGCCGAACGCAAGGGGCTTGCCCGGCTTGACGGCCACGCCCCAGAAGATCTCCTCGACCCCGAGCTCGGCCAACAACCCGCGAACGAGATCGTGCGGGCCAACCGACACGCCGCCGGACGTGACGAGGACATCGGCCGCCAGCCCCGACTCGAGCGCACGCCTGTGTGCTGACGCGTCGTCGGCAACGGTCGCAAGGATCTCGACGTCGGCTCCGGCGGAGGCGAACGCGGTCGCGAGCAACACGCCGTTCGCCTCGTAGACCTCGCCCGGCCCGAGCGGCTCACCCGGCCGGCGCAGCTCCGTGCCGGTTGCCAGCACCACGACGTGCGGCCGCTGCGTTGCCGACACTTCGACGAGCCCGGCGGCAGCGAGTGCACCGATCTGCGCGGGCCCGAGACGCGAGCCTTGCGCCACGACAAGATCTCCTGCAGAGACGTCGCTGCCTCGAGGGCGTACGTTGTCGCCCTGGCCAACAACCTGTTCGATCTCGACATTGTTGTCATTCTCGACAACGTACTCGATGGGGATGACGGCGTCGGCACCGTCAGGCACGACACCGCCCGTCGCGATGCCCATCGCCTGACCGAGCTCGAGCGCCCGCGGCGCGGGCACGCCGGCGGCGATCCGCGCGACGATCGGCAGCCGGCCCGGGGTATCGCCCGACCGAACCGCAAATCCATCCATCGCCGAGCTGGCAAAGGGCGGCAGGTCGACCGGCGAGCGCGCATCTTCCGCGATCACCCGGCCGGCCGCGGCCGCCAGGGGAACAGGCTCCGCGTCCAGAGGTCGGACCTGTTCGAAGATCCGGGCCAGTGCCTCCTCGAGCGAGATCAAGTCCGCCATGGGGAGGGAGGCTATCCCGTGCGGGTCGGATATAAAGCTGCCGTGATCTCCGTCGTCGTACCAGTGCACGACGAGGAGCGGAGCGTCGCACTGCTCTACGACGAGCTGCGTTCCGCACTCGAACCGCTCAATGCTCCCTGGGAGGCGATCTTCGTCGACGACGGTTCGACCGACGGAACGTTCAGCGCGCTCACCCGGCTACACGATGCCGAGCAGAACGTGATTGTCGTGCGTCTGCGTCGCAACTTCGGCAAGGCGGCTGCACTCGTCGCGGGCTTCGACCAGGCACGCGGCGAGACGGTGGTCACGATCGACGGCGACCTCCAGGACGACCCGGCTGAGATTCCGCGACTGCTCGCGAAGCTCGACGAAGGCTTCGACCTCGTGTCGGGCTGGAAGACGCGCCGGCGAGATCCACTTTCGCGGCGCATCCTCTCGCGCATCTTCAATCGCGTCACGAGCGCGTTCTCGGGCGTGCGCATGCACGACATGAACTGCGGCCTCAAGGCGTACCGCGCAGAGGTCGTGCACGGACTGCGCCTCTACGGAGAGCTGCACCGCTTCATCCCCGTGCTCGCCCACTATCGCGGTTATCGAATCGCCGAGCTGCCCGTCAACCACCGACCGCGCGAGCACGGCCGCTCCCGGTACGGCGTCGAGCGCTACGTACGCGGCTTCCTCGATCTCCTGACCGTCTCGTTCATCGGCCGCTACCGGCATCGCCCGCTCCACCTGTTCGGTGGGTTCGGGCTGATCCTCGGCTTCTTCGGCTCGGCGATTCTCGTCTACCTCACCGTGGTCAAAGCGCTCGGCCATGCGATCGGTCAGCGTCCGCTCCTGCTGCTCGGCGTCCTGCTCGTCGTCATCGGGATGCAGTTCTTCTCGCTCGGGCTGATCAGCGAGATGATCACGAGCCACCACGAGGAGCGTGCGCAGGAACGCGACCGTGCCGAGCTGCTCGTCGACGAAGTCCTCTCCTGAGGCGTCGACTTGGCGACGCCGCATAGAGGCCGGGCGGGCTTCGCCCGTGCGGCCGTCTCACCCCGGCTCTTGGATCGTGGCCTCCTGATCCCACCGATGCCTCGTTGAGAGTCTGCTATTTCGGCACGTACGAGCGCGGCTATCCGCGTAACTCGCAGGTGATCTCGTGCCTGCGCAAGGCGGGCGTCGAGGTCGAAGAGGTCCACCTTTCCGTCTGGGACGACGATCGCAACGGCTGGTCGGCGGGGCCAGCGCAGGCGGCAAGGCTCGCCGCCGCGGAAGCACGTCTGCTGATGCGGCGTCCGCGTGGCTTCGACGCGTTCATCGTCGGCTATCCGGGCCACTTCGACCTGCCGGCAGCGCGCCGTGCCGCGCGCGGTTGCCCGATCGTGTTCAACCCGCTCGTGTCGCTCGCCGACACGCTCGTCGCCGACCGAGGCCGGTTCGCGGCCGGCTCGTTCGCGGCACGGATGCTCGAGCGCATCGACCGGCACGCGTTCCGCGCGGCCCACGTCGTGGTCGCGGACACCGAGGCGCAAGCCCGCTTCTTCGCAGAGCTCGCCGGTCTCGACGACGTTCCCGTGTGCTTCGTCGGCGCGGAAGAACGCCTCTTCGAGCCCGGCTGGCAGGTGGCAGCCGAGTTCGTCGCGCTCTTCGTCGGGAAGTTGATCCCGCTCCAGGGCGTCGACACGATCCTCGCCGCAGCACGGCTGGCACCCGACATCCGCTTCCGCATCGTCGGCAGGGGCCAGCTCGGCGGACTGCTCGCCGAACCTCCCCCGAACGTCGAGCACGTGCCCTGGATCGAGTACGAGCAGTTGCCGGACGAGTTCCGGCGGACCGGCTGCTCGCTCGGCATCTTCGGAACGACCGCCAAGGCACGCCGCGTCATCCCCAACAAGGCATTCCAGGCGATCGCCTGCGGAGCGCCGCTCGTCACCGCGGACACACCCGCTGCGCGTGAGCTCCTCAGCGACGAAGCGAGCGCGCTCCTCGTCCCCGCCGGCGATGCGGAGGCGCTGGCCGGCGCGATTCGCCGACTCGCCGCGGACCCCGAGCTCGCGAGACGCATCGCCGCAGGCGGACGCGCCGCCTACGAACGCGAGGCGAGTGAGGCAGTGCTCGGCGAGCAGTGGCGCGAGATCATCGAGCGACTGTTGTGAGACGGCTCCCGACCTTCCCGAGCGCGCGGCTGCTCCTCGTCGCGGGCATCACCGCGTACGCCGCCGGCTTCGCGGCGCTCTCGGCTCTGCGCCAGGACGCGTTCATCACCGGCCGGTTCGACCTCGGAAACATGGTGCAGGCCGTCTGGTCGACGGCCCACGGACATCCGCTCGAGATGACCGACCTACACGGGGACCAGATCTCGAGGCTGGCGGCTCACGTCGACCCGATCCTCGTCGTCTTCGCCCCGCTGTGGTGGATCTGGCCGAGCCCAGATTTGCTGCTCGTCGCGCAAGCGGTCGCGGTCGCTGTCGGAGCTTTCCCCGTGTACTGGCTCGCACGCAAGCATCTCGGCTCAGCGCACTCCGCACTCGGGTTCGCGCTCGCCTACCTGCTCTATCCGGCCACCGGCTGGCTCACACTCAACGAGTTCCATCCCGTCGCGCTCGCGACGCCGCTCCTGCTCTTCGCCTTCTGGTACCTCGACGAAGACCGACTCCTGCCCTTCACGGCGTTTGCGATCGCAGCTGCGGCCTGCAAGGAGGAAATCGCGCTCGTCGTGGCCGGCTTCGGCATCTGGTACGCGCTCTCGCACAGGCGCTGGCTCGCCGGCGCGGCGATCGCGTGCATCGCCGGGCTCTGGGCCGCGATCGCGATCGCGATCGTGATCCCGCACTACAACGCGGGCGCGGAGTCGGACTTCTACGGGCGGTACAGCGAAGTCGGAGGGTCCGCCGGCGGCATCCTGAAGACCGCTGTCACCCACCCCCTCCGCATCGTCGAGGCCGCCTTCAGCGCGCGCGACCTCCACTACCTGCTCGAGCTCGTCGCACCTCTCGCCGGGCTCTGCTTGCTCGCGCCGCTCGTCCTCGTCGCCGCACTCCCGGAGCTCGCGATCAACCTGCTCTCGTCGACGACGACGCAGACGTCGATCCACTTCCACTACACGGCGGGTCTGATTCCGCCTCTCATCATCGCTGCGATCTTCGGCGCCAAGCGCCTCTCGCGCTGGGTGCTGCCGATCGGCGCAGCGGTCGTGCTCGCCGCACTGGTCGGCAACTACCGGCTCGGTCCGATTCCGGGCTGGCGGCATTTGCCCGGCGGCCAGCAGTTCCAGGCGACCGCCGCCCGGGTCACGGCGCACGACCGGATCGCGGAGCGGGCGCTCGACCTCATTCCCTCCGGCGAGGTCGTCAGCGCGACGAACACGCTCGGCGCGCACCTGTCCGCGCGGCGTCGCGTCCTCAGCTTTCCGTTCCTCGAAGACGCGGAGTGGATCGCTGCCGACGAGACGCAGCCCGGGTACGCGGATCGTTACGCACCCGTTCCGACCGCCGTGCAGCTCGCCGCGCTACGACGGAACCCGGAGTGGCAGCTCGTGTTCGAGGAAGACGGGATCCTCATCTTTCGCCGCGCGCCGATGTAGCTCGAGCACGGCAAGGACGAACACTGCGAGCACGAGCAGGTCGCGCAGAAGCACGAGCCAGATGTAGCCGCCGAGTGCAAACACGTCGCTGTAGTGAAAGAACCACACCTGCGCGAGCACGAGCGCTCCGGCGGTGACGACCCACACGGGTACGTCCAGCAGGAGCACGAACGGAATGAGCCAGACGAGGTACTGCGGTGAGAAGAAGCGCGTGAACGCGAGGAAGCCCGCGATCGCCGCGGCGAACGCGAACGCGAGCCGGCGTGGATCCGAGCTAGGGCCGCGGGCGTAGAGCCACGCAACACCAAGGACCGCGACCACCTGTGCGATCGAGCTCAGCACTGCGAGTGTCTCGGGAAGCGACCCGACGAGGTCATACGAGATGGCATGGCCCGTGCGGTGGACGACGGTGGCGTCGTAGACGCCGAGCCGGTCGGCTGCAGCGAGCAGCGAGCCGCCGAAGCTCTCGACCTGCAACGAGCGCGCAGCCTGCGCACGAAAGCTCTCCACCAACCCATGCGGCGCGACTGCGAGGAACGGAACGATGCAGAGGGAGGCGACGCCTACAAAGACTGCGAGCCCTCGCAACGCGAGCGCTCGGCCTCCCGTCCGCCAGGCGAAGATCAGTGCTGGTGGAAGCAGGACGACGGGGTAGACCTTTGCTGCGAACGCGACACCGAGAAGCGCGAATGCCGCCGTGCTTCGCCCGGCGACGAACAGGGCCAGTGCGGCAACCGTCAGAAGCGCGGGCCAGGCGTCGTAGGTGTTGAGCGAGATCGGTCCGACCGCGATCGGCGACAGGGCGAACAGCAGCACGGCCGCGGAGAGGCGCCTCGTCGAGGCTCCCAGCCGTACGAGCAGCCACGCCAGGAGCACCAGCGTCGCGAGCCCGCAGAGAGCCATCAACGCCTTGAAGGCGGCGTTGTAGTGCGCCGAGCCGAACGCGGCAGGCGGAAGGAAAGCCGCCAGCGCACCGGGCGGGTACTCCATGAAGAAATCGCGGTAGGGAACGCGCCCGTCGAAGATTGCGTCGGCGAAGCCCTGATAGAGATGAACGTCGCGAAAGCGCGCAGCGCGAAAGAGCCCACCGTCGGGGACGGCGCAGGCCCCGATGTAGAGCGGGATCGCGGCAGCCGCGAGCCGCAGCGCGAAGCTACGGCTGGGTGCCGTCGCCGGGAACCTGGGAGAAGCCGTCGGAATTGCCGCTTCCCGAGCTCGTCGTCGTCGGTGCCTGCGTCGATCCCGTCGGCGTGTAGGTGCCGCCTGTCATCGCGTACTGCAATTCGCGCGTGATCCAGACCGGAGACGACTTCGGCGTCGGAAACTCCTTCGGGAACGGCGCGTAGTACGACGCGCGCTCCATGAACAGCTTCCAGATCGTGGCAGGGAAGGTCGGCCCCGAGACCGCGATACCGTGCACGGAGAGCATCGGGATCTCACCTTTCGGATAGCCGATCCAGATCGTGGCTTCGAGCCCGGGCACCATGCCGGAGAACCATGCGTCCGCGAAGTTGTCAGTGGTGCCCGTCTTGCCGGCGGAGGTCTTGCCGAAGTACGCCCCGACACCGGTGCCCTGCGTCATGTTCTCTTCGAGAATGCGCACGACCTCGGCGGCGACCCAATCGGGCACGGCCCGCTTGCGCTGCGGTACGCCCCAGCCCGCCTCCGTATCCACCTTCCCGCCGGGCAGGACGACCTTCCGGATCGCCATCGGCGCCGAGTAGACGCCTCCCGCCGCGAGCGTCGCGTAGACGGAGGCCATGTCCATCGGCGTGACCACCCGAGAGCCGAGCCCCATCGACGGCACATACGCGCCGTCGCTTGTGCGTAGGTCGGTCCTCACGCCGAGGCGGTACGCCATGTCGGCGATGTTCTCCGGCCCGACGTCGAGCGACAGCCGCGCGTACACGGTGTTGTCGGACGCAAGCGTCGCCCGTTCGATCGACGTCGGCCCGAGATAGGTGTGGTCGTACGTCTCCGGGCACCACGCGGTGGGCGGATTCGTGTCGCACGATCCCGTCTCGGTCGGGTCATACTTGAAGGGAGCCGAGAGATACGTGGTGGTGGCGGGGTTCAGGCCCTGGGACACCGCCGTCGTCAGCACGATCGTCTTGAAGGTGGAGCCCGGCTGGCGGCGGGCGGAGGAGGCGAAATTGACCTGGTTCTTCGGATTCCCCGGGCTGATCTCGGTCATGGCGCGAATGGCGCCGTTACGCGGATTGATCGACACGATCGCCGCCGCAGGGTCGGAGGAGTACGGCAGCGTGCGCTTGATCGCGTCGAGGGCGAAGCGTTGCAGCCGGGGATCGATCGTGGTGTAGACCTTGAGGCCGCCCGAGCGCACGGTGTTCGCGCCGTACTGCTTCTGCAGCGCTTCGCGCACGTAGCTGAAGAAGTACGGCTCGCGAATCCGGGTGTACAGGCGCCCGGCCTTGAGATGGAGATTGCGCTTAGCCACCGAGTTCGCGTACTGACTGGAAGTGATGTCGTCGTTGTTCAGCAAGGCACGGAGGACGTCGTCTCGCCTTGCGATCGCTTCCGCGGGGCGCTGGAACGGGTCGAAGCGCGACGGAGCCTGCGGCAGGCCGGCAAGCAGCGCTGCCTGGTTGAGCGTCAATCTCCGTGCAGGCCTCGAGAAGTAGGTCTGCGCGGCAGCCTCGATGCCGTAAGCGTGGTTCCCGTAATAGACCTGGTTCATGTACGCGGCGAGGATCCACGGCTTCGACTTCTTCCGTGCCAGCTTGATCGCGAGGCAGGCCTCGGTGGTCTTGCGGCCGAGTGTCTGCGACTTGTTGCTGATGTACAGGTTGCGGACGAGCTGCTGCGTGATGGTCGAGCCGCCCTGCACGACCTTTCCCGCCCGGATGTCCGCGTAGAGCGCGCGCACGATGCCGAAGTAGTCGAGACCCCCGTGCTTGTAGAAACGCCGGTCCTCGATCGCGATCGTCGCTGCCGGCACCCACTTGCTGATCTGGTCGAGCGAGACGGGCTGGCGATTGCGCTCTGCCGGAATCGATCCGAGCAGCGAACCGTCCGCAGCGAAGACGAACGAGTTCTGGCCGACCTCCACCGGCTTGAGCGAGTTGAGGTCGCAGCTGTTCAGGAAGACGGCCGCGCCGGTGAAGCTCGAGACGACGAGGAACAACACCGTGCCGATCAACACGCCCATCATGATCTTCCCGAGCCGTTTGCGCCTGTTCCTCACCCGGTCACGACGCCGCTTGCGCAGACGCTCGAGCAGGAACGCGTCCGACGATTGCTGGCGTCGCCCGCGCGGCGGAGGGGTCATGCGTAGACACCCTCTGCGCGAAGCAGGTCGTACGCGCGCAGCCGGAGCTCTCGCTCGAGCTTCTCCGCTGCAGCCTCGTCAGGAGCGGGCGCGCGCACGACGACCGTCGCGTCTCCCGAGAGGTCCTGCACGAAGGCGTCGGCGTCGTCCGCAAGCGCTCGCAGCCGGTCCACGACCGCGCCGAGGTCTCGACCTAGTGGAACCTGGAGGCTGATCTCGGCGACCTTCTCTCGACTGCGAATCGTGGAGTTCCGGATGGTATCCGAGACAAGCGTCTCGTTCGGGATCACGAGCCGGTCGCCGTTCTCGATGCGGACGAAGGTGTAGATCAAACCGATCTCCTCGACGACGCCTTCCGTGTTGTCCACCGCGACGGAGTCGCCGAGCCGAAGAGGCTGCGTAAACGCGATCAGGAGCCCAGCGACGAAGTTCCCGAGGGTCCGCTGAGAGGCGAAGCCGACCACGATCCCGAGCACCGCCGAGGACGCAAGCAACCCCCCTGCCACCGCCCGCACCTGCGGGATGACGAGCAGGGCCGACAGCAGGCCGATGAAGATGATCGTCGTCGTGATGCTCCGCCGCAGGATCCGGTAGCGGGTGATCGCCTCGGGCGGCAGATCCCGGCGCGCAATGCGGCGGTCGATC
>DATHGN010000165.1:0-4866 GCA_035317565.1 Gaiellaceae bacterium
GCTCGTGCACGACCGTGGGAGCAACAGCCGGACCACCACGACTGCCGACCTGCAGGTGCGATCGTTCGTGTACAAGCTCGAAAACTTCCTCGTGCAATCGCACGACGGACGCGCGCAGGTCACGCGCGCGATCGCCGGCGCGTTCGACTGCAGCCTGACGCCGGACGTCGCCGCCGCGCAGTTGGATCAGGTTCAAAGGAACAGGCAGAGCCTGCTCGAGCAGGTAGCCGCTCTGAACGTGCCGAGCTCCGAGGGCGCGTTGCAGGCATCCAACCTCTTCCAGAAAGCGACTCACGCCTCCATCAAGGCGGACTGGATCTACCGTGACTGGCTCCGCACTCGTACCGCCTGTCCACGCGGCGGACACCCGCCGGCCGTTGCCCGCGCGGCGGACGCGCGCGCAACGGCCATGAAGCGGCGGTTCCTCGTCGTCTTCGACCCGCTTGCGAAAAGCTTCGACCGACGAGTGTGGAACGCGAACGAGTTCTAGCCGGCGGGCGTGAAGACGGCACCTGAGGAGTCGTAGTGACCCCACGTCTTGGTCCTGAGGCCGCCCCAGACGATCAACGAGCGGCCCGTCCAGACTGCGCTCGGCTCGAGCCGTACCGGAAGGGGGCCACTCGAGAAAATCGACCAGCGGTTCGAGCTCGGATCGTACGCCGCGCCCCCGCGATTCCCGCCCCACAAGAGCAGGAGCTTGCCGGTCCAGACGGCCACGTCTCCAACCCGCCCTGCGGGCACGAGGGGAAGGGCACGCCAGCTGTCGGTCCGCGGGCTGTAGGCGAAGCCGTTGCGCGTCCCTCCGACGACGAGCAGGTCCCGCCCGTCCCAGACGGCCGTTCCGTTGCCCCGAGCGGCGGGCGGCTGAGCGATGCGCTTCCAGCTATTCGTGGCCGGGTCGTATGAGGCAGCCCGCGCACCGGAGATGACGATCATGCGGCGACCCGTCCAGACACTCAGCGGATGCTGGCTGCCCGCAAGCGGCGCACGTGGCAGCGCACGCCAGGTGCTCTTCGCCGCGTTGTAGGCGACTCCATCGGAGTAGGCGTCGCCGCAGCAGCCCCCACCCCAACCGATCAGCTCGCGGCCGGTCCACACCACAGCGCCGAAGCCGTCGTGAATCGACAGCAGGCGCGAGCCCGGCAGCCCTCGCCAGGTGTTCGTGGCCGGATTGAAGGCCTCGCGCGTCCCCTGACCCCAGACGAGCATCTCCTTGCCGGTCCACACGGAGCTGAGGTTCATGAAACCAGTCGTAGCTCGCGGTGGATCGAGGTTGCGCCAGGTGTCAGTGCGAGGGTTGTACGCCGCGGCAACGTTCAAGCTTTTGGTCGCGTATGGGTTCCCGTTGGCATCGAGCGCCGTCTGCTGGTCGCGGCCGAACACGAGCATCTCCTTGCCGGTCCAGACACTTGTGCGGTTGAAGTCGGGAGTGATCGGGGCGGCCGGTAGACGGTGCCAGGTTCCCTGTTCTTGGGCCGCCAGGGCCAAAGGTGCAAGAACGAGGATGAAGAGAAGAGCGAAGCCGAGGGTGCGGGTTGTCATCGTGTCCTCCAGGTCGTGGGTCACCGCAGCATCGGCGGCAGCAGCCAAGGCCGGGCAAAGCGGCGGCAAAACGCGACGGCTAAGGTCACCTCGTGGTCGACCGCTCCACCATCTGGCCGTACAAGGACGGCGAGCCCGGCGAGTTCATCTACCAGCGCTATGGCCACCCTGCCGGTGTCGAGGCCGAGCGGCAGCTCGGCGAGCTCGACGGCGGGCACGCTCTCCTGTTCGCATCGGGCAGCGGCGCTGCGACTGCGCTCGTCCTCACCTTCCTTTCCTCGGGTGACACGATCGCGCTCGCCGAGGGCGCGTACTTCGGAACCAGCGTGCTGTTCGAAGAGCTCAAACGTTGGGGCCTGGGTTACGTCGAGTTCGACCAGACCGGCGCCCCGCCCGACGGTGTCGACCTCGTCTGGCTGGAGGCTCCGTCGAATCCGTTCCTGACGATGCCCGATCTCGAGGCCGCGGCTGCACATCCCGCCCGCGTCGTCGTCGACTCCACCGCTGCCACGCCCATCCACCTGCGGCCGATCGAGCATGGCGCGGACTTCGTGCTCCACAGCGCGACGAAGTACCTCGGCGGCCATGACGACGTGCTGCTCGGCGTAGTCGTCAGCAAGCGCCCCGAGGATTCCGAACGCCTGAAGGAGTTCCGCACGCGCTCCGGCATCGTCGCCGCTCCCGACCCGTGCACTTTCCTCCTCCGCGGCCTCGAGACGCTCGAGCAGCGCGTGCGGCGCCAGACCGAGTCCGCGACCGAGCTGTCGAAGCGCCTTCGGCAGCACCCGGCGGTGCACCGGGTTCGCTACGCGGGCATCGGCGGGCTCCTCTCCTTCGACGTCGCCGGCGCCGAGGAGGCCCGCCACGTCGAGACCTCACTCCGGCTGATCACGAACGCCACCAGCCTCGGCGGCGTGAGCTCGGTCCTCGAGGCCAGGGCCCGCTGGGAAGGCGACCGCGTGCCGCCCGGCCTGCTCCGCCTGAGCGTGGGCCTGGAGCCGGTCGACGACCTCTGGGAAGACCTCGCCCAGGCCCTCGAAATTCCGGGCAGTTTTCACGCGCGCAAGTAAGATTTCCGCCCCCGAGGTCGAAATGCCTCGACATAGCCGGAGACGCGTCGCCCAACGGTCCACCGGCTGACCCATCCCTCGCACAAAGGAGCCAACTGTGGCGGCACGAGAGACCCAAACCCGTAAGAGGAGGGCCGCGAACCGCGCGCCCGCCTCGAGAGGCCGGGCCGCTGACAACGGCACGGTCGAGATCAAGAAGAAGGACTTGCAGGAGCTTCTCGACGCCCTCCGCGCCGCGAGGGACGGCGAAGTGGGCATGCGGCTCGCTCCTCAGATGAGCGGCGTCATGGGCGACGTGGCGAAGGCGTTCAACGGCTTGGCGGAAAGGCGCGAGGGCCTGACCGACGAGCTCGGACGCGTCAGCAAGGTCATCGGGCGCGAGGGCCGGATGACCGAACGGGCGAAGTTGAAGAACGCGAAGGGATCGTGGGCCGACTCCGTCGACTCCGTCAACTCGATGATCGACGATCTCGTGCGTCCGACCATCGAGGTCTCGCGCGTGCTCGACGCGGTCGCGGAAGGCGACCTCTCGCAGAAGATGTCGCTGAAGATCGAAGGCCAGCCGGTCCGCGGCGAGTTCCTCCGCATCGGCACAACGGTCAACACGATGCTCGACCAGCTGAGCTCGTTCGCCTCCGAGGTGACTCGTGTGGCCCGCGAGGTCGGCACCGAGGGAATCCTCGGCGGACAAGCACGCGTCAAGGACGTCTCGGGCATCTGGCGCGACCTCACCGACAACGTCAACTTCATGGCGAACAACCTCACGACGCAGGTGCGGAACATCGCCGAGGTGACGACCGCCGTCGCGAACGGCGACCTCTCGAAGAAGATCACCGTCGACGTCAAGGGCGAAGTGCTCGAGCTCAAGAACACCATCAACACGATGGTCGACCAGCTGGGCTCATTCGCCGACGAAGTCACGCGCGTCGCACGCGAAGTCGGCACGGAAGGGAAGCTCGGCGGCCAGGCGACGGTCAAAGGAGTCAGCGGTACCTGGAAGGACCTGACGGACAACGTCAACTTCATGGCGACGAACCTGACGACGCAGGTGCGCGGCATCGCGAAGGTCGTGACCGCGGTCGCCGACGGCAACCTCAACCAGAAGTTCACGATCGAGGCGGAGGGCGAGGTCGCTGCGCTCGCCGACACGATCAACTCGATGATCGACACGCTCCGCGTCTTCGCGGAGCAGGTCACCACCGTGGCCCGCCAGGTGGGAACGGAAGGCAAGCTCGGCGGCCAGGCCGAAGTGCCCGGCGTCGCCGGCACGTGGAGGGCGCTGACCGACAACGTGAACGGCATGGCCGCGAACCTCACTGACCAGGTGCGGAACATCGCCGACGTCACGACGGCAGTCGCCAAAGGCGATCTCTCACGGAAGATCACGGTGGACGCGAAGGGCGAGGTCCTCCGCCTCAAGAACACGATCAACACGATGGTCGACCAGCTGTCCGCGTTCGCTGCCGAGGTGACGCGTGTCGCGAAGGAGGTCGGTACCGAGGGACGACTGGGCGGCCAGGCCGAGGTGAAGGGCGTCAGCGGGACGTGGCGAGAGCTGACCGACAACGTGAACCAGCTCGCCGACAACCTGACCAATCAGGTGCGCAACATCGCCGACGTGACGACCGCCGTCGCAAAGGGCGATCTCACGCGCACGATCACGGTCGACGCCCGTGGCGAGATCCTCGAGCTCAAGAACACGATCAACACGATGGTGGATCAGCTCTCGGCCTTCGCAGACGAGGTGACGCGCGTCGCGCGGGAGGTCGGCACCGAAGGGATCCTCGGCGGCGAGGCCCAGGTGCCCGGCGTCTCCGGGACGTGGAAGGCGCTCACGGACAACGTCAACTTCATGGCGAACAACCTCACAAGCCAGGTGCGGAACATCGCCGACGTCACGACCGCTGTCGCGACCGGCGACCTGTCGAAGAAGATCACCGTCGCAGTCAAGGGCGAGGTGCTCGAGCTCAAGAACACCATCAACACGATGGTCGACCAGCTCTCGACGTTCGCCGACGAGGTCACGCGCGTCGCGCGCGAAGTGGGCACCGACGGCCGCCTCGGCGGCCAGGCCCAGGTGAAGGGCGTCAGCGGCACGTGGAAGGACCTGACTGACAACGTCAACACGCTCGCCGGCAACCTCACCGACCAGGTGCGGAACATCGCCGACGTGACGACCGCAGTGGCGAACGGCGACCTCTCGAAGAAGATCACGGTCGACGCCCGCGGCGAGGTGCTCGAGCTCAAGGAGACC
>DATHGN010000166.1:0-2089 GCA_035317565.1 Gaiellaceae bacterium
CAGGTGTCGGGCGGGCGATTCGTCAGTCCGCGCTCGTACGCGCGCATCTGCACAGCGGTCTGGCAGGGCGTCCACTTCACCAACTTCGCCGGCGAGAAGGTCGCCTGCGGAGTGACCGGCCCGCGCGGCAACAACGCACCGCGTTCTTCGCGGCCTTCCATGTCGCCCCTCGCATTCATGACGCTGACCAAACGTGCCGGGCTACGGAATCTCGACGCTTACGCGCACAATCCGTACTACGGCAGTCCGAGCGAGACGCCCGCGTCGAAGCCCGCTGGCAACGCGGTGACCCTTGGGAACATCAACAAGCTGATTGCTCTCGTCAACAAGCTCTGGGGAAAGAAGCGGATCTGGATCACGGAGTACGCGTGGCAGACTCCGCCCGATCGAGTCTTCGGCGTGTCTCTTGCCCGTCAGGCGGCGTACGTGCGCCAGTCGTACGCGATCGCCCGGGCCAATCCGCGGATCGACCTGATGGTCTGGTTCATGCTGCGCGACGACACGAACATCGGCATCGGCTGGCAATCCGGTTTCCTCACCGCGGCCGGCAAGAAGAAGCCCGCGTTCAGCGCCTTCTCACGGCTGCCGCACTGAGCAGCGACCGATAGAGCGCGTCGACGTCCTCGACGAGGCGCTCGACGGCGTAGCGCGGTAGCACCCGCTCGCGCCCCTGACGCCCCATGCGCTCGCGGAGCTCCGGATCGCGTGCGAGCTGCCCCAGCCGGTCGGCGAGATCGCCGGTTGCTCCTGCTTCGACGAGGAAGCCGTCCTCGCCGTCGCGCACGACATCCGGGACCCCGCCGACGCGTGTGGCCACGACGGGGCGTCCGGCCGCGAGCGCTTCGATCGCGCTGACCGGCGTTCCCTCGTTGCTGGACGGCAGGACGAGTGCATCGAACGCGGCGTAGAAGGACGCGACCTCCTCCTGGTAGCCGAGGAAGAGGACCTCACGCATGATCCCGAGCTCGTGGGCCCGTCGCTCGAGCTGAACGCGGTCCGGCCCGTCTCCGACCATGCAAAGCATCGCGTCGATACCGCTGTCGCGGAGCTCCTTGAACGCGACCAGCACGTCGTCCGTGCGTTTCACCGCGGTCATGCGCCCGATCCAGCCGACGGCGAACCGGTCGTCGGAGATGCCGAGGTAGCGGCGGCTCTCGGCACGACCGTTCTGTTCGCCGGAGACCCGCTCGTCGAGCTCGATGCCGAGCCGGATCACCACGAAGCGCTCACGCGGCGCGACGCCCAGGCCGACGAGATCGTCGCGCACCTGCGGGCTGACAGCGATCAGAGCTGTCGTGCGAGAGGCGAGCCAGCGCTCGAGCAGCCGGAAGAGCAGCGAGCGAACCGGGCCGAAGTACCCGCGGAGCACGTGGCCGTGGAAGGTGTGGAGGACGATCGGCGGCCGCCGCGAGCCGGCGAGCAGCGCTGCCACACGCCCGACGGTTCCGGCCTTGGCCGTATGCGTGTGCAGGATCTGCGGCCGCTCCTTTCGGATCAGTCGTGCGAGCCGAATCGTCGCGGCGAGATCCCGTAACGGCGAGATCTCGCGCCCGAGCTCGTCGATATGCACGATCTCGACGCCGTGCGCGTCGGCGACGAAGGCCATCGAGTCCTCGCCGCGCGCGAGCGAGCCGGCAACGAGTGTGGTCTCGTAGCCACGCTTTCTCAATCCCTCGGTGAGATAGGCGACGTGCAGCGCCGGCCCGCCCATGTTCAGCCGGGCGATGACGCGCAGGATCTTGACGGGTTGCTCAGACTGCGGCAACGATGGCCTCGGCCGTGAGCTCCAGCCCGGCGGCGAGGTCGACCCGCGGCTCGTATCCGAGAACCTCGCGTGCCGCCGAGATGTCGGCCCAGGAGTCACGGATGTCTCCGGGTCGAGGCGGCTCGAAGCGCTTCTCGACGGGCTTGCCGAGGAGTTCGCCGATCGTCTCGGCGACGTGGTTCACGCTCGCGGGCGAGCCTGCGGCGACGTTGAAGACGCGTCCGCTTGCCCCCGCCGCCTCCGCTGCGCGAATCGTCGCGTCGACGGCGTTCGTGACGTACGTGAAGTCGCGGGACTGCTCGCCGTCTCCGTGGATGGTGACCG
>DATHGN010000167.1:0-32245 GCA_035317565.1 Gaiellaceae bacterium
AAGGGAACTTGAACGCACGCACGTCAGATCGCGAGGACGACGACAAGCAGGGAAGCCAGGCGAAAGACGAGGATTCCGCGGCCTCGTCGGCGGATCGGGCCAAGGAGCGTGAACGGGAGATGGAAGAAAGCGGCGAGGAGAACGCAGCATGATGTGGTTTCTCGGACGCAGTGCTTCCGGGATCTAGGTAATTGGAGCCCTGGCGCGAGGTTTGGGTCAACCTTTAGCCCCACGTCGGAGGAGGGGGGGTGGGGTAGTGCCGGGCTCCTCTTTAACCATTCAAGCAGGTCAGCTATCTCCTGCCAAGGTCGCTCACCGCCGCGATTCAAGGAGTGCCCGACGTTCGTCAGCCCCGCCCTGATCGTCTCGACCGGAGGAGAGGAGTTCCTCCGGTCGTACTGCGGCGACGAAAGTTGACGGAGGCGATACGGATGGGTAACAAGACCGCACCGCCTCCGCTTCGACGTTCGCGCGCCGCAGCAGCGCATCCGTCGATCCCTGGAGGTTAAGGAACATCGGGGGCGACCAGCCCGCCATTCACTCCATCCCCTGCATTCGTTGGCGCATCTCGAGCACCGGCCTGACTGCAGCCGCGACCGCCCTGTAATTTTTCTCGTCGGGACTGTCTGGTGGCGCTCCAGCGCCAGGCGCAGCATCGCTCGAGCCCGAAGGTAGTCCGCATGCTCCTGGCTGAGCGTCGGCAGGGAGGTCGGGACGTATGGGCTCACATCGGTCTGCCCTGAATCCGTCGATGTAGATGACGTTGTCGGAGTCGTCGTCTCGCACGAACCTGTCGAGGTGCAGGGCTGCGATGACGTTCAAGCAAAGCGATGGGAGGCGTCAGTCGGTCGGCCGGTGGTACAGGTTTCGTTAGCGCGCCAGAGGGTGGAGGGGCGACGGGATGCCGCCCCTCCACGGTGTTTACCTCAGCCGGTTGTTGCCGACCAGGTGTCGGTGTTGCCGAACGTGCCGGGGCAAGCGCCGAGTGGCCATGGTGCCGGCAGTGCGAGCGCGCCGGCTGCAAGCGATGCGGCGCGGTATGTCTGAACCGGACCGCAGACGGTCGCGTTCTGCGCGTCCGTCCAGACGCCGAGCCCGTACGTTGCCGTTGCGGCGGCGTAGACGTAGTCGCCGATCCGCTCCTGGTAGATGTCGTGACCTGGGTAGGTTCCGCGCAGGTCGTTGTGGCCGGCGGAGGTGTCGGTCGAGCCGTTGTAGACGACCGACCACGCGCCTGGTGCGCCGCCGGCTCCTACCGCGGCGGTCAAGAAGACACCGTGGTAGGGCCGCGGCGAGGTCATGTCCGCGCCCCTCCACGGGGCCGTGTCGGCCTCGTAGGTGAGATACATCCGGTTGCCGCCGGGCGCGATCGCGGGCGCCGCGTAGATCGGCCGGTCGCCGGCGAGCGATGCCGTCAGCGGGTTGCTCCACGTCGTGCCGCCGTCGATCGACCAACTGACGAGCGCCTTGTTGTCGTTGACATTCGAGCCGCTGTCGGCCCAGGCGTCGACGATCTCATTTGTCGCGCCGACACCGGTCGGCGCGCCGTTGGCGATGTCGACGCTCGGAATCGCCGACAGATCGGTGCGGGCGCCGGCGAAGCCGTCCATGACACAGCGGCCGTACACGGGATCGACGAAGAAGCAGGGGTCGTTGATCTGGCGGATTACCTGCATCTTCGTCCACGACTTGCCGCCGTCGAACGACTTCCACATCACGTGGAAGCCGTGCGTCGGCAGCCCGACCAGGGTCGGGTTCTCGAACATCTCGGCGAACAGGTAGGCGACGCCGTGGCTGTCGGTGCGGACCGTGCACCCGCTGAGGCCGAACTGGGTCGGCCCCTTGCCGTTGGTGCCGGCCGGCGTGATCTGCTTCGACGTCCAACTGTCGCCGCCGTCGCCCGAGACCGAAACCGTCAAGGGCGCCGGGAACGTCCCGCCCAATCCCGAATGGCGACCGTTGCTTCGGAACTCGGGATTGCATATGTAGACGCGGCCGAAGAACGGACTTGAGGCGGCGTTGTCAGCCCAGATCTGCTCCTTGTCCTCGAACGCCGTCTGGCCGGCGTGCTGGTTGGCGATCACCGGCGCCTTCCAGTTGCTCGCATTGAGGACGCGGGTCGGGGTCGGATTGTCGAGTCGGGAGACGCCGACAGCGAGGTAGCCGTGGAACTCCGGGTTCGGGAAAGCGAAGCCCGACGGCCAGGCGCCGGTCAGGTTCGCGTAGTACACACGCGAGCCGTTCGCCCATGAGAACTGACCGTTGACCGGGATCGGGCCAACCGCGAGCGCCGGATCACCAGAAGAGACGAGCCGGTTCTCGAAGTAGCCAGGCAGCGTATGGATCGATCCGACGTGCGGCGTGCAAGCCTTCGTCGGGTCGCAGTCGTTTGCGGTCCAGCCCGTATAGGTCGGCTGAATCCAGCTGTGTCCGCTGTCGAACGAGAACGCGAACGCGCTAAGGCCGACGCCGTCGTCGGCCGGGTCCGCGCAGGTGCCGAACTGGAGCGCGTCCGTCTGTGGGCAGGGCGCCCAGTCGACGAAGTCGTTCCAGGCGGCGACGGCGATGTTCGGGTGGTTCGCGTCGATCGCGACCGCCGGTTCGTTCTGGTGGTTCTGCGGCGTCGTGTCGGGCGGGCTGCCGACACTGACGTCGCCTGCGAGCACGGGCGCGGCCACGCACAACGCGCAGACCAGGCTCGCGCTCAGGAGCAAACTTCTCCCGATCATCCGAAACCTCCCTTCAGCCACGCGAGCAATTGCTCGCGCAAGCTGTCCGTGGATCCAACGTCCCGCCTCAACGGCGAAGATGAGACCCAGACCGTCTGTCGAGCCCTCCCCATGAACGCTCCCCAAGGCGACAGCCGATTCTCCACCGCCGCAGCGCTGAGATCAAGTGACAGCAGGTGCGTCCCAACCAGACACATATCGACGACGGTGATGACGAACACCGGATTCGCGGCCTCCACTTATCCGTCTACCGAACTGAGCGAACCTGGCTTAACTGGTCCGACCTGAAACGGCTTGAGCAAGCCTGACCGGCCGCACCAGGCCATGTTTGGCCGTTATCGCACCAGGAGGTCGCCGGTTCGAGTCCGGCTAGCTCCATCAGACGAACCGCCTGGTGTGCGACCACGCGGTAGATCCGTGACTTCGAAGTCGCGAATGCGCGAGCGGCGGGGCTGCGCAAGGGGCAGACCTTCAACGTCTTGCGCGACATGGAGCCGGGAGCTTTGCAGACCGCGGCACCGGCACCGCGGACGACCCGTTCTACAACGACGGCAAGTTGCCCGAATTCCTGCTCCGCGTCGCGGAGGCGCTCCGATGAGCCACCACCCGCAGTTCGGCATCTTCGCTTTCGACTCCGTGTCACACGCGTACCTCGGCGTTCGACGCCTCGGACGTGCGCCTGCGGATCTGGTGCGAATGATCAGTTCTACCGACCGTGCTGCCAAACTGAGCGAACCTCGCCGAACTCATAGAGCGTCATACACTGAACAAGCGGCACAAGGCCTAGCGACTGACGCAATGGCGTTATCGCACCTAGAGGTCGGCGGTTCGAGTCCGGCTGGCTCCGCTCGTAAACAACCGTCGGGGATGGCCCGAGATTACCCGGGGCGCCACGCGTCCACGTCTCGGGCGACCGTCTCGTGGTTCTCAGATCACGCTCCAGGGAATGCGTCGTGGCATCGAGCTCATCCACCGATCTCGCAAGCTGTCCCGTCCAATCACTCTCGAGGGGATGGTCGTCGGCGTCTGCGTCGGTGTGGCTGGCACGTTCGCCGCGTACTACTCGTCGCGTGTGATCACGTGGGCCGTGATGACGGACGAGCTGCAGACGGCAAGGCTCGCGACGAGCATCGCTGAGACGGGTTCGCCTGTACCACAGATCCACGGCACGTACTACGGCGCATTGAGCCAGCTCTATCCGTTGTTGATCGCACCGTTCTACGGGCTCTTCACCGCGCCGGCCGCAGCGACGGCTGCGCATCTCCTAAATCCATTCCTTCTCGCGAGTGCGTCATGGCCTGCGTACTTGCTGGCCGATTCGCTGACAAGATCCCGTGCTGCCGCGACGGTCGCTGCGTTGCTGACGGCGTTTACGCCCTGGCTCGTTCTGAGCACGACGCTGCTGACGGAGAACGCGTCGTATCCCGCGTTCGTCTGGGCCGTTTTTCTCTGCCAACGTGCGATTGCTGAGCCGAGCGCAAGACGCGATGTCCTCGCGCTGGCCGGACTGCTGCTCGCGTTCCTCGCGCGCACGCAGTTCTTTGTCCTCGCGATCGTGCTCCCGCTTGCGCTCCTCGGACACGAGCTGACCTTCGGATCGGATCGGTTCTCCGGCTGGCGAGGGCGCGTGAAACGCACCTTCAGATCGCATCGTGTGCTGTTCACGACTTATGCCGTTGGACTGTTTGTCGGCGCCGCCCTCGCTGCGGTGGGATCGCTGGGGGTGGTCGTTGGCAACTATTCCGTTCCCTTCAAAGGCGATCTCTTGCCGGCCGGCTTCTGGCACTCGGCCGCAGTGCACTTGGACTACATAGTGGTCGCCGGCGGCATCGTGCCCTTCCTCCTGGCCGTCTCGTGGACGTTGGCCACCCTCGTGCGCCCGGAGGAACGAGGTGCACATGCGTATGCGTGGCTCTTCCTCATTTTGGTTCCGCTTCTCACGTTCGAGGTGACCTCATTCGACCTTCGCTTCACTGCCAACGAGTTCATCCAGGATCGCTATCTCTTCTATCTCACACCTCTCTGTGCCGTCGGGGCCGGCGCGGCGCTCGTCCGATGCGGATTGCTTCGTCTCCGCCTGGTGATGCTTTTCGCCGCTGCCGCCGCCTTCGCTTGGTGCGCGGGAGTTTCGTCGTACCACGACCAGGCGGTCATCTTCTGGGCATCTCCCGGTGCCGCCTTTCACCCCGCGATCGTCGAAGCCGCGGGCTTGTTTCATCTCGGAGCCGCCCGGTTTGTCCAAGCGCTTGTGCTCGTCGTTGCAGTTGTTGCAGCTGCCCTCCTCTCGCTGCCGCTGCGAGCTCGTCGACAAGCGGTCCTCCCAGTGGCGATCGGGCTCGCCGGGTTCGGCGCCTTCCAAGCGGGATATGTCTTCGAGCGCTTTGCAGAACCTGCGCTGGCAGAAAATGTCAGGCCGCATTTTGACCGCCGAGACTGGATCGATGCCTCGATTCCGCCCGGCAGCTCGGCCGAGCTCGTGCCCAGTCCGCTCGAGTCAGCGACGTACTGGTGGGAGGCCGAGTTCTGGAACAAGAAAGTCGAAGAGACTCTCCGCCTCGGGGACGATCCCACGTTCACGCCGTTTCCCGCCGACCACGGCCGCGTCGACTTCGAGAGGGGTCGGCTGGCCGGCGCTCGAGGCGACTTCCTCGTCGTCGCGCGAGAGGATCCCCGGTTCCACCTCGTGGAGCCACACGTTCAGCGAGCGGACGTGACCCCATTGCGCCTGGTGCGCCCGACGAAGGACTACCGTCTCGAGTGGTCGACCCACGGTGTCTCGGCAGATGCTTGGACCATGCCCCGGCGTGAGACGCGATTGCGGTTCTACGGCAACGGGCGGCCGACGAAGCGATCACTCGTGGTCGTCCTGAGCGCGGCCCGCGAGGCGCTCAAGCCGATCGAGTTCGTGCTTGCGAGCGCGGAGGGAATCCGCCGTGGCAGCGTCGACCCCGGTGGCGCGCGTCCCCCGGTCGAGCTACCGGTGTGCGTTCCCGCGCTGGGTTACACGGACGTGCTCATGACCACGAGCGGGAGCGCACACGTCCCGGACGGTCGTGTCCTGGCGCTCCATTTCGATCGCATCGACGCCCCTGCGGTCGGAACATGTCAGCCGTAACGGCGGCCGACGAGTGGCACGGTCACCCGGATCGTTCAAGTCAAGTGAATTGCGCGGACGCGTGGTCCTCGGCCTCTCCGCCCTACCAACCGTGCTACCAAACTGAGAGAACCTCGCCGAATTGGCAACACCTCAAACCGCCTGAACAGGCCGCACGGGCCTGAGCAAATGCCGTTGCGGCTTTATCGCACCCAGGAGGTCGCCGGTTCGAGCCCGGCTAGCTCCATTCAAGAAGTTCCTGCTGACGGCGCTATTCGCCCCCATCGTGGGATCGGCGCAGGCCAGCTCATCTACTTACGCGCTCCGAGATTGACTCGGTGACTCGTGGGCGAGCCCGGGTGCGACGACGCCGCGTCGGGCCGTAGCTTGTGCCGGGTTGTCGGACGGTGTTACCGGGCGGCCGCGTGCTCCGGTGTCAATGCTTCCTCCGACTCCTCCGACCAAGCGGTCACCTCCTGAGATGCACCACCCTTTTCGACGTCGAATTTCAGCTCATGGCCGTCCGCCTCGACCAGCACTTTGTCGCCGGGCTCCGCCTCTCCGCTCAGCACCATGCGTGAGAGCTCGTTCTCGACGAAGCGTTGGATCGTCCGCGCCAATGGTCGCGCGCCGAACTCCGGGTCGTAGCCTTCTCTTGCGAGCAACTTCAGGGCCTGCTCCGAGAAATCGATCTCGATGTGCTGTGCGCGCAGGCGCCTGGCGAGACGGTCCAGGAGGAGCTGCGTGATGGCGACGAGCTGCTCTTCGGTCAAGGCGCGGAAGACGATGATCTCGTCGATCCGGTTGATGAACTCGGGCCGGAAGCTGCGCCGGAGAATGTCCATCAGGTCATCTTTCAGCTGCTCGAACGGCTCGTTCGTCCGCGCCTGTTGCTGGATGCGGTCTGCGCCCAAGTTGGAGGTCATGATCACCACCGTGCTCTTGAAGTCGACCGTGCGCCCTTGTGCATCGGTGAGACGTCCGTCGTCGAGGATTTGCAGCAGGATGTTGAAGACGTCGGGATGAGCTTTCTCGATCTCGTCGAAGAGGAGGACAGAGTAAGGACGACGCCGCACCTGCTCGGTCAACTGTCCCGCTTCTTCGTACCCAACGTATCCAGGAGGCGCACCGACCAGTCGCGAGACAGTGTGGCGTTCCTGAAACTCGCTCATGTCGAACCGGACCATGAGGTTCTCGCTGCCGAACAGCGCCTCGGCCAACGTGCGCGCGAGCTCGGTCTTGCCGACGCCAGTCGGCCCGAGGAAGAGGAAGCTGCCGATGGGCTTGCGCGGATCGCCGAGCCCCGCACGTGAGCGCCGCACGGCCTCGGCGACCGCCGTGACCGCTTCGTCCTGGCCGACCATGCGGCCGTGCAGTTGCTGCTCCAGCTCGAGGAGGCGCTGGCGCTCCTCCGTCGTCAGCTGAGACACCGGGATGCCAGTTGCCCTTGATACGACCTCTGCGATGTCTTCGGCCGTAACCTCGGCGGGACGTTGACGCCTCGTCTGGCGCTCCTCGAGTTCGCCCCGGCGTGAATCGATCTGATCCTTGATCTGGCCTGCCCGGTCATAGTCCTCCGCGGCGGTGGCCTGGTCGCGCTCGCGTGCGAGGCGGCGGAGATCTTCCTCGAGGCTCCGGGTGTCGTTGTCCTTCGTCTTCGTCCGGAGCCGGACACGCGCGCTTGCCTGGTCGATCAGGTCGATCGCCTTGTCCGGCAGGAAGCGGTCGCGGATGTAGCGGTCCGAGAGCTCCGCGGCGGCGACGATCGCCTCGTTCGAGATCCGCACGCGGTGGAACGCTTCGTAGCGGTCCTTGAGCCCGTGTAAGATCTCGATCGTCTCGTCGACCGTGGGCTCACGTACCAAGACGGGCTGGAAGCGACGTTCGAGTGCAGGATCGCCTTCCACGTCTTTGCGGTACTCGTCGAGAGTGGTCGCCCCGATCACATGCAGCTCTCCGCGCGCGAGCGCCGGCTTGAGCATGTTGCCGGCGTCCATCGCGCCCTCGGCTGCGCCGGCCCCGACAAGCGTGTGGAGCTCGTCGACGAAGAGGATGATGTCGCCCTCGTTCTCGGTGATCTCGTCGATCACGTTCTTCAGGCGTTCTTCGAACTCGCCGCGGTACTTCGACCCGGCGACCATGCCGGCGAGGTCGAGCTGCACGACGCGCCTGCCCGTAAGTGTCTCGGGTACCTCGTCGTTGACGATCCGCTGGGCGATGCCCTCCACGATCGCGGTCTTGCCGACTCCGGGATCTCCGATCAGCGCCGGGTTGTTCTTCGTTCGGCGAGAGAGAATCTCGATCGTCTGCTCGATCTCGTCGGCGCGTCCGATGACGGGATCGAGCTTGCCCTCGCGCGCCATTTCCGTCAGGTCGCGGCCGTACTGGTCGAGCGTCGGGGTCTTGCTCGTCTCGCGGGCACTCCCGCCTGCCTCGACGCCGCGGATCACCGCGCCGCGCAGTTTCGTATGCGAGACGCCGAAGCGCTGCAACAGCTGGCCAGCTTCGCTTTCGTCGTCGCGCGCGAGTGCAAGCAGCACGTGCTCCGGTCCGACATAGGAAGCGCCAAGCTCGCGCGATTCGTCGTACGCGGCGAGTAGTGCAGCTTTTGCGTCCGGCGAGAGCGAAGGGGAGACGTCTGTTCGCGACGCCTTGTCGGCCGCTTCGTCGATCTCGGCCGCGATCGCTTCCGGATCGGCGTCGATCTGTCCCAGGACGTGGCGAACGACGTCGTCCTGCAGGGCTGCGTAGAGGAGATGCTCGCTGTCGAGGTCGAGGTTTCCCCATTCGACCGCCGTCTGCGCGGCCCGCTGCAGCAGTTCACGTGTCGCGTCGCTGAAGTACTGCGTGACGTCGACCCGCTCGATCTGCCTTTGGGCTGCGGCAGGCCTGCGGGCGCCGCCGCCGGTGGACTGCCCGTCCCCGAAGAAGTCGGAGAAGAAGTCGTCGAAGAGGCTGCTGCCGCGGCCGCCGAAGCGGCTCGACATCTGTTCTTCGGCGAGATCGATCTCGCAGAGGTACTCGACTTCCTGCGTCCCGTCAGGGTTGAGCCGCACCCTCGATGCGACGGCAGGTCGTCCGTGTCGCGGACAAACTGGTTGGTCGGCGGCGGCCATTGATGATCCTCCCTGGTTGGACGACAGGCTGCAGCGAGGCGTCAGCCCTGGCGGTCTTGTACCCCGATGGCCGGGAACCTCAAGCTCACCAGGCCCCGGGTCAGTGGCCCGTCTTTTGAAGGCGTATGCTCTTGAAAAGGCCCAGGAAGGGTGGTCTCACGAGTCCGGCTCAGACCCCGTTTGTGGCTCGACCGCCCGCAACGCGGCGGTTCGTCAACCGGGAGACGGAGCTCGAGGCCGTCGAAGGGCTCCTGGCTGCCGCGCGTGGCGGCTCGAGTGCAGTCCTCGTCCTCCGCGGGGGGCCGGGGGTCGGGAAGACGATGCTCTTGGAACATGCGATCGGACGGGCCTCAGGTCTCCGCGTCGGGCGAGTGGGTGGAGTCGACTCAGAGTTCGACCTTCCGTATGCGGCGCTCCATCAACTGCTGGCCCCGTTCCTCGAGGAGATCGAAGCCCTGCCCGGACCGCAGCGTGATTCGTTGGCGTCCACGCTTGGCCTCATCGAGGTCGAGCGGTCGGACCGCTTTCTAACGGCGCTCGGTGTCCTCACACTGCTTTCGAATGCCGCACAGGACACTGGTTTGTTGTGCGCGGTGGATGACGCCGAGTGGCTCGACGAGGCTTCTGCTCAGGTCCTTTCCTTCCTCGCTCGCCGGCTGGTTTCTGAGGGGATAGCCATGCTCTTCACCTTCGGGGCCGCGCACCCGACATCGGTTGCCTTGGCCCCGTTTCGCGAGCTCAATTTCGAAGGGCTTTCGCAAGTCGCCTCTCGTGAGTTGCTCGACAGGGAGGTCGAGGGAACCCTCGACAGTGGTGTCCGCGACCGCTTGGTCATCGAGGCCGAGGGAAATCCACTTGCTCTGATCGAGCTAGCGCAGCTTTTGACGGCGGAGCAGCTCGCCGGTTTGGCGCCCCTCCCGAAAGCGCTTCCCCTTGGCGATCGACTGGAGCAGGGCCTGATGCGAAATGTTCGCGGCCTCTCCAGTGACGCTCGGTCCATCCTCGTCCTCGTCGCTACGGAGCGGAGCGGCGATCCAGGCTTGTTGAGGCGCGCCGCTGACGGTCTTGGGCTGTCCCAGACGGCAATCGACGACGCAGAATCCGTTCTCAGGCTCGGGGCCCAGATCACCTTTAGGCACGGCTTCGTGCGCTCGGCGGTGTACGCCCTTGCTTCCGAGACAACGCGTCGAGATGCGCATCTTGCTCTCGCCGAAGCGATGGATCCGGACGCCGACGAGGACCGCATCGCCTGGCACCGAGCCGCGGCGTCCGTCGACGCAGACGAGACGGTCGCCGCCGATCTCGAAGCTTCGGCGCGGAAAGCTCGAGACCGCGGCGGCCAGGTTGCCGCTGCCGCAGTGCTAGAGCTTGCGGCAGAACTCACCCCAGACCCGAGCCGGCGCGCGGCCAGGCTGCTCGTAGCTGCAGACGCCGACCTCGCGGCCGGCGCCCTCAGCAAGGCTGACACTCTGCTCTCTCAACTGACGCCGAAACTGCTGGACGACGAGCAACGTGCGGAGGCGCAGAGATTGCGCGGCACGTTGGCGTTAGCACGCGGGGACAAAGGCAGTAGCTCGACCCTACTCATCGAGGCCGCAAGGGTTCTCGCACCGTTCGATCTGCGCAAGGCGCGCGACACATGCCTCGATGCACTTGCGACCGCAATGTTCGCGGGTCGGTTGGCCTCCGACAGGGGTATGCGGGAAGCGGTGGAGTGCGCACGATCGATGCCCGAACCGACGCAGACCACGGCAGCGGACGTTCTCCTCGACGCTTTCGCAACGCTCGTTGACGAAGGTTCTGCTGCCGCGGCGCCGGTGTTGCGACGCGGCGTCGGACTGGCCGGGGAAAGCGGCGACTTACGTGCCATCGGGCCGGCATTTCAGGCTGCCTTCGAGCTTTGGGACGATGAGGCTCTCCACACACTCGCGCAGCGCCGCGTCGATCTTGCCCGCGGGTCGGGTGCGTTCGTCGCCCTGCCGAACGCGTTGAATCAGTTGGGCGCATACGAGGTGCTCGTGGGACGTTTCGACGCGGCCGAAGCCTGCTTCGAGGAAGCGGACGAGATCTCGGCGGCGACGGGGTACGCCGGCATCCTGGGAAAGACTGGCGTAGGCCCGCTCATTCTGGCTGCGTGGCGCGGGGAAGACGCTCGGACGCGGGCCCTGGCCGAGGTGTGTTCGCGGGACGGAACCGCGCGCGGTTTCGGCACCTTCGTCGGTTTCGCCCAGTCGGCGCTGGGCGTTCTCGAGCTCGGCCTCGGCCGCTATCACGAGGCCATGATCGCGGTGCAAGACGCGGGCCTTGATCAGATCCTCGTGACCAGAACGCTTCCCGACCTGGTTGAGGCGGCAGTGCGATGCGGCGAAGAACAGCTCGCGACGCAGGCCGCCGGCGAGCTCGCCGAGAGTACTACCGCGAGCGGCACCGATTGGGCACTCGGCGTGCTGGCACGGTCCCAGGCGCTCCTTGTCGCCGGGAGGGAGGCGGAGGGGCTCTACCGAGAGGCAATCGGCCGCCTCCAACGGTCTCGCGCGAGGACGCAGCTTGCACGCGCCAGACTCGTCTACGGAGAGTGGCTGCGCCGCGAACGACGACGTCGGGATGCTCGCGAGGAGCTCCGCGCAGCCTCCCAGCTGTTCGAAAGCATGGGTGCGCTTGCGTTCGCGGACCGGGCGCAAAGCGAGCTTGCAGCCACCGGCGAGCGGGTCCACCGCCGCACGCCGGAAACTCTCGAGCTCCTGACTCCGCAGGAGCGCCGGATCGCGACGCTGGTGAGCGAGGGCGCACCCAATGCGGAGGTCGCAGCGCAGCTTTTCATCAGCTCCCGCACTGTGGAATACCACCTGGCGAAGATCTTCAGGAAGCTGCGGATCAGTTCGCGCTCGGAGCTTGCGCGGAGCCTGCTCGAGGCTCGCAAAAGAAAGGACAGGTAAGGCGCCTGAAGAGGCAGAAGTCTGCACGAGACAGGGCGCTCAGACTGGTGTGCTTACCGATGCGAACGATCCGTGTCCCTGGAAGGCTGATCCCTAGGGAAAGCAGCTAATGAGAGGGGGATCCGTGGCCAGAGACGATGCCGTCCAAGTGTCAGTCCTTCGGAATTCGGACCTATCCAAGGTGCCGAAGCCTTGCCGCAGCGACCTCGACCCGATCGAGCGCGTCGACCAGGCGCTCGACGTCCTGCACGGCAAGTGGAAGGTGCACCTCCTGTTCTTCATGGCCCGCGGCGTGCGCCGTCACGGCCGCTTGCTCGCGTGCCTGCCGGGTGTTTCCAAGAAGGTCATGACCGACACGCTGCGCGCGCTCGAGCGTGACGGTCTCGTTGTGCGGCGAATCTTCGCGGAGGTTCCCGTGCGAGTCGAGTACTCGCTCACTCCACTCGGCTGGACCATGACCGAGCCGCTGGTCGTTCTCTCGGAGTGGGGTGAGATCCACACCAAGGAGGTGACGGAGGCGCGCATGCGGTACCGAAATGACTCGCCTAGGCTCGTCGGCGAGCGCTCCGCGGCGTGAGATGAAGGGCGATCTCTTCCGGCTGGTGAACGACCGGATCCACGAACTGGGACCGCCGTCGCTCGCCGAGTTCGACTTCGTCTGCGAATGCGCTCACGAAGGCTGCACCGACGCGATCCGGATGACGGAAGCGGAGTACGAGGCTGCACGCGCCGATACAGCGCAGTTCGCCGTCCTCCCGGGGCATGAGCCCGCGCTCGCGGAGATCGTCGCCCGAACCGACCGCTACGTGCTGCTGAAGAAGCACCGAGACGCGCTGGCAGCGAAAGGAGCGTGATGGCCAAACACATTCAGAAAGTGCTCGCCATCGGAGGGATGAACGGGGAGGTCGACCTGCTCGAAAATCTATTCGAGGAGCTCGGCGACGAGCCGATCGACGCAGTCACGCTCGTAGGCGACCTCGGCGCGCCGTGGAGCAAGGCCGATACCTATCGAGCGCTCTTCAAGGCGCTCGGTCACGCCGACCTCGCGGCGTTCTGGATCCCCGGGCCGCACGATGCCCCGATCAGCGACTATCTGCGTGAGTCCTACAACATCGAGATCGCGTATCCAAAGCTGCGCGGCGTGCACGCGACCGCCGCGATCGGCCCGGACCACGTGCTGTTCGCCGGGATCGGCGGCGAGGTCGTCGACGACCCGGACACGGTGCGGTCCGAGGAGGCGCTCATTCGGTATCCCGGCTGGGAGGCCGAGTATCGCCTGAAGGTGGTCGGCGAGTTCAAGGATTACGCGAAGGTGTTCCTCTTCACGACGCGACCTGCACACAAGGGGTTGCACGAGCCCGGGAGCGAGGTGCTCGCAGAGCTCATCAACACCTACAGGCCGCGCATCGTGATCACCGGCGGTGACGAGCCGTCGGGAGAGAGCCTCGGGACTTCACTCGTTCTCTGTCCCGGGCGTCTCGACCGGGGCCGGTACGCGCTCGTCGACTTCCACAACTCGACTGTCGAGTTCGGGTCGGTCGCCGCGCACGCATCGGTGTGAACAAACAAGCGAAAGGAGATCGGCACATGTCGCAACTTCTTCCAGAGCGCAGCAGGACAGGATCCGAAGGTCCGGGTCCGTTGAGCGAGCTCGGCCAGCTGAACGAACGTATGCGGCGAATGCTCGAGCAGACGTTCGGCGGCATGCTCGACGAGCCGGCGGGCTGGGTCCCCGCGGTGGACATCGAAGAGTTGGAGGACGCTTACGTCGTCGAGGCCGAAGTGCCGGGCGTCAAGCGCGAAGACGTGAACATCGAGGTGACCGGCAACGAGCTCACGATCAGCGGGGAGATCAAGGTGCGCGAGCGCGAAGGCATCATCCGTCGACGCACGCGGAGGGTCGGCGAGTTCGAGTTTCGGGTGGTACTTCCGAACGAGGTCAACCCGGAAGGCGTCGACGCAAAGCTCAACGACGGTGTGCTCACCGTGCGCATCCCGAAGGCGGAGCGCGCGCAAAGGCGGCGCATCGAGGTCAAGTCGGCCTGAGGGGGCCGCGAGGGGGGCCGGTCCTACCGCCGGCCCCTCGCCTCTCCCGCCATGTCTGACGTCGTCGAGATCGCCCCACTCCGCGAGAGCGAGCTCGCCCAGCTCTTCGGGCTGGCGAACGCGGTCTTTGCGAGCACTTCGGGCTGGAGCGACCGCCGCGTCCTCGACGTTCTCATGCACGACGTCGTCTTCGTTGCCCACGAACAAGGCGAGGTGGGCGGCTATGTCGCCCTGTTCGTCTCCCCCGGCGAGCAGGTCATCGCCGAACAGGTCTTCGTTGCTCCAGGTCATGAGCACCGCGGCATCGGCCACCGGCTGCTCGCCCACGCCGAGGGCTACGCGATCGCAAAGCGCGCCCGCACTCTTTGCATCGTCGTCGAGCCGGACAACTGGCGTGCTCGGGCCTTCTACAGCCGGCTTGGCTTCATCCCGGTCCAGACCGATCTGGTCGAGCTCGTTCTGCCGAGTCTGGTATGAACATGCCGTGTCGTTGAAGTACGAGCTGCTGACGCACAGTCCGAGCGGGAGAGAGCGCGTCCAGCAGTACGCGTCGGAGGAGCCGCTCACGCCCGGTGAGGTGCTCCAGCTCGGCGGCCGTTTCTGGCTAGTGGAAAGCATTGACGAGCCCGCCGGCGAGAGTGGCCTTCCGCGTGCGATCGCGAAGCCCGCGCGTTATCGACTCCGGCTCAGGCATCCGGACGAACGCGAGGAGCTGGGCGCCTTCCGGAGGTTCCGGGCGGGGTCGCCAAGGCTCGGGCACGCCTTCACGACCATAGAGAGCGGCCAGCCGATCAGCTGGCAGGTGACGGACGAGCTGCTCGCCCGCGACGACGACGGCGAGCCGTTCCTGGATCTCGTTGCAGAGCGGGACTACGCGGAGGCAGAAGGGGACGTCCCTGACCACGAGCTCGAGCACGCCCTGGAACGGCAGCTTGACGAAGGCCTGCCTCCGGCGGCGGCGGCGGCGATCGCGCGAGCAGCCGAGCAAGGGCTGAACCTCGAGCTAGTCGCGCTCGATCCCGGCGAAGAGCCCGACTGGCCGGAGTCCGGGCGGTACATCGACGCGCTGATCTTCGAAGAGATCGAGGACGACCTGTTCGAGCAGTGCGGGGTGGACGTGGATCACGACCCGCGCCAAACGTGGCTGGCTACGGTCAAGGAGCGCCTCCGTGCTGATCTCGAGGCATTCCGCAGCGACATCGAGGGCGGCCACGACGAGATCGAGGAGTGGGACTTCCGGGGCGGTCGCATCTTCGCGTCGGTCGGGAGCTACGAGGACGAGTTCGACCCCAACAGCGGACACGGCTGGATGTGTCGGCTCGCTGACAGCGGTGCGCTCGGAGTGGCCGCGTTCGAGCGTGTGCGCAAGTACGAGCTCGAGGTCGAAACGCCGGACTGAGCCGGCGGATACCTTGGCGTGCCCTCCACCGGTTACATGGGGTTCGTCGAGCGGTAACTAGAAGGGGATGTGCTCGGCAAGCGCCACCGGCGAACTCGGTTCGACCGGCCGGGTCGTGGAGACGATGATCCCGAGGCGCCTCGACCGGCTGCCCTGGAGCCGGTGGCACTGGCTGATCGTCGTCGGGCTCGGCATTACGTGGATTCTCGACGGCTTCGAGGTGACGCTGGTCGGCGCACTCGCAAGCGTCCTCACGAATAGCGACACGCTGCACCTGAGCACTCAGCAGGCGTCCTCGCTTGGCACGTGGTACTTGCTGGGCGCTGTCGGCGGTGCGCTGTTCTTCGGGTATCTGACCGACCGGCTCGGGCGCAAGAAGCTCTTCATGGTGACGCTCGGCGTCTATCTCGTCTTCACGGTTGCCTCTGGGCTTGCGTGGAACTTCTGGAGCTTGGCGATCTTCCGCATCCTCGCCGGGGCCGGCATCGGCGGCGAGTACGCGGCGATCAACTCTGCGATCGACGAGCTGATCCCAGCGCGCGTCCGCGGCAGAGTGGCGCTTGCGATCAGCGGCAGTTGGTGGTTCGGAACCGCGGCAGCGGCCTTCCTCTCCTACGAGTTCCTCTCAAACATCCGCGAGACGATCAGTTGGCGGCTCGGCTTTTTCATCGGCGCGATTCTCGCCCTCGGCATCCTGACCATCAGGCGGTTCATCCCGGAGAGCCCACGCTGGCTGGTGACGCACGGACGCGCCGACGAGGCCGAACGGGTGGTGGGGGAGATCGAAGAGGCCGTTCGCAAAACTCATCCGAACCTGCCCGAGCCCGAGGGAGAGCCGATTGCCATCGAGCAGCGCCGCCACATCAACTTCCTCGACATCTCGAAGTACGTGATCAAGAACTACCCGGCACGCGGCGTGCTCGGTCTCGCGCTGATGAGCGGCCAGGCGTTCCTCTACAACGCGATCTTCTTCACTTACACACTGGTCTTACATGACTTCTTCGGCGTCAAGTCGTCGGATGCGCCCCTCTATCTGATCCCGTTCGCGGTGGGGAATATCGCCGGTCCGCTTCTGCTCGGGCCGCTGTTCGACTCGGTGGGGCGCAGGGTGATGATCTCGTCGACTTACATCATCTCCGGTGTTTTGCTGATCATCACCGGCGTGCTGTTCACGCAGGACGTCTTGAGCGCGACGACGATGACGATCTGTTGGTGCGTCATTTTCTTCTTCGCCTCGGCCGGAGCGAGTGCCGCCTACCTCACGGTCAGCGAGCTCTTCCCGCTCGAAGCACGCGCCATGGCAATCGCTCTCTTCTACTCCATCGGAACGGGAATCGCGGCTCTCTCGCCGACCATCTTCGGCGCGCTGATTGCTACGCACAGCAAAACGAACGTCAACTACGGCTACCTGCTCGGTGCCGGCCTGATGATCGCTGCCGGAATCGTCGCGATCTTCCTCGCGGTGAATGCCGAGCGGCGCGCTCTCGAGGACATCGCCAAGCCGTTTACCGCCGCGCACGACTGGGCTGCGAGCCGCAAGCGTCGCGTCGCCGCCACAGCACACTGACCGTGTCGCCACTCGGCCTGCTCGGCGTGGACGCACCCGTCGTGTGGGGCGTCGTCGCGATCCTCGCGGGCATTGTGCTCGGGCGGTCTCTGCGGTGGTACGGCAAACGTCTCGACGAGAGGCGTCCAAGCGAGGAGCGCGAGTTGATGCAACTCCGCAGCCGCGAGACGATGATCGTGGTCGTCGCGACGGCGATCCCGTATGCGACGACGATCATCGTCCTGATCGTGCTCGCCTCGTTCTTTCTCCCCGCAGCGGCGCTCGGCGGCTCGGCCTTCGTCGCCGTCGTCGTCGGCTTTGCCGCTCAACGATTTCTGATGGACGTCATGGCCGGCATTCTGATCGCGTTCGAGCGCTGGTACGCCGTCGGCGACTTCGTCATGATTGAACCGTCGAAGGCAGCGGGAATCGTCGAGCAGTTCGGCCTGCGCACGACCGTCCTCCGAGCGCTGAACGGCGACCGAGCCTACGTCCCGAACTCACAGATCATCACGGCGTTCTGGAGCCCGAAGGGCTACCGCCGTTACAGCATCGAGCTCCTGACCACCGATCCCGACGAAGCGCAGCGGGCGATCGAGGACGTCGGCCGCCGCGGGCCGGCAGGGCACGCCCGCTTCCTGCGGCCGCCCCGCGTCGTCGAAGCGCGGGAGCGAGACGACGGGACGTGGCTCGTCCGCGGTGTCGTGGACGTCGCGCCCACGATGGAGTGGCTCGCCGAGGACTTGTTGGTCGGCGCGCTCAAGGCACAGTTGCACAGCGAGTCGCTGCTGGCGGAGCCGATCGTGTACACGCTCGACGAAGGAATTTTGTCGCGCTACGAGCGCCGCGTTCTGATCAAGTGATGCGGGTTACTGCAAGGTGCCCACGCCTGGGCGTCAACTCGGAGCGCGGCGGATACTCCTGATTGGCGTGGATCTCTGGAACCTGATCTGGATCTTCTTCATCCTCAGTTCCCTGCAGCCGGTCGTGCAGCGGCAGGTGCTGGCGATGACCCGCAGGAGGATGCTCGCGTCCATCTCGCACAAGCGAGACGCCACGGTAATCACGCTCATCCACCGTCAAGAGACGATGTCGTTCCTTGGCTTCCCGATCATGCGGCATATCGACATCGACGACTCGGAGAGCGTGCTGAGGGCAATTCGGAGCACACGACCCGGTCGGACGATCGAGATCATCCTGCATACGCCCGGCGGGCTCGTGCTCGCGGCGAGCCAGATCGCCCAGGCGCTTGCGGACTACGATGGCCGGGTGATCGCAGTCGTGCCGCATTACGCGATGAGCGGCGGGACGTTGATTGCCCTGGCCGCCGATGAGATCGTGATCGACCGCCATGGGGCGCTCGGCCCGGTGGATCCGCAGCTCGGCCAGTATCCCGCGGCATCGCTCGTCGAGGTCGCCTCTCTACCCGGGGTGCATAAAGACGAGACTCTCATCCTTGCGAATGTCGGTCGCAAAGCCTTGCGTCAGGTCGAGGTCGTCGTCATGCACATGCTCGAGCGGCACTTGCCCGAGGCGCGGGCGCGGGAGCTCGCGCATCTTTTGTCGAGCGGCGTCTGGACGCACGATCACCCGCTGATGGCCACGGAGCTGGAGCAGCTCGGCCTGCCGGTGAAGTTCGGCGTGCCCGACGAGGAGCGGGCGTTGATGAACCTCTATCCGCAGCCGCGCGGGCGCCAGGAGTCCGTCGAGAGCTTCCCCGAGGCGCCTATCGTTCCGGGCTTGCCGCCGGGGCGCGACGGTTCACGCCCGCAGCGGGCTCCGGCACGCGCAGCTCGGTAGTCGCAGGCTTACTCCCGGCGCGAAAGTGCGCGCCGGCCGCGCCGGGTGAGCGCCGCGTTCGTGTCGATCAGCCCGTCCGCAAGCAGCTCCGCCGCATGCTCCCACGGCGGGGACTCATCGTTGCGAAGAAAGTCGGCCAACGCGTCGAGAGCTTCGTTCGAGACGTCGAAGAGCTCTCCGAACTCGACGCCGTCGAAGCGCCAGCGGAAGGAGGGGATCACCGGTGTGAAATCCTTTTCTCCGGCGATGCGCGCGACCACCGAGCCGTCGATCTCGACCTCGAGCTCGTCGCCGCCCCTCCCACGGACCTCGACGACCGCTCCAGCCTCCGACCTGCCGCGGAAGACCAGCGGACGAATCGCTGCTGGCCCAGCCGGCGCAGCGACGCGGTTGTGCAAGTGCTCACGCCAGGCTTGCCGAAGCTCAGAGTCGGGCACCCACTCCTCGAGTAACCGGTCGAACCGCTCCCGTACGTCGAGGAGCTGTTCCTCGATCCTGCGTCGCACTCCGCTCTCGAGGCCAGAGCGCTTGTGCTCGTTCTGGAGGTGGTGGTAGCGCCGCGCAAGCGTCTGGAGCACTTCCCGGCGCGGAAGTTCTTCGACGTGTGCGATCGGGCTCACGCGTGGCTCAGAGGGCAGAGCCGATGGCGTCGAGCAGCGCCTCGGGGTCGTAACCGCCGTTGTGGCGGATCCCGTTGACGAAGAACGTGGGTGTTCCGTTGACCCCGCTGCGGACTCCGCTGAGGAAATCCTCCCGCACTCGGGCGGTATGCGCCCCACTCTCGAGCTCTGAAGCGAAACGGTCGAGGTCGAGACCGAGAGCGTCGGCGTATTCGACCAGGTCAGGGAGGGCCAGATGGTCCTGGTGCGCGAACAGCAAGTCGTGCATCTCCCAGAACCGGCCCTGGGCTCCCGCTGCCTCGGCCGCCTCGGCCGCTTGCTGCGCGTGCGGGTGAATCTGCGTGAGTGGGAAATGGCGATAGGCGAAGAGGATGTCTCCCGCGACGAGTTGGAGAACGTGCTTCACGGCCGGGTGTGCCGCTGCGCAGAACGGGCATTCGTAGTCGCCGTACTCGAGCAACGTCGCCGCAGCAGCCGACGTGCCTAGGACATGGTCGCGCCCGCTGAGCGGCACCGTCAACTGCGGACGATCGAGTACCGCGCTCATGCGACGGCCACGCCTGCCATGGACTCGAGAGCAGTGAGAATCCCGTCGGCTCCCGGATTGACGCCGATCGGCGAGACGTAGCTCCAGTAGATCACGCCCTCTGCGTCGACCACGAACAACGCCCGCTCGCTCATCCCGATGTTGTCGTCATACACGCCGTAGCTCCTTGCCGCCTCACCTTTGGGATGGAAGTCGGCAAGCAGCGGGAAGTGAAGGTTCCGATCCCTGGCGAACGCGACGTGACACCAGGCGTGGTCGATCGAGATCCCGACCAAATCGGCGCCGAAACGCTTGAACTCCGGCAGCACCTCGTTGTACAGCGCCATCTGGTCGGTGCACACCGGGCTCCAGTCGGCGGGGTAGAAGGCCATGACCAGCGGCCGGCCTCGGAAGTCGTCCAGCCGGACCGACTGGTCCGGGGTCGAGTGCAGCTCCCAATCAGGGGCGGGCGTGCCCGGCCCGAGCGCGTCGGTGCGATGCTCGCTCACTGCTTGCCTTATAGCCATGGACGCAGCGCGACTCACGCAGAAACGCGGATCGTGGTCACGTGCGGGTAACCCTCTACAGCACGCCGAGCTCGTCCAGCGACTCGCGAAGCTCTCTCGTGTCACGGTAGACCCGGAAGGCGCCTGCGCGGGTGAGCTCGTCTTCTCCGTACCCGCCGCTCAAGAGGCCGACGCTCAGCATTCGCGCGCGCCGCGCGGCGAGCAGATCCCAGACTGCGTCGCCGACGACGAAGCATTCTTCGGCACGAACACCGATCCGCTCGGCACAGGTGAGAAACAGGTCGGGCTCAGGCTTTGCGCGCCGGACGTCGCCGCGCTCTACGACGACCGTCTCCTTACCGACGCCGAGCACGTCGAGCGAGGCGTCGATCTCAGGCCGCCGGCCGGAGGTCGCAATCCCGTGCGGGATTCCCAGGGCTCGGAGCTCTGCAAGGAGCTCCACCGCTTCCGGCAACGGTCGCCGCGTAGGGAGGGTCTGGCGGAAGAGCACGCCGTGGCGCGCCTGGATCATCTCTGCCTCCTCGGGACTCAGCGGCCGGCCGAGCTCGCGTGCCACAGCGCGTGTGAAGAGCCCACCGCTCATTCCAATGCGACGGTGAATCCGCCAGCCGTCGATCGGCATGCCTGCCTCGTCGAGAGCACGCTGCCAGGCGAAGACGTGGGCGTAGACCGTGTCGACGAGCGTTCCGTCCAGGTCGAAGATCAACGCGGGCACGGCGCGAATGTACTCCCGAGAGCGGCACCCGGGACCTCCCAGGTGGTCTGAAGGGTCACTAGGGTACGCCGGAGCCGGTCTGAACGCGACGGGAGCGGGCACACTCGACTCGATGAAGTTGAACGAACGGGGATACGCGCACGCGCAGGAGCTGATCGAGGACGGCCACGCAGTGCTCGACGAGCGAGACGACTGGAGCGAGCACCAGCCTTCGACCGCCACGGAGAATCAGTTCATTGAAGAGCATGGGATCTCGGAGTACGGGAAGTGGCATCTCGGAATCGATGAGAAGAAAGACAAAGAGACGAAGGGCCGATACAAGTTTCCTTACGGCGACTTCGTGAACGTTCATCGTTGCGCGGTGCTTGCGGCTGAATCACGAGCTGCGCAATACGACTACATCGAGATCGAGAACGCGTCTGCTCACTTGCACGGGATGCTCGAGACGCTCAAGCAGGGAGCGGCTCGAAGGTAGTTCCGGGAGGTGATGTCCGTCAGCTCGAGCGTTCAGAGCGCCGCCGGGATGCGGTTCCGCGATCGAGCGCATGCTGGAAGAGTTCTCGCCCGCGCCTTGTTGGCATATGCCGGGCGTGACGACGTCGTCGTGCTCGCGCTCCCGCGTGGCGGTGTCCCCGTCGCGGCCGAGCTCGCTCGAGCACTCGGGGCGCAACTCGACGTTTTCGTCGTCCGCAAACTCGGTCTTCCGGGGCACGAGGAGCTTGCGATGGGAGCGGTCGCTCCCGGTGGCGTGCTCATCCTCGACGATCGCCTCGTTCGTGGACTCGGCATTCCGGATGAAGTACTCCAGGAGACCGTCGAGAAGGAGTTGCGAGAGCTCGAGCGGCGCGAGGCTGCCTATCGCGCGGGTCGGCCCCCGCTTGACCTGGAAGGGAAGACGGTGATCCTTGTCGACGACGGGCTCGCCACGGGCGCGACCATGCGCGCCGCGGCGCTCGCCCTTCGTAAGTACAGGCCCGCCCGCGTCGTCGTGGCGGTTCCCGTGGCCTCTGCGGAGACGTGCGACGAATTCCGCGCCGATGTCGACGAGATCGTCTGTGCGCTGACGCCCAGCCCGTTCCACGCCGTGGGCCTTTGGTACGACGACTTCTCGCAGACGAGCGACGAGGAGGTGCGCGAGCTTCTGCGCGACTCTTCTGACGACGAGGAGACGGCTGGTTGACCCTCGCGACAGCCCCGATCGAAGTCGGCGTACCCATCACCGAGGCCGTGCTCTCTGGGGATCTCGTCGTGCCGGAGAGGGCACTCGGAGTCGCCGTCTTCGCACACGGCAGTGGCTCCGGGCGGCATAGCCCGCGAAATCGTCTCGTCGCTGACTCGCTGAACGAGGCGGGCATCGCAACGCTGCTGCTCGACCTCCTCACACCGGAGGAGGAGACAGTCGACAGGATCACGGGCGAGCATCGTTTCGACATCGCACTCCTCGCGCGACGTCTGATTGCCACGATCGACTGGCTGCGGCGCGGGCCGTTGTCGAGTTTCCCCATCGGCCTCTTCGGTGCGAGCACAGGTGCGGCCGGCGCGCTGATCGCCGCAGCCGAACGGCCGGATCATGTGGCCGCTGTGGTGTCGAGGGGCGGGCGTCCGGATCTAGCTGGGCCCGCACTTCGAGCGGTTCGAGCACCGACGCTCTTCATCGTCGGCGAGGCCGACCTACAGGTGCTCGAGCTCAATCTGCGAGCGCTCGAGCAGTTGCAAGCGGAGAACTTGCTTGTCGTCGTGCCGGGCGCTAGTCACCTGTTCGAGGAGCCGGGCGCTCTAGAGGAGGTCGCGGGAATCGCGACGGAATGGTTCTTGCGCTACCTCGGCGGGAAAGACGACGGCGATGCTTGAGACCGCGCGATCGCTCAGTGGGGACGTCGCCGACTACGACGGGTTGGTCCGCAGCGCTGCACGGGCACGGTTCGCACTGATCGGTGAAGCGTCCCACGGAACGCACGAGTTCTACCGTGAGCGTGCAGAGATCACGAAGCGCCTGATCGCGGAAGAAGTCTTTACCGCCGTCGCCGTCGAGGGAGACTGGCCCGACGCATACCGCGTCAACTTGTACGTCCGCGGTGCAACTGGCGACGAGACTCCGGAGGAAGCGCTGGCGGACTTCAGGCGATTCCCGGCCTGGATGTGGCGTAACTTGGATGTGGTCGAGTTCATCGCTTGGCTGCGCGAGTGGAACGAGGCGCTGCCACCGCATGCGCCGAAGGTCGGTTTCTACGGGCTCGACCTCTACAGCCTGCACACGTCGATGCAGGCCGTGGTCGAGTACCTCGATGGTGTGGACCCTGAAGCCGCGAAACGGGCGCGCCTGCGTTATGCATGCTTCGATCACTTCGGCCCGGACCCGCAGGTGTACGCGTACGAAACCGGCCTCGGCGGCGCCGAGCCCTGCGAGCAGGAAGCCGTCGATCAGCTGATCGAGCTCAGAAGGATGGTGGCAGAGAAGGCGCAGTCCGACGGCTGGCTGGATCAGGACGGGCACTTTTACGCCGAGCAGAACGCGCGGCTCGTCGTCGACGCGGAGGAGTACTACCGGGCCGTATTTCGGGGCGGTGTCGAAAGTTGGAACTTGCGCGACAGACATATGGCAGAGACACTCGACGCGCTCGTCGCGCACCTCGCCCGTGTCGACGGCCGAGAGACGAAGGCAGCGGTCTGGGCCCACAACTCGCACATCGGCGACGCACGGGCAACACAGCTGGGGCAGGCCGGAGAGCTGAACATCGGGCAGCTGGTCCGACAGCGCCACGGAACCGAGGCGTTCCTCGTCGGTTTCACGAGCTATACGGGTACAGTCACGGCCGCGTCGGACTGGGGTGGCCCCGCCGAGCGCAAGCGCGTGCGGCGCGCTCTCCCTGGTAGCTGGGAGGAGCTCTTCCACCTGAGGGACGATCGTCGATTCCTGCTCCTGCCTGCTGACCTCAGCGGAGTCCGGCCGCAGCGGGCGATCGGAGTCATCTATCGGCCGCAGACCGAGCGCATCTCTCACTACTTCGACGCGCGACTCGCAGACCAGTTCGACGCGATCATCCACATCGACGAGACGTCTGCGGTCGAACCACTCGAGCGGACCAGCGAATGGGAGGCCGGCGAGCTTCCCGAGACGTATCCCTGGGCCGTCTGAGGTCCGGTCTTACGTGGACTCGTCGCGTTGCGAAAGCGCGAGCGCGATCTGAGCACCTGCCTGGGCGATCGCGGCGGCTATGAGCTTTGTGTCCTCGCTGACCGCGGGGTCGACATAACCGGCCGCGACCTGTCCATGCGCGGTCTCGAGATCGACTTCGATCTGCTCTTGCAGGCGCGTGATCAACATCGTTTCCCTCCCGTCGTGGTGTTGCTCGGAGGTTAGGAGACGTTGCAGGTTACGGCGGGGGAACCAGGACACCGCCGCCGTTGCGACAACTCGATCCAAGCGGGAACAATCGACGCACGGAACCCAAAGGAGGGTGAACATGGCGACGCAGCTTCAGACCGAGCACGGGACCGTGCGTGTCCCTACGGGGATCTGGCATGTCGACCCAACGCACTCGAGCGTGGAGTTCGAGGTCAAGCACATGATGATCGCGACCGTGCGAGGTCGCTTCAAGGAGTTTGAAGGAACGATTGTCGCCGCCCAAGACATCGCCGACTCACGCGTCTTCGGCACCGTCAAGGCGGCGAGCATCGACACCAACGAGGAGACGCGCGATGCCCATCTTCGGTCGGCGGACTTTCTGGACGTCGAGCAGTATCCCGAGATCCGGTTCGAGTCGACCAGGATCGAGCCGCTTGGCGGACCGAAGTTCCGGCTGGTCGGGAACCTCACGCTCAAAGGCGTGACCGGAGAGGTCGAGCTCGAGGCGACCGTCGAAGGGGCGGAGCGCGATCCATGGGGGAACGAGCGCGTCGGGATTCGAGTCCGCGGGACGCTCAATCGCAAAGACTTCGGTTTGACCTGGCAGAAGATGCTGGAGTCCGGTGGGTTCCTCGTCGGCGACGAGGTCAAGGTGCTCGTCGACGTCTCTGCCGTAAAAGCAAACTGATGCTGCGAACCATCGGCACGGTGGTGCTGGCGGCGCTCGCGCTGTTGGCGTCCGCGTGCGGTGAGGGAGGGAGCAGTCCGCGCTCCCAGGCAGCGGTCAAGGTCGGGAGCTCCGCCGAGACGTTTCAGGAGCAGCTCGTTCGCGACGTGCGGGCGGTTTCGCCGTCCGTCGTCCAGATCGCGACGGGATCAGGCCTTGGCTCCGGTGTGGTGTACGACGGCCACGGGAACATCGTCACGAACGCACACGTCGTCGGTAATGCAACGAAGTTCTCCGTAACGCTCCCATCGGGAAATCATCCCGGAACGCTGGTTGGTTCCTTCCCGCCGGACGACCTCGCGGTTGTTCACGTGGAAGGGGTAACGCCACCGCCCGCCTCGTTCGCGGATTCCTCCAAGATCGAAGTCGGCGACGTTGCGCTCGCGATCGGCAACCCGCTCGGTCTCCGCTCGAGCGTGACCGAAGGCATCGTGTCGTCGCTCGGCCGCACCGTCAGCGAAGGAAACGGAGTGGTCCTTGCGTCGGCGATTCAGACGAGCGCCGCGATCAACCCCGGCAACTCCGGCGGTGCGCTCGTGAATCTTGCGGGACAGGTGATCGGCATTCCGACTCTTACCGCGCTCGATCCCGAGCTGGGCGGAGCGCAGGCGCCCGGGATCGGGTTTGCCATTCCTAGCAACACGGTGCGCCGAATTGCAGACCAGTTGATTGAAAAGGGGAGCGTCGAGAGATCGGGTCGCGCGTTCCTGGGCGTGCGCGTCAGCTCGATCGTCGGAGGTGGCGTCCTCGTCGCGGGGGTGACGCCCGGCGGGCCGGCCGCAAAGGCCGGGATCAAGCCCGGCGAGATCATCGTGGCAGTCGACGGCAAGCCGACTTCGACTGCTGACGTGCTCGTCGCGGTGCTCGCCGGCCTGAAGCCCGGCCAACGTGTCTCCGTGAAGATCCTTCAGCGCAACGGCAAGGTGCGGACCGTGATCGTCACGCTCGGCGATCTGCACGGAAGCGGCTAACGATCCGCTAATAACGCGGCGCTACGCTCCGGCCCGTGCCTTAGATCACCTCAGTTGAGAAAACCCGGAGGTCGGATCTTCCCTCACTTAGGCAGAAGGGCAGGTGGCTCGCATCGCCGACGCTTGCTCGGGAGACGATCCTCGCCCCAGGAGCCACGCGTGACTATGACCACTACCTCAGTCCAAGACAAGTCAGGTGTTCGAGTTGAGCCTTGGTTACCTCGCGGTTGGCCAGAGAGTGCTCCGAGAGGCTGTACGTTGGCACTGAGAGGCCCATTCCGGAGGTTTCGATGGCAAAGACAGTTGCTGACTTCATTTTCGAGCGCTTAGCCGCGTGGGGCGTAAGCCGGATCTATGGGTATCCCGGGGACGGGATCAACGGAATGACGATGGCTCTGCGCCAAGCAGGCGATCGCTTCGAGTTCATTCAAGTTCGCCATGAGGAATCCGCCGGATTCATGGCGTGTGCACATGCGAAGTTCGGTGGGGGCCTCGGTGTTTGTCTGGTCACCTCTGGGCCGGGCGCTATTCATGCATTGAACGGGCTTTATGACGCGAAGATGGATCGGCAACCGGTTCTCGCGCTTGTGGGTCAGCAACCGCGCACCGTGCTGGGCGGTGGTTACTTCCAGGAAGTAGACCTGACTAACCTGTTCAAGGACGTCGCGTCGGAGTATGTCCAGCTTGTCGTCGACCCGGCACAGGTTGGTCACCTCGTCGACCGCGCCGCGCGAATTGCGCTGGCCGAGCGGAACGTGACGTGTCTTGTGATCCCGAACGATCTCCAGGAGAGCGAAATGGTCGCCGACTCCGAGAGGCAGCACGCGCGATTGCACTCCTCGAGCGACTACTCGGAGCCCGAGGTTGTGCCTGAGGAGGGCGACCTCGTACGGGCAGCGCAGCTTCTGAACTCGGGATCGCGTGTTGCGATGCTCGTGGGCCAGGGGGCGCTTGGCGCAGCGTCCGAGGTGACGGAAGTAGCGGACCTCCTCGGCGCGGGCGTTGCGAAAGCGCTCTTGGGAAAGGCTGTTCTGCCTGACGATCTTCCCTGGGTGACCGGAGCGATTGGGCTGCTCGGCACGCGGCCGAGCTGGCAGCTCATGCAGGAGTGCGACACGCTACTGATCGTCGGCTCGAACTTGCCCTACACGGAGTTCCTGCCGGCCCCTGGACACGCTCGCGGTGTGCAGATCGACATCGACGCGCGGCGGCTTGGGCACCGCTACCCGACGGAGATAAACCTCGTTGGCGACAGTGGGCGAACTCTGCGTGCGCTCGTCCCGATGCTCGAGCCACAGGATGATCATTCGTGGCGTGACCGCATCGCGGAGTGGAACGAACACTGGTGGAAGGTTGTCGAGGCGCGCGCCATGAACGAGGCCGATCCACTCAACGGCCAGCGCGTTTTCTGGGAACTCTCGGAGCGTCTACCCGACAACGCGATCATCACTTGTGATTGCGGGACCGCGACGGCGTGGTATGCACGCGACGTGCGTATTCGCGAGGGGATGAGGGCGTCTCTGGGTGGGAACTTGGCGTCGATGGGCCCGGGTGTTCCATACGCAATAGCCGCCAAGTTCCTCTACCCCGACCGGCCGGTAGTCGCCCTCGTCGGCGACGGCGCGATGCAGATGCTTGGTAACGCCGAGCTCCTAACCGCTGCGAAGTACTGGCGCCGCTGGGTCGATCCGCGCCTGATTGTTCTCGTCCTCAACAACGGTGAGCTCAACTTCGTCACCTGGGAACAACGTGTGTCGATAGGAGACGCGAAGTTCACAGCGTCGCAAGAACTGCCGGATTTCCCCTATGCACGCTACGCAGAGCTACTCGGTTTCACCGGTATCCGCGTCGACTCGCCGGACGACGTTGGAGACGCCTGGGACAAAGCCTTTGCGGCCGATCGCCCTGTCGTCTATGAGGCGGTCGTCGATCCTAACGTTCCACCACTTCCTCCTCACATCACGTTCGACCAGGCGAAGGCGTTGACCAGGGCGTTGTACCGCGGCGACCCCGATGCCGGCGACGTCATCCGCGCGAGCCTCCGCGAGCTCGTGGACAATTTCGTCCCTCATTGACTCTTGCTGCTGGGCAAGACTTTTGCCCACCCCAAGCGAACAGAACAAGAGATATTGCGGCGACCAGAGCAATCGTTGTATCGCTCGGCCCGGCCGTTTGTTCGACGCGACGAGCCACGACTGAGGTCGGCAGAGGCGGTCGAGTACTAGAGAGTCCGGCACTACGCCTCTCGACCTCTGCTCAGAAGAAGCGGGATCCGTGATCTACCTACTGGTCTACCGAACTGAGAAAACTGGGCCGAACCGACCCAACCTACGATGGCTTGAGCAAGCCGCAGCGCTGCCCACACACCGACATCAGCCCTTATCGCACCCAGGAGGTCGCCGGTTCGAGCCCGGCTAGCTCCACTTACAAAGTGCCTGCTAAAGACGTCGTGCGGCTATTTGGCCGGCACACGTCCTAGTCACCGTTCTACCGCGGCAGGACTAGCGAGGTGTCGCCGCTGAAGACCGCTCGCAACCGCTGAGCACTCGGTGCGCGGCGACGGAAGCCGCCGCGCACCTTGCCCTACGCTACGCAGGAGCGACGTCGGCCGTATCCGGGCGCCGCTTCGTCCGCGTCGCCGCGAAGGCGGCGCCGGCGACGAGCAGTATCGCGCCGGTCCCGATTGCCGCGGTGTCTGTCGACGGCAGCGTCTCGTCGCCTCCCGCAGCCGGCGCGGCGCTTGCAGCATCATTGACGATCGCTTCTGTGCCACCCGCTGGCACGACGTAGCCGGTGCCGCTAGCGCCTACCGCACCAGCATCGTTGACGATCGCTTCTGTGCCACCCGCTGGCACGACGTAGCCGGTGCCGCTTGCACCGGCCGCGCCAGCGTCGTTGACGATCGCTTCGTCGCTGCCGGCCGGGATGACATAGCCGGTACCGCTAGCGCCTACCGCAGGAGCTTCGTTGACGATCGCTTCGTCGCTGCCGGCCGGGACGACGTAGCCGGTACCGCTTGCACCGGCCGCGCCAGCGTCGTTGACGATCGCCACGGTACTGCCGGCCGGGACCACGTAACCGGTGCCGCTCCCACCACCCGCCGCAGCCGAGGCCACGCCCGCACTACCGGCCATCGCCGCGACGGCCACAGTGAGGACGGCCGCCGTCTCGCGTAGGCCCTGCGCCTCAACGTCCGGGCCTTGCATCGCGTGTGCGAGCTCTTGCGGATCGAAGACGAGCGCGAGTTCCTCTCCATCTGCCGACTGGAGCGTCCGCTCCAGGTCGGGTCGTTCCAAGATCATGCTGATCGCTTCCGTTGCCCCGCCTACGCGGACGACGTCGAACGTCAGCTCCACTGGCCCGTCGCCGTGGCGGAGCGCCGCCTCCGCCGCGGCGCGGCGGATCGGTAGCGCCGGACGTGCGATGGGAGCGGCCGCCGCCGGCTCTGCGAGCCGCGCGCGACTCTGGATCGCATTCATCGTTCCTCCTTTCGGGGGGAACCCCGTTCGATCTTTGCACCGGTACGAGCCGAATGCAACGATCCGCAGGTTCGGCGGTTAGCCGTCGCAATTTGCTCGTACGCCGGGCAGCGATGGCCTGGGAGGCTCGGAAAGGAGAGCCGCGCTCGCTTTCGCCCAAGCACGCCGTGCTACCAATCTGAGAGAACCCTCGCAGAACTGACAGCGCCTGAAAGCGCTTGAGCAAGCCGCACAAGCTTCACCGGACGACCTAGCGGCGTTATCGCACCCAGGAGGTCGCCGGTTCGAGTCCGGCTCGCCGCATCGCAAAAAGTCCCTGCTAACGCGGTGATTCACCGCCTCGCGCCGGACAATGAGCCAGACGCGGATCTACTTACTTCGGACAGGGGACGCAATATTGGTCGATATCGCCGTTACGGCTTTGCCGCACGCGAGTCAGTGGGTGAACTGATGCGCCAGACGTATGAAGGAGAGATGCTGACGGTGTCTTCTTCAAGGCACAACGCGCACAGCCTCTCGTGCGCACGGGTCAGAAGGGAGGGGCAATGACCGTCGCCCCAACATCAGTTCAGCCCCGACCAGAACACCACCGGTCCCGCTGGGTGCTGCTCGCGATCCTCGCCTTTCTTCTAGGTGGTCTCGCGGTCGCGCTGCTTTATCAATTGGAGGTGTTCGGAAACTCGTCCAGCTCAAGCAGCGAGGGATCGGGCGTCCCGGCGACGCAGACCCGCGCGGTGGCCCCGTTTAGCAGCGTCGAACTCACCGGGGGCAACAACGTCGTCATTCGCGTCGGTGAGAAGCAGTCGGTCGTCGTCAAGGCCGACGACAACCTCCTTAACCGCGTCACGACACACGTGAAGTCCGACGCGCTCGTCATCGGGAACACCCCCGGCAGCCTTACAGCCAAGAGTCCGATGAGCGTCGAGGTCAACGTCCCATCGCTTAACGCCCTGGCGCTCACAGGCAGCGGCAACATCATGGTTAGCGGCATCAAGACGGAGAGCCTGACGGTGACCTTGTCGGGCAGTGGCAACCTCTTTGGGAGTGGAACCGCGACCTCGCTTGACATCACGGTCAGCGGCTTTGGAAATGCGCGGTTCACACAGCTTGACGCCAACAACGTGCACGCTGTCGTGAGTGGCTCTGGAGAGATCTTCGTCACCGCGACCAAGAGCCTCGATGCCTCGGTCCCCGGATCGGGCACGATCATGTACGAGGGCAATCCGCAGGATGTGACGAAGAGCGTCACGGGCTCAGGCGCGATCACTGGCAGATAGGAGGGTGTCCAAATCCTGCCCCCGCTACTGCGAAGGCGTCGGAAACGGTGCCTTTCGCATGATTGTGCCCGGTATCGCGGGCATTCAGGCCGCTGGGTTCGGAGCGCCCTTGACGAGTTGAGGGCGATGAGTCAACCTCGGTGTCATCTTCGCCGTCGTCTATCCAGTCGCGCCCATGTCTCGCGCTGCATTGAGCGCGGCGCGAGATCGTCCCGCTGACGTGGTTCGGTACCGATGAGCGCGGGTCGCGTCATCCTCATAGTCCTCGGCAGCATCGGAGTCCTGTTCGGGCTTGCCCTGCTCGCAGGGGGAGGCTTCCTGCTCTGGGCCGACCGCACACAGCGCGAGGACGGCTACCTGACGACACCGACCGAGCGATTTGCGACGCCGACCTACGCTCTCACGCGTACGCGGCTCGAAGTCGATACCGACGGAGCCGGCTGGGTCCTGAACGACAGCTGGTTCGGCAAGGTTCGGATCCGCGGCGAGAGTGCCGGCGGGAAGACGCTCTTCATGGGCATCGGGCCGGAGGCGGCTGTTGCCAAGTACCTGGGCCCCGTCGCCCACGCGAATGTCGAGGACATCGACTTCGATCCCTTCCGAGCCACGTACCTTCCAGTCACGGGAGGCGCGCCCCAAGGGCCGCCGACGGAGCAGCGCTTCTGGGCGGCCTCCGCCTCCGGGGTCGGGACACAGACGCTGACGTGGAAGGTGCGCGAGGGCGACTGGTCGGTTGTCCTCATGAACACCGACGGCTCGCGTGGCGTCGCCGCGGACATCGACGTGGGCGCCAAGATGTCCTTCTTGCTCTGGGTAGCGATCGGCGGGCTCCTCGGCGGCGTGCTCGTCACCGGGGGAAGCGCCGCATTGGTCGTCCTTGCCGCGCGGACCCGCCGGCCACAGCCTCCGCCACCGGTACCTCCTACCGCGGGCGCCGGATCAGGAAATGCGCCGGCAACCGAGCCTTCCGACCGGTCGACAGAAGAGGCCCCGCCTAGCTGAACCCCCGGCTATGTCGTCGCCGGTGCGAGCCGCTCCGCCAGCGACTCGAGCAGCTTGAACTGGATCTCGGGCGACGTCATGAGCAACGGACGGAAGTTGTGCGCGCTGATCGAGAGCAGTCGGGAGGGTGCCGTCAGCGTCACCGTAGCGGTTCGGGGCCGGCGCAGGATGAGCGCCAGCTCACCGAAGCAGTCGCCCGGCCCGAGGGTCGCAACGCGGCGGTTCCGCCGGCGTACGTCGGCTTCGCCGTCGACCAGCACGAAGAACGAATACGCCACTTCTGCGTCTTCGTGAATCAGCGTATGGCCCGCTGGCAGCTCGAGTTCGTTCGCGAGCTTGGCGACCTTCGCGAGCTCGCGCTGCGAGCAGTACGAGAAGAGCGGCACCTG
>DATHGN010000168.1:0-5044 GCA_035317565.1 Gaiellaceae bacterium
GCTCGGTCCGGGGCGGAACGGTTGCCATCCGGGGCTATAGTAGGCGCCGAACCACCCGGCAGAGACTGTCCGGCAGGCACGCTTCCGCCAAGCCGACATGCCCGATCCCTCGACCATCCTCCTCGTCGACGACGAGGACTCCATTCAGAAGTTGCTCGCCTATCCCCTGGAACGCGAGGGGTTTCGCGTGCTCCAAGCACGCGACGGCGAGGAGGCGATGGCCCAGTTCGCCGCCGAGGACGTCGATTTGGTCGTGCTCGACATCATGCTCCCGAAGCTCGATGGGTTGGAGGTCTGCAAGCGCCTGCGCGCGGAGAGCGAGGTGCCGATCATCATGCTCACCGCCCGCGACGACGAGCTCGACAAGGTCCTTGGGCTCGAGCTCGGCGCCGACGACTACATCACGAAGCCCTTCTCGATCCGGGAATTCAGAAGCCGTGTCCGCGCGCTCCTCCGCCGCGCCGCGGCGCCGAGGCGTCCTGAAGAGGACGGCGACGTGATCTCGGCGCAGGACCTGACGATCGACCTTGCGCGGCGGACCGTCGAGGTGCGAGCGGAGCGGACACAGCTCACCTACGTCGAGTTCGAGCTGCTGCGCATACTGGCCGCGAATCCGGGCCGGGTGTACAGCAGGCGGATGCTGCTCGAAGCGCTCTGGGGCGGCGCCGACTATCGCGAGCCGCGGACGATTGACGTGCACGTTCGCCATTTGCGCGAGAAGCTCGAGCGCGACCCCGCCGACCCGGAGTACATCCTCACGGTGCGCGGTGTCGGGTACCGCTTCCGCGACCGGTGAATCCGCTTCGGAGCGTCGGCGCTCGTCTCGGCCTGGCCCTCGCCGTGGTGGTCGCGGCCGCCCTCATCCTCGTCGACCTGATCGTCGTCCCGTCGCTCGAGCGGAACCTCATCGACGCCAAGCTCTCGCAGCTCTCGGAGGCGGCCCCGAAGATCGGATCGCAGCTCCTGAACAGCGCGGGCTACAACATCGACGAGACGATCCAGTCCGCCGCGGGCAGTGCGGACGCCCGCGTTGTCTACTTCGAGGTGCTCACCTTCAACCCGCCGCGCTTGCGCGTCTATGCCGACTCGAATCCGGTCACCTCTGCCGACATCGAAAACGACGCGCTCGCACAGCGAGCCTTCGTCGAGGCTCGAGCGGTCAGAGGGACGACCACCCTGCATGGGATCCGCTATGCGGAGGTGGCCTACCCGGTCTTCGGCGGGCCGGTCGTGCTGCTTCAATCCTCGCTCCACGACTCGCTCCGGAGCATCAACCTCGTACGACGCCGCCTGGTCGTCGCCGGCCTCATCGCCCTCGCGGCGTCGCTCCTCGTCGGCTATCTCGCGGCTTCGATCTTCGCCCGCAGGATCCGGCGACTGGAGCGGGCAGCCGATCGAATCGCGAGCGGTGACTTCAGCGAGCCCGTCGTCGATTCGGGACGGGACGAGCTTGCCGAGCTGGCTGCCGCCTTCGAGCGGATGCGGCAGCGCCTGGCCCAGCTCGAGCACGCGAGGCGGGAGTTCATCGCCAACGCGTCGCACGAGCTGCGCACACCGCTCTTCTCCCTCGGCGGCTTTCTCGAGCTGATGGCCGACGAGGAGCTGGATCCAAAGACCCAGTCCGAGTTCATGACCACCATGCGCGAACAGGTCGACCGCTTGGCCAAGCTCGCCACGGAGCTGCTCGATCTCTCCCGTCTCGACGCCGGCCGGTTGACGGTCCTGCGCGAGCGGATTGACCTCGTCGATCTCGCCGACACGCTGGCGGAGGAATTCCGCGCCGTCGCCCGCTCAACGAATCACCCCCTGTCAATCGAAAGCAGCGGTGAGGTGCAGGCGTTCGGCGACGAGGAGCGTGCCCTCCAGATCGGCAGGATCCTCCTCGACAACGCGCTCGTGCACACACCGGGCGGAACCCCGGTGAGGATCGAGGTCGATCAGCGCGACGGCGAGGCGCTGCTGGCGATCGAGGACGATGGGCCCGGCATTCCGAGCGAGCACACGGGACAGGTCTTCGACCGCTTCTACCGCGTCGAGGGCTCGAAGGCCTCGGGGAGCGGTCTCGGGCTCGCAATTGCCCGGGAGCTCGGCGAGCTCATGAATGGCTCGATCGAGCTGGACGTGGCGGAGGGCCGGACGAGATTTGCGCTCGTTCTTCCGGCTGCCCCGGAGGACGAACCGTTTTCACGGGAAAACGAGCGCCTCGAAGAACCGTCGCTACAGTGAGCCCGATGCGGCTCCCGGCTCTAGCCGTCGTGACCGTTGTCGCCGCCGCTCTCGGCGGCGGCGCTGCTTTGGGCATCGGAAAGGGCACGGGCTGGCTCGACGAGAGCACGAAGACCGTGGTCGTGAAGGCGCAGCCTTCGCAGGCGGCCTCGCTGCCCGCGTCGGCGACGTCAAAGGTGCCGCCGCTGCAGGGTTCGAGCTTCGACCCGCAACGGATTTTCGCCGCCCGCTCTCCGGGCGTCGTGACGATCTTTGCCTACTTCGGCGACCCGAAGTCCGAGGCGACCGAGCGGGCGCAGGGCTCCGGATTCGTGATCTCGCCCAAGGGCTACATCCTCACCAATTCGCACGTGATCACGAATGCAGGCGAATCGTCGAAGGTCCGGGCCGCTCAGCATCTCTACGTCGAGTTCGCGGACGGAGATCGGGTCGAGGCCCACTCGGTCGGCTGGGATCTCTATGACGACGTGGGTCTCGTTCGCGTTGACCCGGGCGCCCACCGGCTCTCGCCCGTTCCGCTCGGCGAATCGGCGCTCGCCAGCGTCGGTGAGCCGGTGGCTGCGATCGGGAGCCCGCTCGGCAACGAGAACACCCTCACGGTTGGGGTCGTCTCGGCGATTCACCGCTCGATCGGTGCAATCACGGTGCAGAAGTACAAGGTGATCGACGCGATCCAGACGGACACTCCGATCACTCACGGCAGCTCGGGTGGGCCCCTGCTCGACGCGCGCGGCCGGGTGATCGGGATCAACGCCCAGATTCGCAGCACCAGCGGCAATGGGAACGACAGCGGAATCGGGTTCGCGATCCCGATCGACGCCGCGAAGAACTCGGTCGCGCAGCTGATCGCCAAGGGCCGCGTGACCTACGCCTACGTCGGGATCAGCACCGAGAACATGACCCCTTCGCTCGCCAGGGTCCTGGGCTACAAGACGCAGCACGGCGCCCTGATCGTGGACGTGAGCGCGGGAAGTCCCGGGGCGAAGGCCGGTCTCGAGGGAGGCTCCCGGGAGGTCGACGTCCTCGACCGCACGGTGACGACCGGCGGAGACGTGATCGTGGCGATCGACGGAACGCCGGTCAGGGGTGCGGACGACGTGGTGCGCTTCGTGTCCTATTCGCTCAGACCGAAGGACGTCGCCGTCTTCACGATCATCCGTCACGGCCAGCGCAAGAAGGTGGCCGTGACACTCGCCGAGCGTTTGCTTCCGCCGGGTTAGGGCTGCCGGGAGCGGGGCATAAGCGGCCTGCGGGGTCTTCCTAGCGGACTGCCTGTAGGCTTGGGTAGTTTGAATGAGGTTTTTGTGGGTAAAACTGACGCGATGACAGCCACGACCACCGGTGACGGTGTGACCGTTCGACTCACGATCCCGGCGCGGGCTGAGTACATCACCCTCTGCCGGCTCGCCCTGACGGGCATCGGCCGGCTCCGGCAGCTCTCGGACGAGCTCCTTGCGGACCTGAAGCTCGCGCTCACCGAAGCCACGTCGAATTCGGTCCGGCACGCGTACGCAGAGGCGAACGCCGGCGTCGTCGAGATCTCCTACCTGTTGCTTCCCGACCGGCTCGTGATCGAGGTGATCGACGAGGGCGAAGGCTTCGATCCGGAAGCGGCCGAAGGGTCGCCGGACGAGCTGTCCGAGGGCGGGCTCGGCATCGCGATCATCCGGGCGATCGCCGACCGCGTCGAGATCGGCGCGCGGCCGGGGGGCAAAGGATCACGACTCCGCTTCGAGAAAGGCTTGAGCTAGCCCGCCCGGGCTGTATTCTCGCGACCGTTCGACCGTTCGAACAGCGCCCAGACCATGCTCCAACTCGTCAACGCCGGACATAAGTCGCTTGCCGACTACGCCACGATTGCGACTCGTGGTCTGATGGACGAGATCCGCCGGCTTGCGGAACCGCTCCAGGGCAAGCGCGTCGTCCACCTTTCGGCCACGGCGTTCGGCGGCGGTGTGGCGGAGATCAATTACACGCTCGTTCCGCTCATGTGCAGCGCAGGCCTTGATGCGGAGTGGCGGATCATCAAGGGCGGCGACGAGTTCTGGAACGTCACGAAGACGATCCACAACGCCATCCAGGGGAACCCGCAAGGACTGACCGAAGAGCAGCGCGACATCTTCCGCAGCTATCAGGAGTTGAACGCGGCCGAGTTCGAGGACGACTACGACTTCGTCATCGTTCACGATCCCCAGCCCGTCGGGATGATCGACTACTTCCCGGATTCACGTGCAAACTGGATCTGGCGCGGGCACATCGACTTCTCGACGCCGAACCGCGAAGTGTTCGACTTCATCCTCCCGTCGATCAAGCGGTACGACGCGGCGATCTTCCACATGCGTGAGTACGTGCCGAAAGCCGAGGGTCTTCCTCCCTGTTACATCTGGCCGCCCGCGATCGACCCGCTTGCACCGAAGAACATGGCGCTCTCGGCCGAGGATGCGGCGTACATCGTCGACCAGTTCGGCATCGATGTCGAACGGCCGTTGCTGACGCAGGTCTCCCGCTTCGATCCCTGGAAGGACCCGCTCGGCGTCATCGACGCGTACCGGCTGGTGAAAGAGGAGTTCCCCGACGTGCAGTTGGCGCTCGTCGGCTCGATGGCGCACGACGACCCGGAAGGCTGGGACTTCTACAACCAGACCGTCGCGTACGCCGGCGGCGACCCGGACATCTACATCCTCTCCAACCTCAACAACGTCGGCTCGGTGGAGGTCAACGCCTTCCAGGTGCACTCGGCCGCCGTCATCCAGAAGTCGATCAAGGAGGGCTTCGGGCTGACCGTCACGGAGAGCCTCTGGAAGACGCGCCCGACCGT
>DATHGN010000169.1:0-23987 GCA_035317565.1 Gaiellaceae bacterium
TTGCCCCACAGCGACGTCGCGTACCCCGCGTCCGAGAGCAGCTCGGCGATCGTGTACTCCCATGGCGCCATTCCGCTCGGTCCCATTCCGGGCAACGGCACCGTGTAGGTGCCCGACCGCACGGACTGCCGGCCGGTCAAGATCGCCGAGCGCGTCGGGGTGCACTGCGACTCGACGGTGTAGTTGGTGAACCGGATCCCCTCGCCGGCGAGCTTGTCGATCCGCGGCGTCGGCGTGCTGCCGCCATAGCACGAGAAGTCACCCCAGCCGACGTTGTCGCACAGGAGGAAGACGATGTTGGGCTGCTTGTCAGGCAAGATCAGATCCTTTCTTTGAGCCGGTGTATTGCTCGACTACCAGCCTGTCGGGTGAGCATTCTCAAGTCCCTGCTTCGTCGGTCAGGCGCGGCTGTGTCATCGGAACGCCGCAGCATTTTCCTGCCTGCGAGACAGAATGTCCTCACCCGCCGCGCGATTTCCCCCGGGGGAAAGTGCGGGTTGGAAGATGATCTCGACCCGCGGTCGATGCTGCAGTAGTTGCCGCCGGCGTTTGCCTAGCGGGTCGCGATCAGGCCCAGTTCGCGTGCCCGCTCGAGAACCTTGTCCCGCGAGGAGCTGTCGAGCTTGCGGTAGATCGACTTCGTGTGCGAGTGGACCGTGCTGTACGAGAGGAAGAGCTTGGCCGCGACCTCGGGTTTGGTTAGTCCTTCGCCGAGGAGCTGTAGCACCTCGAGCTCACGCTCCGTGAGCTCGCTGTCCGGGTTGGCACTCGCGTGTGCGGGTGTCAGTTTCACCTCTTCGACGCGCTGGGAGAGGATCCCGGGGTCAGGGCAACTCTCGATGGTGGCGCGCGCCTCGGCGAGCATGGCCCGCGCCTCGGTACGCGCACCGAGAGTGCTGCGGACAAGAGCTCGTTCTAAGAGCGCCTCTGCGATCAACAGCGCATCGCCGTGGCTCCGCAGCTGCTCGAGTCCCAGGCCGAGCGCGTGATCGGCCAGCTCCAGCTCTCCCCGGCGGGCACGGAGCGCCCCGAGTACCACGTGGTAGAAGCCGACGGCAGGGAGATCGGCGAAGCCGTGGCTGCGCGCCAGCTCGAGCGCCTCGCCGATCCACCTTTCGGCCTGCGCGAGGTCGCCGGCGTCCAGAGAAATCTTGGCCAGAACGGAGCGCACGTCGCCGGCGACGACCCACTGCTTGTAGCGTGGTGCGAGTGCGGCCGCGTGCTCTAGGGGCGACACCGCCTCGTCGGTCTTTCCCGTCAGGACTAGGGCCCAGCCGAGGTTGAGCTCGGCCAGTGGCTGCCACTCTGATTTCCGTCTGGTCTCGGTCTCGCAGGCAGCGCGCGCGGCCGCGAGCATCGCGCGAACATCACCCCAGGGAAATGTGGCGCGTACCAGAGTGACGCTTTCCTCGACTGTGCCGGAGCCGTCGGGAAGCTCTCCGTCGTAGCCGACCTCCCGGGCTGCGGCGAGGGCTTGCCTTGCCTCCTCGACGGAGCCGAGGATGACGAGCGTCCACGCCTCGACGAGGCAGAGACGGGCATCTGCGCGAACGACATCCCGTGGGAAGGCTTCGAGCCAGCCGGTAAGAGTTGCAAGGCGCCCCGCATTGACGTACGCGGGCCACTGTGTTGCGACGAGGGTCGCGGCCGTCCCGAGGTCGCCGCCCGCGATCGCGTGGTGGATCGCCTCGTCGCGGAAGCCCGCCGACGCAAACCACTCGCAGGCTCGCCGGTGGAGCTCGGGCTCCGTGTCGCCTTTTTGCCGCCGTAGCTCGTCGCGCAGAAGCTCGCCGAACAGATGGTGATAGCGGAACCACTCACGGCGCTCGTCCAGCGGAACGAGGAACAGGTTGGCACGCTCGACCTCGGCGAGAATCCGCGCCGAGTCTCCTATTCGCGTGACGCTGTCGCAGAGTGACGCACACATCCGTTCGAGAATCGATGTCTCGAGGAGAAACGAGCGATGTGCTTCGGTTTCTGCCTGAAGCACGACCTCGGTCAAGTAGTCGACGACATGGCGGCTGGAGCCGCCGAACTCCACCAGGGCTGCTGTGGGATCGATCGCGTCGCGAACTGCAAGGAACGCGAGATAGAGGCCCGCGGGCCACCCCTCAGTGCGCTGCTGGAGGATTGCGATCGAGTCGGGTGCAAGATCGAGGCCGAGGCCTCGGAACATCTCTGCGGTTTCGTCCTCGGTGAAACCGAGCTCGGCCGCACGAAGCTCGAACAGCCCGCCGCTCGCGCGCAAGCGTGCGAACGGGAGTGGTGGGTCCATGCGCGACGACACGACCAGCTGTGCGTTCGCCGGGCCCCACTCGACCAAGATTGCGATCGACTCGTGGCAGGCTGGGCTGGTAACCCAGTGATAGTCGTCGAGGACGAGGACGATCTCGCGATCCATGGACTCGAGCTCGTTCAGGATTCGCGGGATGATGGCATCGAGCGCCATGCCGCCAGCCGAGCGCAGCGCCGGCTCGAGCGCACTTGCGAAGCCCGGCTCGATGCGGCGGATCGCCGCGACCAGGTAGTTCCAGAGAAGCAGCGGATCGTTGTCTTGGCGATCGAGCGAGACCCAGGCAAACGGACGGTAGTCCAGCTCCTCGCACTGCGTGAGCAGCACCGTCTTGCCGAAGCCGGGCGGGGCAACGACGAGAACCACCGGCACACCCGACGTCGTCACAGCCTCCGCAAGCCGCCGCCGCGGCACGATCTCCGAACGAAGAACAGGAGAATGAAGCTTGCTGCCCAGGAGAGTGGAGCTCACGGCGAATGAAGGTTGACCTTCGCGGCCATGCTTTTCCGTCCCAAGACGAGCCGACGCCGACGTGAAGTCCCCCACCAATGCGGCATCGCTTCAGGGTCTTTCAGTCCCGGGGCGCGAACATCACCCGGATCGGACGATCGTACGACGGCGTCCGCCAGGGCGAGAACGAGCCCGGCAACGCTAGACGGTGTGCCAGCCGGACCCTGCTCCAGCGCTCCTCGAGCAGGAGCGTGCCGATGGGCTCCCTTCAGGCCGGGGCCGTACCTCGCGCGCCAGTCGGCCGGGGATTACAGGAGCTGGACGAGCGCGTCGCCGATGATGGCGACGCCGAAGGCCGTTGACGAGTAGTAGACGACTTTCTGTGTGTTCGCCGTGAGCCATGTCTTGGCGTTCGCGATCCAGTCGTCGGCACGCTCCCCGGCGAGCAGATAGATGGCTACCAGAAGCCACACGGCCAGACCCCCGACAACCACGTACAAGACCCCCAACCCGGTTTCCTCGACGTGGCTCAGTCCGGCGAAAGCCACGGTCGTCGCGGCGACGGCTGTAATGACCAGACGCTTCGTGCCGACGCCGAGCGCGACGCCAAGCGAGAAGGAGACGGCGGGTCGAACGTGCTCGAGCCTCCCGAACAGCGCGTCCATCCTAGAACTGTCGCCGGGCTCCGTGGGCTCCCTGGGGCTGCGCTCGCGCCAGGCGACCGCGATCAGCACGACCCCGAGCGCGAGCTCCGCATACGACCGGAAGGAGCCATGGTGCCGGGTCGAAATGGTCGAGCCGATGAAGAACGCGGTCAGGAAGGCGGCCACGTTGCCAAACAGAAACCCCGCTGCGAAAGCGGTCCCGTTCGCCCGTCCACGCCTGCTGAGGAGCACGGCAAACACCGCCAGGACGGTTGTCGGGCTCGCGACAGCAAGGAGCCCGTAGAGCAGGATTCGCGCGGTGTCACCCACGTTTTTGGTCGAGCGTCTCCTCGATCGCCTCGGGCCGTTCGAGGAGACGCTTGAGCAACGCGCGCGTCAGCTCCTCGCTGGCCGCGTGTCGCTCTTTGCTCTTCCGGGTCAGCTCCTGTTGATCGGCGGAGACGAACAGCGACGCCGCGGTTGCGTTCAGAAACGTGACGGAGGTGACCCCTGCCACGATCACGACCGATCCGAGGATCCGGCCCCAGCCGGCTTGGGGGATGGTGTCGTCGTAGCCGACGGTTCCCATCGTGACCACCGCGGACCAGACGCCGTCGCCGAACGAATGGAAGTCGCTGCGGTCGATGATCGTGACCAGGAACCCGACAGCGAGCCCGAGCACCGTCGTGACGCCCGCGAGATGGCCGAACGCTGCCGATGGGCGATCGCACGCTTCGCGCGGCCACGAACGTCCGCCCGAGCCAGCTCCTCCCACCTGTGAAAGCGCTCACTCATGCCGCCGCCTCCTGAGTCGCACCATTCGGCGGTCAGACGGAGGGCTGCGCGGAACTCGGGCACCGTGCGGCATCCTCGTGCGCGGCGAATGGCGCGTCACCACCCGGTCTGCGAATTCCCCCGGGGGAAATCGCACACCGGGCGATGACATGGACGGCAGTCCGGGTGGACACTGGCCTCGGATGGAAACGGGTTCGAAAGGATCCGCCGGCAGCCGGAAGGCGCGTCGCTACCGGATCACCGTTCGAGGGGAGGTGAGTCAGACGTTCCTCGAGCCGCTCGAGCAGGTCTTCGTCGAGTCGACCGGCGATGAGTCGATCCTCGCCTGCGAGGTCGCCGACCAGGCGAAGCTCCAAGCCGTTCTCGGCTGGCTCTATCAGCGCGGCGTCGAGATCGTGAGCCTCGTTCCGGACGACGGCGGCGCTGACTCGGTGGATCCGCTGACGCACTGATGAAGCCTGTGCTTGAACACTCCTCGCCAAAGACCTCGTTCGCGCAACTCGTCCACAGCCTGGCGTGCTTTCCAAGCCGTGCGACGATGTGGATTCGGATCACTATCCGTGAACCACTCCTTAAGGGCCTCGGACTTCGCAAACTCCAAGCCAGCGAGCCCCGAATGCCTCAACAGATCTGCCAACGCGCTTGGCTGAAGTTTCTCGTTAATCCCGTCGGCTGCATCAACATGGGCCGGAATCGCCAAACCACCTACGCGAGCAATCTCGTCGACTAGATCCAGCAGACTCCTCGAAGACCGCTGTTCCGTGTCTGACACCCTGACCAGCTTCAATTTGTCAGGGTTCGCGAAGGCTTCAAGTGCGTTGAGGTTTGCGGGTCCGAAGAGTGCAAGGAGATGTCCTTCATGTGTGGAGATCTCGACGCCCGGCAGGACCAAGAGTGGCTTACCCTTAGCCGCCTTCATCGCCTCCCGTACACGGCGAATTGTGTTGTGGTCGGTAATTCCTAGAACACTCACCTCCCGCGCGAGTGCAGTGTCTACGTAAGCCTGGAGATCCGGGGCACCCTCCGGGTCGTTATCCGGAAACGTGTGGACATGGAGGTCTGCTCGAACGAAGGTCGCGCCAGCACTCATGCTGACTACTGTAAAGCCGCCCAGCTCAGCCTGACCCCAGCCTGTGAAGTTGGGGGTCAGCCCTCAAAGCCGCTCCTAGGCGGAGTCGCCCGCTCGTGTCAGCAACGTGTCAGCGTCCCAAGAGCACCGACGGACCCGTCCCTGTCACGTGCTGAACCTGAAGTTCTGCGAAGGTTCGGTAGCGCGTAAGTAGATGAGTTGGCCTGCGCCGATCCCACGATGGGGGCGAATAGCGCCGTCAGCAGGAACTTCTTGAATGGAGCTAGCCGGGCTCGAACCGGCGACCTCCTGGGTGCGATAACGCCGAACCGCTGTTAGCTCAAGCTCGTGCGGCTTGTTCAAGCGGTGTCACGTGCCGTCGGTTCGCCCAGATTCTCTCAGTTTGGTAGCAGGGTAAGTAGAACGGGCGCATCGGGGCAGTCCATAGCGACCGGCGAGTCGCGCGGGGTATGGCCTGGCCAGTCACGCGTATCGGTCCCTACGGAACGTCGGCGCAGATAATGCGTCCGACCAACGCGGAATAACCCGAAACCGCGCGCGTCGTGTCCACTAACCAGCCGGTGCCGTCGACGGAGGGCAGGTTGGATGTGATGTAGGGCCCATCCCCTGGCACGATTCCGCCGCCGGTGGCGCCGCCGCCACCGATCGCTCTCTTCCCGGCGGGACACGTCATGAAGATCGAGTTGTGGATGTCGTTCATCACGATGTTCGGCGGCGGGCTTACGACTTCGTAGCCTTGGATCCCCCGAGGCGGCAACTGGCCCGGCTTGAAGTCAGCCGCGAGCAGCGTGTGGTCTCTCACCTTCGACGAGATGACGGCATTCGCCTTGAGCTGCGGCGTGCCGACGCTATTCAACGGGAGCGCCAAGATCTTGGCGTAGCTCGTCCCACTAAGCCCGACGATCAGGGCGATGCAAGCTACGACCATCGCCGGCGACGGTCTGCGAACCCACGGAAACATAGCTCCCCTTTCCGCCGCAGTCCTCGCTGGTGTTAGGGGAACAATAATCGGACGGGGAGCTGTACGGACCGTCACCGCCGTCAGTCAGGTTCGCGAACTCCCCCGTCAGACCTATAACGGCCGTCAAACGGTCGCACCCCTCCTGGTCACGTACCAGGAGGTCGCGCAGGGTGGCGTTTGCGTAGACCTGTAACGCGGCGAGTGGTGCTGTTAATGGAGGCTGATCTGTCGGCACCGATCTCACCGGCCCACCGGCGAGGACAACTCCTTCTCTTCTCCGGACTGTCCGGCCACGGGTCCCCAAGCCGAATCAGGTATCGGCCCAAGGCAGTCCCGACCACGTTCGGGTAATCCAACAGCTGGACGTGAAACGACAGGCTCCTTTGTGCGCCACGACGAGAGGCCCTGCCTCCTCTCTCGTTGCCGGAACTCCTGAAGGGGGCCACCGGTCGGCGACCCAACGTATGGCTCGAGGTTCCCGTAGGCGCGCGCCACTGGCGCATCAGCGCGCAGTCGATGGCGCATCGGAAACGCCCCTTTTGCAGCGCAAAAGGTCAAATGCGCCATCGGAGCGCCCTTTGTGCGCCATCAACAGCTCCGCCGCCTTGGCGGGCTTGTGGCCCCCGCCCTCAGAGGGCCAAGCGGAGCGACAGTCGAGACCGCAGGGCGGCTCTCCCCAAATCCGTCCAGGCGGCCGCTCCGCCGCCCAAAGCGCCCGCACTCGCGCAGGCTTGCCGTAAGAGAAGACCGCGTTCTCCCCGATCCCCTGCGCTGGGTAGGACGCACAACGATGGTGCGCCTGTCCTAAAACTAGGTCAAGGCCTCTTTTCGGAAATTGCGACATTTACCATCGAGTCAGGCCCCACGACCCCTCGGTGCCTTGCTCGATTCGTCGCTGCTGTATCGAGAGACGGTGCTGAACGACGCGGACACACATGAGCCGAACGCAAATCGATGTATGACAATATCCAGGCGAAGAGCGGCAGAGATTCGGTATGCGCACTGCGGCAAAACGGCTTCATCCGAGCCGGTTCGACCCTGGTCGTGTGACTGTTCGCTGACGCTCTGAAATGCCGTCGGTGGTGTTACGGCGCCACCGACGGCATAAATAGGCTAATCCCAGACTCGCCACCGCTTGAATCCCTAAATACCGCGAACGAGCGCTAGGAATCCGCCGCCGAAGGTGGAATCCTGTGCGCGGCCCAGGGAAACGGAGGCTGCCCAACTACTCCCCAGTCGGGCGGCGACCGGTAATCGCGGCGCAGGCCGTAAGCGCCGCGCCCTGGGCCTCGCTCTTCACGATCTAATTACGGTCTGGGGGGAGCGTGTCCGTCGGACAGCGCGCCCCCTCTTGGGCACCGCACGATGGTCTTCGCGGTGATGATCTTCGTCGCGGTCGTTTGCGCCGCGATCGCGGGCCCCACCTCATCGGACGCGTACCATTCGAGTAATGGGATGGATCCTCGCTGCTGTGTTCTTGCCGCTCGTCCTTGCCGTCGTTATGGCCGTACTCGTCGTCCGACTCACTGTCGCGACATTGAAGCTCTTCGTTGTCGTCGCGATCGCGTTCGTCGACGTCGTCGACGAAATCGTTGTGCCGCGGCGTCTGCCCTCCTGACCGCCGGACGATAGCTCCCCTGCCAGGTGCGCTTGCACGCCCTGCGACGGGGAATCCATGAATCTGGGACGCTGCGCATGCCACTCTGACGGTGCTGCGGCCGGTGATGAGACGGCCGGGCGATGCAATAAGGTCGCCGCGACTCCGAGCGCGGTAGTCGCAGGCGGGCGCACTGGTGACGCGCCCGCTGCTGTTCCGGCCCCGCTGCCCTAGGCGCTCCCCGAGACCCGGATTGGGGCAAACAGGGCCGCGGAAGTAAAGGTTGGCCGTGCTGACGCTATGCCTGCTGACCTCATAGCTAGCACGCTGTCGATGCAAAAGAAGGGGAGCGTAGACCCGTAGGCGTCTATGCTTGGGAGGCGTCTTGCTCGGGACTCTTCGGTAGAACGGGAGTAGAACGAACGACGAGTCCAGAGCGGTCAGAAATGCCGCCGTTGTCGATTTGCAGCGACTTCTCCGATGGAGCTAGCCGGGCTCGAACCGGCGACCTCCTGGGTGCGATAACGCCGCCTCATGATTTGCTCAGGCGGGTGGTGCTTGTTCAAGCGATTTGACGCGTGCTCAGTTCAACCAAGTCATCTCAGTTCGGTAGCACCATCGGTAGACCAAGATTTGGCGCGGCCTCGATGCCCTCGTCACACGACCGAGCGAGAATCTCATCGTCGCGCAAGCGCCGCGAGCCGGAGCGACGCTTCACATCTTCCGCGCGTACCGCTTGGTCAAGCCCTTAGACGTGCGCTCGCCGCAGCGTCATCGCGTGGCGCTCGTACGGCTTGTTCAGCCGGTCTGACGCGCTGTCAGGTTCCGTCGGGTTTCTCTCAGTTGGTAGCACGGTAAGTAGAACGCCCGCCGCAAGCTCCCGTTCCGGTCTCTCTTGACCCCGGCGAATTACTCGAGTGGGTGGCGTCGGCACGTCCCGACTAGAAGGAGGCAACGAGGCAGCCGGCTTCTCGTCTAACGGGGTGAACGAGCCGCTCCAACTTCCCTTCGCGGCAAAACTCGCGTCGGCCCAGAGCACCTCGCCGCCCGCGGGCTTATCCTCGCGCGCATGAAAGGGCGCGGCCTCGGACACCCTGCGGTGCTTCTCGGGCTGGCAGCCGTGCTCGCTGTCGTCGGGTTCCAGCTCTGGGTGACGCCGTCGAACCCGCCCGGCTACCACCGCGACGAGGCAGCGCTGTCCTACAACGCCTACTCGGTCGCGACGACTGCACGCGACGAGGACGGAGCGTTCATGCCGTTGTTCTTTCGTTCTTTCGGCGACTACAAGAGCCCGCTGTACCCCTACGTGCTTGCCGGGATCTTCAGGATCACCGGCCCGCACAAGATCGTGGCCAGGGCGTTCTCGGCGGTGCTCGGCGCGATCGCGGTGCTGCTGCTCGGTCTCCTGGCGAAGACGCTGACCGGACGCACAGTCGTCGCAGTGGTCGTCGTCGTGCTCGCCGGGCTGACCCCGTGGCTGTTCGAGCTTGGACGCGTGGCGCTCGAGGTCTCGACGCAGCCACTCCTGATCACGGCCCTCTTGCTCGCGCTGCACCGGGCATGGCGGCGCGGCACCTGGACCGGCCGCGAGGGAGGACTCGTCGGGCTGCTGCTGGGCCTTCTGCTCTACTCGTACACGGGCAACCGGCTGCTCGCGCCGCTCCTCGCCGCTGCCCTCGCGGTCTTCGCCGGCGGCGGCCGCCGACGCTGGCTGCTCGCGGTGTGGGGAACGTTCGCCGCGTTCCTCGTCCCGCTCGGCGTCTACGCGATCCGGCATCCGGGCGCCGTGACGGCGCGATACGGCGTGACCACGATCGCCCACCAAGGTCATTCGCACGCGTGGGTCGTACTGCAGGCGATCGCCAACTGGTTCCACGACATCGACCCGTGGTTCTGGGCAAGGTCCGGCGACCCGGCTCCCTACGTGCACAATGGCGGCTACGGCTCCCTGTTCGGAGCGGTCGTCGTCCTGGCCCTCGCCGGCTTCGTGTTCGTCCTGTGGCGGAAACGCAACGACCTCTGGTGGCGCTATGTCATCGTCGCAACGCTGATTGCGCCGATCCCGGCGGCCCTCACCGTCGACCGGCACAACGCGATTCGCCTTGCCGCGCTCCCCGTCTTCTGCATCGTCCTCGCTGTGCCGCCGCTGGACGCCCTGCTCGTCTCGCCCAGATCCTCACGGCTGGCGGCCGTTGGTCTCGGTCTCGTCGCCGCCACCGTCGCCGTGCAATTCGTGCAGTTCTTGCACGCGTACCAAGTACGTGGCCCGGCACGCGTCGGCCTGTTCGATGCTGGCGTCGACCCGCTTCTGCAGCAGGCCTTCGCAACTGGCAAGACGATCTACATCGACTACGACGACCGTGGCGCACAGACTCAGGCTCACTGGCACGCGGTCGAAGACGGCGTGCCACGGGACCGCATCCAAGTCCTGCCGGACGGCGGCATCCCACCGAATGGGAGCGTCGTCTTCGGTCTCTTCCAGGCGTGTGACTACGTCTGCAACAAGTTCGCGACTTGGCAGAACTACTGGCTTGCGAGGGCGGTCGCCCCGCGACCCTGAACCCGGCGCCGGCAGATCGCCCGATTCCTTAACTGGGTCAACGGTACGGGATCCGGGTCAAGCGCATCTCGGGCCACAAGGGAAGCCGAGGACCACCGTTGGGACGTCGAGAGTCGTTCGGGCAGCACCTGGGGCGGCGGCGACGGGTGAGTGGGTAAGCGCAAGGCGTTCGGCTCGCCACCAGCGTGCGGAAGCACGCCCTAGCGGATGCAGGAAAGGGCGATAGCGCGACCGGGGTTGTCGAGCGGCGGCACCGCCGGAGGAGTCCCGTAGTTCTTCGGAAAGTGGCCCAGTACGCCCCAGTCGCTGTTGTTCCACGCGACGAGGTTCGCGGCGTCAATCGAGTTCCCGACTCCAGATGGCGGTCTGCGAGTGCGTGACGGAGCGAGCACGATGGTAGAACGGTGACTAGGACATGTGCCGGCCAAATAGCCGCACGACGTCTTTAGCAGGCGCTTTGTAAGTGGAGCTAGCCGGGCTCGAACCGGCGACCTCCTGGGTGCGATCTAGGAACTGCAAGCGTTCTGCAAGCATCGGCCTTCCTAAGGGTGCCGGCTCATGCCGGATCAGCACACCCCGTTGGAGCAGCTTTGGCTTCTAAAGCCGGGTGAACGGCACAACGCGGCACACGCTGACCACTTTGCACAGCTTTGCAAGCCGGAGGTCACCGGTTCGATCCCGGTACGCTCCACTTGCGAAGGCGCTGGAAACAGCGCCTTTTTCTATGGATTGCGTGAGGTACCGCCAGCGCGTGTGGTTCCGTTGGAAACGGTTTGGAAACGGTTCGCGGCTTTGAAGCGCTCAGGCGCTGAAATTGTTGTCCCCGCGCAAGCCAGTAGACAGCTTGAGCAGGCTCAATCTCAGTGGGTCACGGTGTCCCGGCGTGCGACGGGGATGGTTCGAACTGCGAACTCCTTGCGAACGTCGATCCCGCGCGCTACGGGCGGGCCGCATTGAGCTGGCTCGACCGATTTATTGACGAGCGATTCCCCCCCTCTAACGGAGGTCGCGCTTGCCGCGTCCGCGCTAGCCGAGCCATTGTCCCAAAAGGCCGTTCGCCCCAGCGGTTCGTCTAGATGACATCGCAGAGGAGCGCATACGGCCGGTTCGCCCGGGCGGTCGCCCGACTCGACGGGCGGGTAGGCGTTTGGGCGAGGCTCTCTCGTTCTACCTCCTGCTCGCGGAGCCCGGACCCGCCGCGCAGTTCTTGTCTTGATCCAGCCGAGACCGGCGGGCCGGTAGACGCCCCGAGCGTCGTTCGCGACGACACCCTCTAGCTCGTGTTCGCATCAGCCGCGTCGATTACGGAGGTACGAGTTTCGCTGGGGGGCGCACGACTGGCACACGCCCGGCGGTTGCGGCGACCACCGTCACCGTCTTCATGACGGTTTGCGTCCTTGCCGGAATCGTGGTTGTAGTTGTGACTGTGCTGCTCGTCGGTACCGTCGTCGTGGTTGTTGTGCCATCAATGGTCGTGACCGCCGTGGTTGTGCCCTCGATCGTCGTGACCTCCGTGGTCACGCTTGCCGGGATCGTTGTCACAGTCGGGACCGTTTTCGTAACGGCTGGGTGCGAACCCCCACGAGGCTGCGCTGGGCGACCGGCGAAAGCTCTGGTCTTAATGGTGACAAGTTGTGTGTATTCGGGAAACTCGACGACCATTTCCGCGCGGTACTTCCCCTCGAGCGGCGGATACTGAATCCAGATTTTGGCTGTCCGTTTGAAGGTGTTGGTCGGCGGCTTGAAGCTCGTGAGGAACTGGTGACTCCATTCTTTCCGCTCGTCGAACGGAAGGTGACTAAGGTCGCCTAGCAGGGTCCAGACGATCGCGGCGCTCTTGTTGCGGAGGCCCTCTACCGTGATCTCGACCTCGTACTCTCTCCCCTGCTGGTCAAGCTCGGCTGTGCTGTATCCAGCAGTGTCCTGTCCCGTCTCCGCCAGGAAGTCGCCGAACTGCCTCGGGAAGCTGTCGATGATCCTCATCGTTGCCTCCCGCTTCGGTGGCGGTTCCGACTGGAACTTAAGAACAAGGCCGACGAGGCCGCCAATGAGCACGACGACTGCTCCGAGCGCGACAGCGATCCTCTCAATGCTGTCGAAGTAAGAGAGAAACCCTCCGCGCGACCGGTCCGACTTTGGTCCCGGAGAGACCTCGACGTTCTGTAGTCGCTCGGCCTCCGCCGCCTGTTGCTCGCGGGACGAACGGCGCCTTGTGCGTTCATATCGCCCGCGCCGTTTGCGTTGATCGCTCAACCCGACCTCACCCCCAGGCTTCCGTGGAGCGTACTCCCGAAGCCGAGGAGACTTCAAGCTCGCTTGCTGTGACAACCTCGGAGTCGCGCGCGAGAAGCTGAAGGAGAGACGCGCCGGCGCGCTATCGCACGGTCGAACCGGCGTCTTACTGGCGCTTCGAACTCGAGCGGGGTCCGCGATCAGCCGTCGCGACTATTCGCGGGCGGCCCGATCTCCTGCCACGACTCCCACTGCGCCGGCGACCCCGGCAAGCCCGGTAACGGCCGACCCGGCACAACGTTTGACTGCGCATTTCCGTCCCCAGGGTCGACGCCGCGCTCCCTCCACGGCGAAGGCTGCCGCCAGATCCGCGCCAGGGGCGTGGAGAGTTTCCCGAGGACTCTCCCTCAGAGCCCTTGCCACAGTCGCAACGCGGCGACGGGGGGACAATCGCTCACGTTACAGAGGCCGCAGACCCGCCCCCCGATTTTTACCCAGAGGGGACACGGACACAAAGCCGTTAGGTGCAACGAGGCCGGCGCGGGGGCTCAAGCGCTCGGCGCCGAGATGTTCGTCCCCCGCCCCCGGCCTAGCGTATTGCGGAATCCAGGATCGACTGGGACGCCTTGGGGCCAGAGCCGAAAAGCGTCCCAGTCTTGGGGAGCCAAAATGGGTAGCCCTGTTGCGACAGGCGGCCACCCAGCGGCTCTCCCTAAGCGTTCTCCGTTTGTCCGTTCGGATCACCAGGCAAAGGGTCGGATCGACCCAGCAATTAGTCCTGGCGGCACTCGTTGGGGCTCAAGCGCTCTGCGCCGAGATGTTCGTCCCCCGCGCCGGCCCTAGGATGGATCGGCGGGAGGCATCAGGAAAGCGCTGTGAGCAAGAGCCAGACGACGACCCAGAGGACAGTGAGGGCCAGAAGCCCGATGACGATGCGGCGGATGGCCATACCTCATTGTGTAACTAAGACCAACGCCTTGCAATCGCCGCCGAGGCAAAACGACTACGTTGTACCCGTGCCAAGCGATACCGAAGCAGCCTTCCTCTTCGCCGACATCGCAGGCTTTACGGCGCTGACGGAGGCGCATGGAGACGAGCAGGCCGTGCAGCTCGTAGAGGAGTTCGCCAAGGCGGTTCAGGTGGAGCTTCCGCGTGTCGACGGCGAACACATAAAGACGGTCGGCGACGCGCTCATGCTCCGGGTACCCGATCCTGGCGATGCAGTGCGTCTAGCCTTGTGGATCACGCGCAACGCGATGGGCGGCCACCAGGCGCCGTCGGTTCGCGTCGGCGGCAACTACGGAGCTGCTCTCGAACGCGGCGGCGATTACTTCGGGGCGACGATCAACGTCGCAGCGCGGGTGTCGGCGCTCGCCGGCGGCGGCGAGGTGCTCGTCACCGGCCGCACTGCGGCGCTCGCCCCTGACCTCGACGGTGTGCTCTACGAGTCTCGCGGGCGGCAAGTCCTACGCAACGTTGCCGAGCCTGTCGAGATTTTCGCTGTCGTTCGCGTGGACGAGAACGCCGAGCAGTTGGCGGTCGACCCCGTCTGCCAGATGGTGGTCGATCCAGATCACGCGGTTGGTCGCTTGCTCGTGGACGAGAAGGCCCACTACTTCTGTTCGCTCACTTGCGCAGCTGCATTCGCCCAGCACCCGGAGCGGTACGTGCAGTAACTGGCAGGCCGGGAAACCGTGAGCGCTCCTGAGGAATCAGTTGGCGCAACTAGCCCACGCAAAGTCTGGTTCGACGACGCTGACCGGAATCGGCAATCCCGCCTCACATCGTCAGAGGGGGCAGAAGCTTCGTAGAATCGCCAAGCCGTCGCCCCAGCGGCATCGCAAGATGACCAGCCAGGGCTCAGCACACGGGCGCTTCCAGCGGGCGATCCATCGCCGCAACGTTGAGAATGCGGACATGGCCGCGCGGGAGATGGGCGGTCTGTCACTCGCTGACGCGCTCTCCCTCTGCGAGCTACTCGCGAACGCCGACCCGGCCCGCTACGAACGAGCCGCGTTGCGCTGGCTCGAGCCGGTTCATTGACGAGCGGTTGCCGCCACTCACCGAGGTCGCGCTCGCCGCGTCAGCGCTCGTCGAGCTTCGCTATGGCAACCGCAACGTCGGGATTGAGGCGCTGAAAGGCCTGCTCCGTCACGGATAGCCGCACATCGGCTTACCGCAGGGATCGCTGCCCCGAGCGGGAGCCTCGTGGGCGAGGGTTCCCGCTCGGGGGTTGTCCGCGTCTACCGAGGCGTGAAGAAGCCGGTGACGGTGCCTTCAATCGTTGCCGTCCCCTCAGGTCCGGAGAAGAGGGTCTGAAGCGGAATCGTGCAGGTCGTTGTTGGTGTGATCGGCCCGGCCTTCGACGATGTGTCTGTTTCGGCCATTGGGCTACCGCCGGTCGGCGTGAATGTGAACGTGGTGTTAAACGCCGTCGGGATGAACACCGACGTGCTGCCGACGACGTGCGCCGGCGTGAACTCTCCGTTCCCGTTCACGACGACCATCAGCGGCTGGCCGTTGCAGATGGCGTCGATCTGGGTCGAGTTCTTCGCGTTGGCTGGGTCCGCCGCTGCCACCGGAACCGTGACGGCCGCAGCCAACGCCAAGCCGGCAGCTGCCGTGAGTAGGCGTCGTTTCATTGCTCCCCTCCGCAGTGATTGGTTGGTGCCGCTTATCCGGACTGGAGCCTCTTTACCCCGACGGCCCAATGCTCAATCCGCACTGTGCATACTGCGCATCGAACCGTGTACGACCGGCGGCTAGCCCCGGGCTTCTGGAACGGCGCACCCGGTACCACTGTGGTCCGCCGCACAAATGGTGCGGGCGGGGAGAGTTCTCTGACGACTCTCCCTCCGTCGTCCTTTGCCACAGTCGCAACGCGGCGACGGGGGAGCGATCGCTCACGCTGCAGAGGCCGCAGGCTCAATCTCAGTGGGTCACGGTGTCCCGGCGTGCGACGGGGATGGTTCGAACGGAACCCAAGCGCCGCTTCGTTCGCGTCGACGGTCGGCGACAGTGTGGGCAACGCTCGGCGTCACGGCGCATCCGCTCCTTGCAATGCGGACACTCACGGTACATCGCCTCTGGCGGCGACACGGCCAAGGGAGCGGGGGCGTGCTTGAGGGGGGCCTTCCCGCGTTTGACGAGGTGATGGGAAGACGGGTGACGCCGCTGGAAAACGGAAGAACAAGCGCGCCGATGATCTCGCCGCTACTCTCGGCGGCCCATGCTACGCCCCCTCCTCGGGTTTTTACTGGTATCCCTGGTCGTCGCTTCAGGTGCGAGCGCCAGGCCGAAGCCGCAGCCCAAGCCGAAGCCGCCGTCTGATCCGGTTGCGTGGACGAGCTACGGCTATGACAACCAACTCCGGAACGCGGTGCCCTCGACCCTTCTGACGCTTCGAAGCGTCACGCGCTTGGCTCCGGCCTGGAAGACCGGACTCGACGGCCCTGTCTACGCCTCGCCCCTCTCCGCTCGAGTCGAGGGTCACCAGGTGACGTACGTCGCGACTGAAGCCGGGTCCATGTACGCCCTATCCGTTACGACCGGCGAGGTGCTGTGGCAGCGCAGCCTCGGGACCACCACCACGGAGCTCTGCAGCACCTGGGGTATCACCTCCACCGGCGCAATCGACCTCGCACGTGGACTCATTTATGTCATCGGCGCTACCGGACGGTTGCACGCACTCTCGCTCGCGACCGGCGAAGAGGCGGCCGGCTATCCGCGGCAAGTTGTGTCACGCCCCGACATCGAATACGTGTGGGGAGGTCTGCGCATCGCCGCTGACCGGTTATACGTACCGTTCGCCTCGTACTGCGACGTCGGCGGCGCAGACGGATTTCCGGAGGGCGGCCTGCTGGCGATTCCGCTCGATGGGGTGGAGGCGACAACGACGTGGGATCCGGTGCCCGGTCCGGACAACCTCGGCGGGATCTGGGGTTGGGGCGGCGTCTCGATCGATCCTACGAGCGGCGTCGTCTACACGGCAGTCGGCAACTCACATGCCTGGTCGGACGAGTGTTCCTGCTTCGTTGACAACGCGGGCTACGGGGACAGAATCGTCGCGTTGAGCCCTGACCTCACGAGCGTGCTCGACTCCTCCAATCTGCCCATCATTCCTCCGATCGGGGACTCCGATTTCGGTGCCGCCGCCTTGCTCTTCCAACCGGCAGCCTGCCCGCCGCTGGCCGCCGCGAACAACAAAGATGGGACGCTCTATATCCTCGACCGCGAGCACCTGTCACAGGGGTCACTCGTCTTCATCCCGCTCGGCGACGGGGTGGCGCCTTTCGTCGGCGAGCCAGCCTGGTCGGCTTCGAAGCAGATGATCTACTCCGCGCAGTCCGTCCTCTACAGCGACGACGGGAAGCGGCTTGGCAACGGGGTACGTGCTTTCCACGTCGACCCTGGCTGCGGCTTCCGGCCGATCTGGTCGAAGGCGCTCGGCGACGGGAACCAGGCGAAGCCGCTTGTCGTCGGGAACGTCCTGTTCGCCACCGGCGGCAAGCCGGGCGGGTTCTACGCACTCGCCGCGGCCAACGGCGTCAGCCTCTGGTCCTACGCGACGACCGGTAGCACCGTCGCCGCGATGATCACGGTTGCTGGAACCGTGCTAGGAGCCGACACCGAGGGAACCGTGTACGCCTTTCGTCCCACTGGCTCGTTGAAGCCACCTGGACCGGCGTGCTCGATGTACGGGGCTAACAGGGCCCCGTCTCGTCCGCGAGCGCAATGCCTGTCACGAGAACGCCGCCCGAGCGCGCGTAGCTGACAAAGCTCAGCTCGCTTCGCGGATCCCCGTAGATCGGTGAGTAACGGGGAGCGTGGATCTGGACGTCGGCGAATCCGCGCGCGGGCACGCAGAGCGAGATCTGTTTACTGGTCGGTTGCTCGCCGGCCTCGGCCGCCCAGTTGCTGGTATTCGAGACGATGCGAAACGGCCGCGGCGGTACGTCATTTGGGCCGCGCACGGAAATCGTCAGGAACCTCATCTTCGGCTCCGTCTGCCCCTGAGCTGCGAAGACTCTGATCCTGGCCACGACCTTCGGAACGGTCCAGCCGTCGCGGTAGAGATCGAACGCCAGCCACTCGGCGCGCCACGGGTTGTCGGCGGCGATCAACGCGACCCCGCGGTCCTCGCCCAGTTCAGTGCCGGCTAGCCGAAATCTCGTCTCCGCGATTCCCTGGACGGCGTAGGGACTGGGTGAGACATTCCCCCTGCCCGTCGTGCTGTCGAAGGTCAGTTCCGTCGTCGGAAACGTCTCCGGCGTTCCGGTGAATGCCCCCTCGTAAACGGCAGCACGCTGCACGGAGGCGTTCCAGAACTCGACGTTCCACCAGTACGCGACGTTTTCCCAATAGTTGCCGTAGAGGATCGGGTACGGGACCATCGTCACCTTCGTCCCGGGTCCGACCGTTCGGTCGATCCAGTCGAAGACGACACCCTGCTCAAGCGTGATCGGCCGCCCACTCGTGCCGTCGACGCTCAAGAGCCTGTTGAAGGCGAGGGCAGTCTCGGCGAAGATCAGGACGCCGCCGAGAAGGACGACCACGAAGACGAACTGCGTTCGGCGAAGAAATGCCGCGCCGAGCAGAAAGAGCAGGATAAGGACGAACAGTGCGAGGCCGAGGAAGGCACGCGCGCCGTTCACGGAGCCGCCCGCGTCGAGCAGCGCGCCGTTGAGAACCGCGACCGGCGAGTCGACGTTGAACTTCTCGTAACGCACCACCGGCACGAATGAGAAGGCGAGAGCGAGAAGCCCGGCCGAGACCAGGAGCGACCCTCGCGGGCGGAGCTCGGCCCGCAGCGCCGCCGCGAAAGAGATCAAGACGAGCGGCACGACGTAGAACAGATAGCGGTCGTGCAGCCTACCCTGGCCGAAGCGCAAGTCGTACGACGTCACTTCGATGAGAAGCACCGCGAACGTGACGATCGCAATCACTGCAAAGGCGTGTTCCTCACGCGCCCGCGGCCGGACGAAAGTCGCGAGGAGCCAGGCGACGCCGAGCACGAACGGCAGGATCCCGAGGCCAAGGCCGAGCGGTGCGAGGTGCTCCAGAAGCGAGCGGCCCATGCCACTCGGAAGAACGTTCCCCTCGGCCGTCACCGAGTACGTCCCCAAAGCGCTCGAGAGTCGGCCGACGGCAAGCAGGACAACTACGGCGACCACCAGCACCGCGAACGCCACCGCAAGAGGCCGATGCGCCTCCACGAGCTTCCGCCCGGCGACTCGGACTCGAGACAGCCGGGACCGCGACTGCGTGTACGCCAGTTCATGGAGAAAGAACGCAATGGGAACAACGATGAATAGGACGAGGAACTGCGTTCGCGCCAACGTCGCCACCGCGAGCGCGACGACCATCACGACGTCGTTCTGTGGCCGCGGCGAGACAGCGGCGCGGTACACGGCGAGCACCGCCCAAGCGAACGCCGGGTACGCCACCACCTCGGTCATGAGCATTGACGACAGCGGGATCCAGGGAATGCAGACGCACAACGACGCCACGATGTACGACAAACGCTTGCTCCCGGTGACCGCGTGCGCGAGCAGAAACGTCGGCAGGCACACAGAGCTCATGACGAACGCATTCAGAACATGGGCGTCATGCAGCGCCGGTGGAACCAGCCGGTCGTGAAAGAGCGGCGCCAGTAACAGCGGATACAGCTGATTGACGTTCCCGATCAGCTCGCCGTGGATATGCGGAAGCGGTGAACCGAGGTTCGCGATGCTGATAGCCAGCCGCTCGTAGAGCAGCTCGTCGGTCATCACGTACCAATCGGCAACCTGGCTCGTGAGAGCAGCAAGACAGCTGGCGAGTGCGAGCCAGAGCGCGACCAACGGCAGCTCGATTCGCTGTGTCACCGCAAGCAGAGACGCCACGGCTATACCGTTGCGTGATCGAACCCTGCGTGTGGCTGGCAGCAGCCCCAGTCTCCTCCTTGCCCGGCAACCTACCGGTCAAAAGCTCGACCTTCCGGCAGGCGCGCAGCGCGGTCGAGCGTACTTGGTGGTGACGCGCCGGATTACCCGCCCTGAATGGCCGAGGCCAGAAGAACGGCGAAGTCTCCTGCGTCGTCCGTCCACCAGCGCTGCACGGCGAGGCCGGCCGCCTCGAGCTCGCCGGTCAGCCGCCGCTGGTGGAACTTCGCACTGATCTCGGTGCGCATGAGCTCGCCTGCGTCGAACCCGACCTCGAGCTCGAGCGCATCGAGCCGCACGGTCTGCTCGCGTAGCGATCGCACGAACATCTCCATCCATTCTGCCTCCGCGTTCCAGTGCGCGACGTGCTCGAACGCCGAGACGTCGAAGTGGCCGTCGAGCTTGTGGTTCAGGACCCGGAGCACGTTGAGATTGAACTCGCGGGTCACGCCTGACGCGTCGTCGTACGCTGCGACAAGCCGCGCGGGGCTCTTGACGAGATCGACGCCGAGCAGGAAGGTGTCGCCGTCGCCGAGCGTCGCGGCGACGGCGGAGAGGAACAGACTCCGCCGTGTCGGCGGTAGGTTCCCGATCGTGCTGCCAAGGAACGCGAGCAACCGTCGCCCGTTCCTCGGCAGCAGCGGAAGGTGGTGCTCGAAGTCGCCGACCACTGCCTGGACATCGAGGGCGGGGTACTCGCGCGCGAGCCTTTGTGCGCTTGCTCGCAGTGTCTCCTCGCTCACGTCGAACGGTACGAACCGTCGCGGTGCAACAACGTCGAGCAGAAGCCGCGTCTTGTCAGACGTTCCGGAGCCGAGCTCGATCAGCGTGGCGGCGTCCGTCAGCGCGGCGATCTCGCCGGCGTGGCGCTCGAGGATCGAGCGCTCTGCGCGCGTCAAGTAGTACTCGGGGAGCTGGGTGATCGCGTCGAAGAGCTCCGAACCGCGCTGGTCGTAGAACCATTTCGGCTGGAGCTCCTTCGGCGTCGAAGTCAGTCCGAGCCGCACCTCCTCGCGCAATTCCGAGTCGCGATCTTGCGCCGAGAAGAGCGCGGCGATCTCTGCGGTTGGGTTACGCGTCGCGCTCATGCGTCGGCCGCCAGCCGGACGCCGCTGAAGAGCTGCCGCCGTTGCGGGTAGTCCCAATTCCGGAACGTGATGCGTGCGACCAGCGGGTCGGTCGCCCACGAGCCGCCACGCAACACGCGGTGCTCGTTGCCGAAGAAGACCTCGGAATACTCGGCGTACGGAAACGCCGTAAACCCCGGGTAACCCGCGAAGGTGGACGATGTCCATTCCCACACGTCGCCGAGCATGCACTCGCACCCGACCCCGCTGGCCGCGCGCCGGGCGACCGGCAGCGGTCCGAACGAGTCGCGCCCGAGATTCGCGCCGCCGTCGGAATCCGCACTCTGCGCGGCCCTTTCCCACTCTGCCTCCGTCGGCAGCCGCTTGCCGGCCCACGCCGCGACCGCTTCGGCCTCGAAAAACGAGATGTGCTGGACCGGTTCGGCCGGCGGCACCGGCTCCCGCCGCCCGAAGCGCCGTCGGTCCCAGCCTCCGCGACCCCGCTGCCAATAAAGCGGCGCTTGCACACGCTCCTTCTGAAGCCATTCCCAGCCGTCGCCGCTCCAGTACCGCCGTTTGCGATAGCCGCCATCCTCGAGAAACTCCGCGAAGCGCTCGTTCGTTACCGGGTGACGCTCGATCCGGAATGCCGGCAGCTCGACGACGTGCGCCGGCTGCTCGTTGTCGTAGGCCCAAGGCTCCGTGTTTGTGCCGAGCGTGAGTGGGCCGGCCGGAACGAGTACTTCGTCGGGCCGGGGTGGCGCTTGCGGCTTCTCGTGGGGCGGGGTTGCGTACGCAACACCGGAGAGCTGCAGCGTCTGCAACATCGTCTCCTGGTGCTGCAGCTCGTGCTGCAAGACGAGGCCGTACACATACGCGCCGCGCACGAGCGGATCGGACTCCTCGAGCTGCGCGTCCTCGAGAACTCTCAGCGCGTGACGTCGAACGCTCTCGAGGTAGGCGCGGGCCTCCGGCGGTGTAAGAGTCGGTAGCCTCGAGCGTTGTCCGCGTGAGTGCTGGAACGCGTCGTACAGATCGTCAAGGCGCTCGAGTGACAGGTCATTGTCAGCGAGGCGCCGAATCAGCCAAAGCTCCTCGAACCAGCCGATGTGGGCGAGGTCCCAGACGAGCGGCGACATGATCGGTGAGACCTGCGCGACCAACTGTTGGTCGGCGACGGGCTCGAGAAGACGCAGCGTGGTCTCACGTGCACGCTTTAGCGCCGCCGCGAGCTCCTGCTTCGTGGGCGCCCGCTCGCGTACACCGGTTGTCATGTCAGAACGCGAGCGGCGAAGGCGGGATCCGCGTCGTGCCGCGAATGCCGTGGAGGACGAATGCGACCTCGTCGACGTAGCACCAGCTCCAGTCCTCGCCGGGCTCTATTGAGCGGATGATCGGGTGGGACGTTGCGTGATGGTGCGCGGTCGCGTGGCGGTTGGGCGAGCTATCGCAGCAGCCGACGTGGCCGCAGGTGAGGCAGACCCGGAGGTGCAGCCACTTGCTGCCCTCGCGTAGGCAGTCTTCGCAACCGTCGACGGATGCAGGGAGCTCGTGCAGCGTGACTTCGTCGAGGTGGATGCAGAGCTCGCTCATCCGACTCGAGCTGCCGGGCGCGCGAGGTGCTGGTGGACGAACTGCACGGCCATAGATCCTTCGCCCACGGCTGCGGCGCAGCGTTTGCTGGAGCCGGACCGGACATCTCCGGCGGCGAAGATGCCGGGGACGCTTGTTTCGAGCAGGTTGTCGGCGCCGGCGGCGTCGCCGGTGAGGATGAAGCCGTCGGCATCGCGCGCGACCGCGTCCTCCAACCATTCCGTGCACGGCTGTGCGCCGAGGAAGAGAAAGAGGGCCGAGAACGGCAGTTGCTCGCCGCTCCTCAGCGTGACAGCCTCGAGTTGTCCGTTCGCCCCGTGGAGGGCGGCGATCTCACTGCGGTCGCGGACGGCGACGCCGTAACGGTCCAGCTCGTGGATGAGGTAGTCGGACATTGTTTCGGCCAAGTCGGCCCGGCGGTGCAGCAGCGTCACGAGCGCTCCGCCGCGCGCGAGCCAGACGGCCGCCTGGCCGGCGGAGTTTCCGCCGCCGACGACGGCGACACGCGAGGCGCCGCACAGCTGCGCCTCGGGCGGGCCGGCCGCGTAGAACACGCTCAGGCCCTCGTAGTCCGCGAGTTCGTCGAGGGGAAGCCGCCTGTAGGCAGCGCCGGTGGCAAGCACGACGGCGCGTGCGGCGATCTCGCGGTCCTCTTCGAGCCGTACGAGGTGTCGTTCGTTGCCGGGTTCGAGCCCGATGGCGCGATAGGGCGTCGCGGGTCGTGCGCCGAACTTTCGCGCCTGGCTGACGGCGCGGCTCGTGAGCTCCGTGCCACTGATGCCCGCGGGGAAGCCGAGATAGTTCTCGATCCGCCTCGACGATCCCGCCTGGCCGCCCAACGCGGTGCTCTCGACGATCAGCGTGTCGAGCCCTTCAGAGGCGCCGTAGACCGCGGCAGTGAGGCCGGCGGGACCGGCGCCCACGACTAGCAGATCGACTTCCTCGCGCTGCGCCAGCTCGCGGCCGACCCCAAGCGTGCGTAGCACCTCGCCTCGCGATGGGTGTTGCAGCTCGGTGCCACCAGGGAGCCGAACGAGCGGCGGCTCCGCTCCGCCCAGGGGAGGGGCGTCCTGCCAACTAAATGGAAGCCGGTTGGCACGGACGAAGTCCAGCATCTGCATCGTCGCCTCGGATGAGCGAGGTCCGACGATCTCGAGACCGATCCCTTGGACGCGCTGGAGTGCCTCACGCCGAGCGATGAAGGTCGAGAGGACGAGGTCGCTGAGCGGACCATCCTCGAATAGCAGTGCGCGCAACGCGTCGCGGTCGACCGCGATGTAGCGCAGCGGTTTGGTCACGACTGCGCTCACGAACACCGTCTGCCCGGACAGAAGGTTCAGCTCGCCGAGAAAGCTCGAGGCACCATGGCGAACGATTTCGTTTCCGGCCGAGTCGAGGATTGCCACCTCGCCCTCACGGATCGCGATGAACGGATAGATGGGATCTCCGACCCGGTACAGCACGTCGCCCACGCTCGCGGTCAGCTCTTCGCCCAGAGCGGCGAGTGCCGACAGCTGCGAGGCGGACAGCGAAGGGATCGCGGGAACTGCCATTCGCCGAGCGTAGCCCCCGAGCCCTTCACTGCGCCATCCAGACCGGGCCCGCGCATGAACCTCCGCTAATGATCAGGAACCCGTGCGCCAGCCGAGCTAGCTCATCCTCCGGTAGCGCCAGACCGAGAGCGGCACGAAGAGCAGCACGATTCCTACGATCCAGCCGAGCGGCTCAGCGAGTCCGGTACGCCCCCGGTGAGCGCGAGCGTGCGCGCCGCGTCGGCGGGTA
>DATHGN010000170.1:0-12372 GCA_035317565.1 Gaiellaceae bacterium
TGGATGAGCGAATCGACGTTCGCTCGATAGATCCAGATGAGCAACGCTGAGAGCGTCGCGAGCACGAGCATTCCGTTCGAGAACACGAGGCGGTCGCCGAGATTCGTGAACTGACGCGGTGCGAAACCGTCTCGTGCGAGCAGGGCAGCAAGGCGAGGGAATCCCTGGAAGGACGTGTTCGCAGCGAGCACGAGGATGGCAAGCGTCAGAGCCTGCACCGCGTAGTACATGAACCCGACGGCCGAGCCGTTCGGGAAGGTCGCCCTCGCGATCTGCGACACAACCGACGCCGTCCCGCTCGGCCGCGCGTGCTCTTGCACGGCCAAGTACGACACGCCGAGGAAGAGCACGATCGCGATGCCGCCAAGGACCGCAAGCGTGGTCGCCGCGTTCTTTCCGTGGGGCTTCCGGAAGGCGTTGACGCCGTTGGCGATCGCCTCGACGCCCGTCAGAGCGGTCGAACCCGACGAGAACGCCCGCAGGAGGACAAAGAGCGTGACCCCGCCGGACCCGGCGGCAATCGGGCTCGGCACCACTGCGTGCGGTGGGTGTCCGAGGATTGTCTTCGCCAGACCGACCGCGACGAGAGCGAACATCACGGTCACGAAACCGTACGTCGGAAGGGCGAACGCGAGACCGGACTCGCGAACGCCGCGCAGGTTGACGAGAACGATCACCGCGAGGCAGGCGAGCGAGAGCACAACCTTGTGGCTGCTGAGCGATGGAGCGAGCGAGGTGACCGCGAAGATGCCGGCGGCTATCGACACGGCGACCGTGAGCACGTAGTCGGTGAGCAGAGCAGCCGCTCCGACGAGGCTCGGCAGGGTGCCGAGATTCTCCTTCGCGACGATGTAGGCGCCGCCGCTCGTCTCGTAGACCCGGACGGTCTGTCTGTACGAGACGACGACGATCGCGAGCAGTGCCGCGATTCCGATCGAGATCGGGAAAACAAGGTAGGCCGCTGCGGCCGAGACGGAGATGAGGACGACCAGCGCGGCCTCGGTCGCGTACGCAACCGACGACAGAGGGTCCGACGCGAAGATCGGAAGCGCGAGGGTCTTCGGGAGCAATGTCTCCTCGAGCTCCCCCGTGGCCATCGGCCTGCCGACGACCGCCCGCTTCAGAGAACGCGCCGGCGGCCCCTGGAGCGTCGCGTTTCTCACGCGGCCCGTCGCGTGGCGATCATCACGGGGCAAGGCGCGTCGTGGAGAACCGACCACACATCCTGTGAAAAGGGCCGGCGAGAGCGACGAGTCGAGGCGGTAGTCGCCCCGACGACGATCAACGAGGCGTGGGTATCACGCGCGACGTCGGCCACCGCTCGGCCGATCTCGCCGGGCCGAGCCCGCACGATCTGGCGGCGGGCGGAGATCCCGTAGCTCTCGACCAGATCCCGCTCGCGGGCGAGCTCTTCGCCGAGGGCCGTTTCCTCCTCCCGGAAGTGCGCGTTGAACGGCAGCTCCCAGTCGACGACGAGCGGCGCGAGGAGCACGACGTGCGACCCCCGCTCCCGTGCAAGCTGGCACGCGAGATCGAGTGCATGCCGAGTCGGCTCGGTCTCGAGCAGCGGTACGAGCACCATGCTGTCGCGTCTGGAACGCGGGCGGAGGGATCGCAACGGGCTGGACAACGACATCCAGTAACCGTAGGTCGCTTCAGATCAGCGACGACTCAAGATCACGGGTACGAGCCTCAAGATTCGCTCAAGACGCGCGCACGAGGCGATAGCCCGCACCGGGCTCGGTGAGCAAATAGCGCGGGCGCGTCGGATCCTGTTCGATCTTCCGCCGGAGCTGCGACACGTAGACGTGGAGGTAGTGCGACTCCGCGCCGTAGTTCGGTCCCCAGACAGCCCGAAGAATCGTCGGATGCGTCAGCAGCTTTCCTTCGTTACGAGCGAACAGGCGCAGGAGATCGAACTCCGTGGGCGTGAGGGAGACCGCGGCACCGTCGACAGTCACGGAACGCCGCTCGAGGTCGACCACGAGCCCACCGAGGTCGACGACCGGCTCCGCGGGAGCATCGGCGCGGCGCAACGATGCGCGAAGACGGGCGAGGAGCTCGTCGATGCCGAACGGCTTCGTGATGTAGTCGTCGGCGCCCGCGTCGAGTGCGGCCACCTTCTCCTGCTCGTCGCCGACGGCCGAAAGGACGAGGATCGGTGCGTCCAACCAGCCACGGAGCTCCCGGCACACATCCACGCCGCTTCCGTCCGGAAGGATGAGGTCGAGGATGACGCCGTTCGGCGGCCGCATCGCGGCAGCCGCAAGCGCCGCCGCAGCCGTCGAGACGGCTTCGACCTCGTAGCCGGCACCCTGAAGACTGGTCCGCAGAGCTCTCAGGATCTGCGGCTCGTCGTCGACGACGAGAATCCGCACGTCGCTCATCTCACGACGGCAACGTGCTCGGCAGCGGCCGGCAGATCCAGCAGGAAGGTCGAGCCTCCCTGCTCGATCGACGACTCCACACGGATGACGCCGCCGTTTGCCTCCGCGAAGCCGCGCGCGATCGCCAGACCGAGGCCGCTGCCGCGACCCTCGCCGCTGCCACGCTCGAACGGCTCGAAGATCCGCTCGCGATCGGCGGCCGCGATCCCGGGCCCGCGATCGCGGATGCGTACGAGCACTCGGCCTCCGCTCCGGCTCGCCGAGACCGAGACGGGATCAGTCGGCGACGAGAACTTCAGGGCGTTCTCCAGGAGGTTCACGAGCACACGCTCGATTTGCGCGGCGTCGACTCGGATGGGCAACGGGGCCGGTTCCTCCAGGGAGACCGTTACCCGGTCGGCCTCGACGCCGAGCTGCTCGAGCGCCCGGGCGAGCACGATGTCGACGGTCCACACCTCGGGACGGCGCACAGCCGGGCCCGCATCGAGGCGGGAGAGATCGAGCAGGTTCTCGACGAGCCGCTCGAGGCGATGCACCTCGATTCGAATCGTCTCCCACAACGCCTCGCGATCCGAGGAATCCAACGTCAGCGCCCGGTTCTCGAGGCCGTCGCTTGCAGCGCGGATCGCGGTCAACGGCGAGCGCAGGTCGTGGCTGACGGCTCGGAGGACAGCAGTCTTCACGGCGTCGCTCTGCCGCAACGTCTCAGCCTCAACCGCCTGTCGTGCAAGCCGGCGCGAACGCGTCGCCAGCTCACTCACGACGACGGCGGTCACGAGATAGGCCGCGAGCGCAACCCAGTTTGCGGAGTCCCGCAGAGCGAATGTGTGAACGGGTGGGAGGAAAAGAAAGTTGAACGTCAGCAGGGAGGCCACGCACACAGGGATTGCGTACGCCAGTCCTCGGAACACAGCGACCGTGACGACGGCAATGACGTAGAGGACGCCGAGGCTCAAGACGGGTGCGGCCGGGCGGAGTGCGTAGATCGCTCCGGTGACTCCGGCAACGCCAGCGACGCTCAGCCCGATGCCCTTCGACAACTCGATTCCACCGCGCCATGTCATGAAGATCCTTGCTGCGGACACACGACGGCTCTATCCCGGAGCTTCCTCCAGCACGTTCGGCCCGTCCTTGTCCTCGAAGCGGTCGAGGACGCCCGACTCCTCGAGCCGACCGCGCGCTTCGTCCGCGTCGGCGACAGAATCGAATTCGAGGAAGACGAAGACGTGATTCGGATCGTCGACCTTACGGAAGATCCGCTGGCGCGTGGCCTTCGCACGCGCCAGCGGACGATCTTGCTCGAACATCGGCCTCCACGTCTCGTAATCGCCCGTCTGGATCCGGGTGATGATGAAGGCCGCCATCGATCAAGAGGGTGAGGTCGTCGCGCGTTGGGGTGCCTCGACAGAGTCGGCAGCGCCTGTGCGTGCGTGCTCGATCGCCCAGTTGAGTGCGTAGTCCGCGACTTCCTCCCAACCGTCCTGGCCCGGCCAGTGACAGCGGCCCGGGTACTCCTTGTGGTCGGTGGCAGAGGGCGCCTTCCGCTGTTGCTTGAAGTTCGCCAGGTTCACCGCCGGCGGACAGATCCGATCGAGCGCGCCAGTAATGAGCAGAAGCGGCGCTCGAGCGGGGTTCTTGTAATTGACCTTGGTCTTGCCGTTCGGGTTGAAGTTGGCGAGGCCCGCCTGGAAGAACGGCCGCCCGCTCCCCGGGATGTAGTAGCGGTCGTAGACCCTGTCGGACTCTTCCTGGCTGACCGCGTTCGTGAAGCACCAATGGAACTGCTCCCTCGTCAGCGGCGTTTCCTTTCCAACGTTCGCAGGATTCCTGAGCGCCGGCCACGCGGACCTGAGCGTCGAGAACGGCAGCCTGAGCACCCCCTTGGGTGCGGCGGTGCCGAGCGTCACACCGGCGACACCCAGCCCGCGGTCGAGCAGGAGCTGGGTGAAGAGACCGCCGAACGAATGACCGACGATGATCGGCGCCTGGTCGAGGCCGCGAATGATCCTGTCGTAGTGATCGACGGCTTCGGTGATGTCGATTCCCCGAAGCGGCGCCGGATCGCGGCGCAAAGCCTCGGGCTCCTTGTCGAGCCCCGGCCAGGCGGGCGCAAGCACGCGATGACCACGGTCGGTGTAGTGGCTCGCCCAGTGTTCCCAGCTGAGCGGTGTCATCCACATGCCGTGGATGAGGACGATCGGTGGCTTTGACGCCGTCGAGCTCATCTGAGCCTCCCCGGTTTAGCACTCGACCCCGCGCTGTCCTGCCCTCAGTCGAGTTATTGCACAGTCGACCGACCCTGGGCCAGTTCTTGTGCTGAGGAGCGCCACCCGAAGGCTCGGGTAGGGTCGTGCGCGTGAAGGTCGAGATCTTCTACTGCCCCGTCTGAGGCGGCTATGACCGCCGGGCTGCGAGTCTCGCGGCCGAGTTGAACGAGAGCACTCCGCACGAGGCGGAGGCCGTCTCCGGGAAGAAGAGTCAGTACGACGTCGTCGCCGACGGAAAGCTGATCTTCTCGAAGCAGCGCGAGGGCCGATTCCCCGAGCACGACGAGATCATTCGGGCTCTGTCGTCGTGACCTCAGCCGGCGCGAGTCGCGGGTAAGCCGGGGTCAACAGCATGACGTACGCCTGCACCTCGAGCTGGTAGCGCAGACAGAAGGTTCCGAGCTCCTGCAGCCCCGCAGTGGTGCGGCCGAAGATTACGCCGGCGAACCAGGCCGGGATCGCCACGGTCGACAGGACGACGGTCAGCACGCTCCCGAGCACGATCGCCGGCAGGGCGAGCGGCAGGCGAAACAACGTAACTAGCCGCTTTTGCCTCGGCCGCTCGGGAATCTCGATGCGGAACGGATGGTCGACCGTGTGCAGCGGGTCCGGATAGCGCGCCGAGAGCAGATCGAACCAGGCTGCGACCTGTCCCTGATAGCGCACGAACGCTGCGAGGAACCTGTGCAGCCAGTTCGGCAACCGTCCCTCGATCAGCAACGCGAGCCAGGCGACCGCAACCGCCGGTGCGACGAGGAGAGCCCAGACGCTGAGCACGACGTAGTGCGGCACGACGAGCGGCAGGCGCAGAAGGACCGCGAGCCTGCGCCGGCGCAGCGGCTCGTGAGCGTGAACTCGAAGCCGTGCGTCGGCCACGCTCGGTACCGTAGTGCCTGTGAGGCGGGCCTCCTTCGTTGCGCTGTTGGCGCTCGTAGTGCTGCCCGGCTGCGGCGGCGGGGGTGGCACGGCCCTGACGAAGGAGGAGTACGCCGCCAGGGCGGACGCGATCTGCGGCAAGTACAACGAGCAGACCAAGTCGCTCGGGAATCCCACCAACCTCGCCGACCTCGCGGTGGTGGCCGACAAGACGCTCTCCGTCCTCGACAAGGCGATCGGAGAGCTGAAGACGTTGAAGCCGCCGGCGAGCGAGAAAGCGATCTCGGATCAGTGGCTGACGCAGGTCGACAACCTGAAGGACGACCTGACCGAGATCAGGGACAAGGCGAAGGCGAACGACACGCCCGGCGTATCGGCCGTTCTGCCGAAGGCGCAGGACCACAACTCGAAGAGCAACGAGCTGGCGGGCCAGCTCGGCATGTCCGTCTGCAACCAGGACTAAGGCCTAGTGCTTACGCGCCCTTGAAGTTGGGCGGGCGCTTCTCGAGGAACGCGGCGACGCCTTCGGCGAAGTCCTGCGTCTGCGTCGCCGCCGTCTGGAGCTGAGCCTCCCGTTCGAGCTGCTGCTCGAGAGTCGCGTTCACGGCATGGTCGATGAGTCGCTTCGTCATCCCGATGCCACGCGTCGGCAGCGCGGCGAACTGCGCCGCGAGCTCGGCGGCTCGGCCGGCCAGCGCCGCTGCGTCGACGACTTCTGACACGAGCCCCCAGGCCTGCGCTTCGGCTGGGCCGAGCTTTCGTCCCGAGGCGAGCCACTCGAATGCGCGCGCCGGGCCGAGGATCCGTGTGACGAAATACGAGCAGCCCGAGTCGGGAACGAGCCCGATGTTGATGAACGCCGGAACGAAGCTCGCCGAGTCCGCCGCGATCCGCAGGTCACAGGCACAGGCGAACGAAAGCCCGGCGCCGGCTGTCGCCCCGTTCACCGCGGCGATCACCGGTTTCTCGAGCGCGCGGATCGCGAGGATATTCGGGTGGTAGTTCCCGCGCAGGCGGGCGCCGATGTCACCCGGCGCCTCCCTAAATTCGGTCAAATCCTGTCCGACGCAGAACCCCCGCCCCGCGCCGGTGAGGACGACCGCGCGAACCTCCGGCGCTCGGGCCTCCTTCAGCGCCGCTGAGAGTGCCTTGTGCAGCTCGGCGTTTAAGGCGTTCAGAACGTCGGGGCGGTTCAGCGTGATCGTGAGGACGGCGTCGTCACGGCTCGTTTCGACCTCGGCCATCGCGTGACTTTCGCAGATCGACAGAGCCATCGGGGCCGTTGCTAGCTTGGTCTCATGGAGCTCACGTTCATCTCGTCACCACCCTCGGACGACGAAGCGCTCGACGCCTACTCGCAGGCGGTGACGACCGTGGCCGAGCGGTTGTCGCCCTCCGTGGCGAATCTCCGCGTTTCTCGCCGCGTGCGAGGCGGCCGCGTGCTCGACGGGGGCGGCAGCGGCGTCGTGATCACGCCTGATGGCTTCACGCTCACCTCTGCGCACGTCGTCGCGCGCACGGAGGGCCGTGGGCGCGCTTCGTTCGTCGACGGTCGCGAGCTCGAGTTCGAGGTCGTCGGCTCCGATCCCCTCTCCGACCTCGCCGTGCTGCGAGTCGACGGGCGCGATCTCGCCCCGGCCGAGCTCGGCGATGCAGAGCGATTGCGCGTCGGCCAGCTCGTGGTCGCGATCGGCAACCCTCATGGCTTCACCGGCTCGGTCACGGCCGGCGTCGTCTCGGCCCTTGGCCGCTCGTTGCCCACCCGCTCGGGTGCGAACGTGCGCGTCGTCGACAACGTGATCCAGACGGACGCGGCGCTCAACCCGGGCAACTCGGGTGGCGCGCTCGCCGACGGACGCGGGCGGGTTGTCGGGATCAACACCGCGGTCGCGGGCGTCGGGCTCGGGCTCGCAGTGCCGATCAATGCCGCAACGAGGCGGATCATCGGCGCGCTGATGTCCGAAGGACGCTTCCGCCGTGCCTACCTCGGAATTGCCGGCGGCCCGAGACCTCTGCCGCCCAAGCTGGCACGTGAGCTCGGCCGCAAGAGCGGTATCGAGGTCGTCGAGGTCGTCGAGGGCGGGCCTGCTGCACAGGCCGGTCTGCGGCCGGAAGATCTCATCGTGGAGCTCGACGGCAGTCCGATCGAGGGAATGGACGAGCTGCAGCGCGTCGTCGTCAGTGAGGTGATCGGCCGCGCAGTCCGCGCGAAGGTCGTGCGCGAAGGCCGGGAGCACGAGCTCGAGCTCGTTCCGGCAGAGCTGGACGGCTAGACAGAAGCTTCGTGCGTGTGCCCCCCGTGGCGCGCGAGCTCGTATGCGACCTGCGCGACGAGGGTGCTTGCGAGCACCAAGAGCGTCGTCAGCGGAGAGAGCCCGAGCGGAATCAACGCGAGCGCAACGGCAGCCGTCGCGGTGCGTAAGAGGACGTCGGCATCGAAGATCATCGGAGGTGTGACCAGGTCGACGACCGCGAAACCGACCATCGTCATCGCCAGGCCGGCGCAGACGACCCATGCGGTCCCGTTGTAGTGGTGGTCGCCGCCGGCGGCGAGAATCGCCAGCTTGACGCCCGCTCCGAGGGCGGCGAGGCCGACCACGATGAAGTAGTGCACGTAGGTGTACGTGAGCCCGCCGAAGATCCCGCGCGCGCTCACCGCTTCCTCGTCGAGGAAATCGAAGTAGATCCACCAGAGAGAAGCGGCGACAAGAAAACCCGAGATCGCCGCAACGGCCGACCCGGCGTCCCAGCTCACCTTCGACACGGCGAGCACCACCGCCAGGACGGACTCGCCGAGAACGATCAGGGTCAAGAGACCGAAGCGCTCGGGGATGTGCCGTGGATGGATGGGCGCACGCGGGATCTGACGCCACGCAAGGAACGGCGCGCTCAGTTCGAACGCGATTGCACAGCCCCACACGACGTAGTTCCACGGACGCGGAATCGCGAGCGACACGACCCAGACGACGATGGCGGCGCCGAATGCGAGCAGGAACGTGGACGTCAGCGCGCGGGCTTCGGGCACGTGCCGCCGTGCACGCGCATAGAGCGTGAGCAGAACTAAGCGCGCGCCGACGTAGGCGAGCGGGAACCCGATCGACGCCCCGCGAAAGACGCCCGGGACGGTGGTGGCGAGAATGGCAACCGCGAACATTCCGAGCAGCGTCAGGAGGCGGTAGGGCAGGTCGTCGGTGTCGAAGCGGTTGGCATAGAAGGTGAATCCCATCCAGACCCACCACACGGGAACGAAGAGCCCGAGGAACTCGAAGAAGCGAACGGTGGTCGGCTGGGCGCTGAGCGCGTTCGCGAGCTGGCCGACGGCGGCGACGAACACCAGGTCGAAGAAGAGCTCGAGCCACGTTGCGCGGCGATCGTCCTCCTGGTCGGCCTGAAGAGTCCGTAGCCGGGGTGGCTCGAACAGGCGGGAGAGGGCCCTCACGAACGCGCCGTTTTCGGACCCTCTAGCGACCCTTGAACTTCGGCTTCCGCTTCTCGACGAACGCCGAGAGCCCCTCCTCTGCATCCTCGGAGGCGCGGCTGAGATAGAACGAGCGGCGCTCGAAGTCGACACCGGCGGTGAGCGGCGCTTCGAAGGCGTAGTCGATCGCCCCCTTCGCAAGCCGAACCGACACGGGGCTCTTCGCGGCGATCTCGGCGGCAACCCGCTTCGCTTCCTCGAGCCACGCCTCCTGCGCGACGACGCGCGCAACGAGACCGAGCTCTCGGGCCTCCTCCGCGGAGAGCGTGCGCCCGCTCAGGATCATGTCCATCGCGACGGCCTTGCCGACGGCCCGGGTCAGACGCTGCGTGCCGCCTGCGCCCGGCATCACGCCGAGATTGACCTCCGGCTGTCCGAACGTGGCCGATTCGGCTGCGACGATCAGGTCGCACACCAGCGCGAGCTCGCAGCCACCGCCGAGGCAGAAACCGGAAACAGCTGCAACGAGCGGCGTGCGCACGCTGCGAATCGCATCCCAGCGCTCGATGCGGCGCTCCATGAAGAGCGACACGGGCGTCCCGGCAGCCAGCTCGGCGATGTCTGCGCCGGCCGCAAAGGCCCGTTCGTTTCCGCCGACGACGATGCAGCCCACCGCGTCGTCCGCGTCCAACCGGCGCAGCGTGTCGACGAGCTCCTCCATCAGCTCGCTCGAAAGGGCGTTCAGCTGCTGAGGCCGGTTGAGGAGCACGACCGCGACCGGGGCGTCGCGCTCTACGAGGACGAGCGCTTCAGAAATGCCTTCACCGCCTCCTGCGCTTCGTCGCCGAGCATCGAGAGCGCGAGCCAGTCACGGGCGTGATTCACGGTCTCGTGCCATGAGAGGTCCCGCCAGAAGTTCAGCTGCTGCTTCGCGTAGCGCGTGGTCTGCGGAAGCTTCGCCGCGAGCTTCGTGACGTATTCGTCCACTGCGCCGTCGAGCTCGGCCGCAGGTACGGCGCGGTTGATCAGGCCCCACTCTTCGGCCTGTCGGGCGGGGATCTCGTCACAGAGCATGATGATCTCGCGCGCGCGACGATCCCCGACGAAGATCGGCAGCCACTGCGTCGCGCCGCCGGCGGGCACCGAGCCGTGCTCGAGGCCGACGTGCCGAATGAACGCGTCGTCGACCATCAGGGCCAGGTCGCATGCCATCTGCAGCTCGTTGCCGCCGCCGACGGCGATGCCGTTGATGCGCGCGACCGTCGGCTTGCCGATCTCGCGCAGCTTGTCGTGCGCGTCCTTGAAGGCGCCGAACCACTTCCAGTACTCCTTCGGGTTGCCGAGATAGTCGGCGGCCCACGACTTCAGGTCCGCTCCGACACAGAAAGCGCGGCCCGCACCCGTGACGACGACGGCGCGGATGTCGTCGTCCCATGAGGCGTCCTCGCACGCACGAGCAAGCTCGCGCAACATCCGGAAGTCGAATGCGTTGAGCACCTCCGGCCGATTGAGGGTGATTGTCGCACGCGGTGGTGCCTTCTCGTACAGGATCGACTCGAAGCCGAGCTCGTCCGGCGAGCGCGGATGCGGATGCGTCGGCTCAGTCAACTTCGGCGAACATCACGGAGAACTTGCCGCCCATCTCCATTGCGTCCTTACCGGTCGCCATGAACTCGTCGCTGCGCGCAGCGGACTTGAACGACTCCATGTCGGGCCACTCCCACTCCGCGTAGTAGCGGTACGGCGGGTCGCCCATCGGCGCCCCGAAGACGCGACCGTGGCGGAACGTTCCGCCCGGCACCTTGCGACAGAGCTCAACGTGTTCCACATAGCGCTCCGCGTCCGGTTCCTGCTCGTACAGCACGATTGCGCGAACCATCGTTCCCCTTCGTCGTGGAGGCGTGAGCGTATAGCTTCATCCCCGAAAGGAGGATCAGATGGGAAAGAAGGTCGTACACATCGAGTTCCCGGCGAAGGACGCCGACCGTGCGCAGAAGTTCTGGGAAGGCGTCGGCGGCTGGTCGATCGGGGACTCGGGCATGCCCGGCATCGACTACCGGATGTTCCAGGAGGACGGCTGGGGCGGCGCGGTCTTCCCGGAGATGGAGGGCGCCTCGGGCACCACGATCTATCTCGGGAGCGACGACATCGAAGCCGATCTCGGCAAGGTGCGGGAGCTCGGCGGCGAGGCCGATGACAAGCAGCCGATTCCCGGCATCGGCTGGTTCGCCCGCTGCAAGGATTCAGAGGGCAACAGCTTCAGCCTGTTCCAGAGCGACGAGTCGGTGACGATGCCGGAAGGAGCGCCGGGCACGTGACGGGATTGGCCGTCGGGCTCGCGGTGGCCGCGGGTCTAGCGGGCGCCGTCCAGGCGGCTGTCATGGGAGAGCTGGGTGGGCGCGCGGGAATCTTCCCCGCGCTCGCCTTCTCCGGGGTCGTCTCGGTCGTGATCGGACTCGCTTTGCTCGTGATCGCGAAGCAGAGCATTCGCGGGCTCGCCGACGTCGCCCGCCAGCCGCTCTGGCTCTGGACCGGCGGCGCGCTCTCGGTGCTGATCATCCTGGCGATCACCGTCGCGTCGCCGCGCATCGGCCTTGCCGCCACGATCGGAATCATCATCGCCTTCAACCTCGGCGTCGCCGCGATCATCGACCGCTTCGGCTGGTTCGGTTTCGACCAGATCGCAATCAGCTGGACGCGTGCGCTGGGACTGGTGTTCCTCGGCGCCGGCGCGGCACTGTCTCTCTACAAGGGCTGACCTTCGCGGACACGCACGCTACATCCACGTCCGGGTGTCGGACATGGTGACGGGAATGTGACGCTGGCTCCACAGGCGCCAGCTCGATCGGCGCAGACAAGCGGGTCACAGGCCAACGGGCTCACAAGGCCGGGTGTCGGACACCGCGCCGCGGGAGGGTTATGCTCGGCGCATGAATCTGCGGGTGCTCGTGCTCGCCGTCATACTCGTCGCCGCGGCGTTCGTGCTCTCACGTGCCCTCGTCACGCACGATGGAGTCGGCGCGATCGAGTGGATTGCGGGGATTGTCATCGTCCTCGCCCTGCTGATGCTCGCAACGTCCAAGTCTCGCCGCGCCATCCGGCGCAGCTGACGCTCAGAGCCCGACGATGTCGTCGGGCTTGACGGGGACGCGCGTCAGGTCCCGCCCCGTGGCCGCTCGGAGTGCGGCGACGACGGCTGCAGTCGAGACGACTGTCGGCGGCTCGCCGACACCCTTGACGCCGTAGGGCGCGTCGGGCTCCTCCTCCTCGATCAACTCCACCTCGACAACCGGCATGTCGAGCGCAGTCGGGATCAGGTAGTCGGTGAAGCTCGCGTTCGTGATCAGCCCGCCGTCTGTTTGGACCTCCTCCATCAGCGCGAGCCCCAGTCCCTGGGCGGTGCCGCCCTCGATCTGGCCGTGGA
>DATHGN010000171.1:0-7057 GCA_035317565.1 Gaiellaceae bacterium
GCACGATCCGCCGCGTTCCCGTGATCGAAATCGGTTTGATCGAGATGCCGGCATCGTCGTTTGCGAGCTTGCCGCCGTGCGCCTTGATCCAGCCGATCAGCTCCTCGGCCTCTTCCGAGCCCTGCTCGTATTCGATCCCGGCGTAGAGATCTTCGGTGTTCTCGCGGACGACGATCAGGTCGACTCCGTCGAAACGCGTTCGCACGCCCGGATAGGTCTTGCACGGCCGGACCTGCCCGTAGAGGTCGAGGCTCTTGCGGAGGGCGACGTTCACGGACCGGAAGCCGACTCCGATCGGCGTCGTGATCGGCCCCTTGAGGGCGACGCCGGTCTCGCGAATCGCGTCGAGAACCTCGGCGGGCAGCGGATTGCCGCCGTATTTGTCCATGACGTCCGCGCCTGCCTCCCGCACATCCCAGTCGAAGTCGACGCCCGTCGCCTCGAGGACGCGGCGGGTGGCCTCCGTCAGCTCGGGGCCGGTTCCGTCCCCTGGGATCAGAATCACCTTGTGGGCCACGGCGCAGGACTTTAGCCGCGGCGGGTAGAGTGCCGCGCCGCATGTCCCTCGCCGAGGCAGCAGCAGAGGCCGACGAGCTCGCGCAGTCCGGCGCCGAGCGTGAACTGGCGGTGCTCCGGCAGCAATGGGACGAAGAGCTCGAAGGCGCGGCCCGAAGCGCCGACTACCGGCAACGCGCCGTCGCGTACCGGGCGATCGGGCAATTCCGCTTCCGGCAGAAGCTCGAGCTGTTGCGCCGTGGTCTCGAGGACGAGAGCCCGGCCGCGCGCGGATCGGCGCTCCTGTCCGTTCAGCTCCTCTCGAAGGACAGCCCGGGCGTGGTCAACGCGATCCGGCCGCTCCTTCACGCGATCGTGACGACCGACGCGAATCAGGCGGTGCGCCGGCTCGCGGTCATGTGCCTGCGACACGGATCGCCGCAACGCGAGACGATCGTCCTGCTGAACGGGCTAGCGGAGGACGACGAGCAGGAGCCGGAGCTGCGCAACGCAGCGCGAACGACTGCGGCTGACCTGAAGAAACGCGCCGGCCCGAAGGGCTAGGTGCAGGAGCTGCAGACGCGCGCCTGGATCTGGCGGCCGCAGCTGGGACACAGGCGAGTGCGACGCCTCACCTCGAGCGCACCCTTGCCGAGACCGACGACGGTCATCAGATAGCCGATTCCGCAGGTGACGGCGGCGAGGGCGGCGATGTTGGGATCGAGATGCATGCAGGCCTCAGTTCTTTCTGCGCGCGTGGGGATGTGCCTGGAAGTACAACTCCCGACGCCGCCGATCGGATACGTGGGTGTACAGCTCGGTCGTCGCCAGGTCTGCATGCCCCAGCATCTCCTGGACCGAACGTAGGTCGGCCCCGCCTTCGAGCAGGTGAGTCGCGAACGAGTGGCGCAGCAGGTGCGGATGGACTCGTTCGGGCTCGAGCCCGGCCGTCGCTGCAAGCCGTCGCAGGATCAGAAATGCTCCGGCTCGCGTGAGGCCGCCGCCTTTCGCGTTCAGGAAGAGCTCAGGGCGGTGCCGCGAATCCAGGAAGGGCCGGCCCCGTGCGAGGTAACGCCTGAGTGCCTGGGCCGCCTGCCTGCCGAGCGGCACCATCCGCTCCTTCGAGCCCTTGCCGATGCAGCGCACCAGTCGGGCGTCGAGGTCGATGCTGGACTTCTGCAGGCCGACGGCCTCGCTGACGCGCAGGCCCGCGCCGTAGAGGAGCTCGACCAGTGCGCGGTCACGCAGTGCGCGCGGCGTGACGCCGTTCGCCGCTTCGACGAGGCGCTCCGCCTCCGCGGGAGACAGTGTCCGCGGCAGCGTTCGCCGGCGTCGTGGCAGGTCGAGCTCGGCCGCGGGGTTGTCGCTGCGCGTGCCGAGAAGCGTCTGGTGTCGGAAGAAGGAGCGGATGGCGGCGACCCGTCGAGCAATGGTGGACGGTGAGAGTCCGGCCGCACGGAGTTCCGCGAGGTACTGCTCGAGCTGCTCCGTGGTGACCTTGCCGACGGGCCGGTCCAGCCAGACCGCCAGGGCTTTGAGGTCGCGCCGGTACGCGTCGACTGTCTTCGGCGCCCGCCGCGTCGCGAGCAGTGCGAGGAAGCCTTCGACCTCGGGATCGACTGGGGGTGTCTCCACGGCTGTCGCTTCGGGGCCGGCGGCGAATCGCCTCCCGCCCGGCGGTTTCGGCGCAGGGGCGGCCGAACGAGATCGCGTCGGTTTTCGCACCGCTTTCCCGCCCTGAACAGCGAAACGATGCCTCTTGGGACCACGGTGTGACAGGCCTGTGGAAGGAAAGTCACACTTTCGTTGCAGAGGACCGGTCCGTTCTGTCCGAAACAGACGCGCCACATGCGGACTCGTCGGGGACAGTCCCCGACGTGTCCCGGCGGATCAGGAACGCGGATGAGCCTTGTCGTAGACGCGCCGGAGGCGACGGCCGTCGACATGGCTGTACAGCTGCGTCGTCGACAGCGAACTATGGCCCAGGAGCTCCTGGATGGTTCGAAGGTCGGCTCCGCCTTCCAGCAGATGCGTGGCGAACGCGTGCCGCAACCGGTGTGGGTGGGCGAACACGCGGCGAAGCGTCGAGGTGTCGAGCCGCTTGCCGCGCGTCGACAGGAACAGCGCGTTCTCCGCACCCGCCACCAGCTCCGGTCGCGCTTCGTGGAGATAGCGCGCGAGCAGATGGCCCGCCTCCTCGCCGAGCGGGACGAGGCGCTCCTTGCCGCCCTTGCCCCTGACGTGAAGCTGTTCGCGGTCGAAGTCGACGTCGGCGAGATCGAGGCCGACCGCCTCCGCGCTTCGCAGGCCGGCCGAATAGACGAGCTCCACCAGCGCGAGATTCCGTAGGGCCAGCGGCCCTTCCCCCGCAAGCGCGCTAAGCGCCGACTCGACCTCCTCGGTCTTCGGGGTGTCCGGGAGGCGCCGCGGCCGCCGCGGCGCGAGGGAGACGTCGGGCACGTTCGTCGGCCCGAGCGTGAACCTGAGGAAGCTCCGCACCGCCGCAAGCTTCCGCGCGACCGTCGCAGGTGCCAGTTTGCGGGGACGCGCGCGCCCGAGGTCCGCCGCGTAGTCCGTGAGCACGCGAACGTCGACATCGTCGAGAGTCAGGTGCCGGTCGCCGAGCCACGCCGCGAACTCCTCGACGTCGTGCCGGTAGGACTTGCGGGTTCCCTCGCCCAGGGCGGGAGAATTGAGAAAGCGGTCGATCGCGCGCGGCGTGTCCACGCACCGCCTTTCGCGGCCCAGCTAGCATCGCCTCCCCATGCCGTCCAACCTCGAGCACCGCCTTGCCGAGTTGATCGTCAACTTCGGCGCGAACGTCCAGCCCGGCCAGATCGTCGACATCGGCTCGGGGCTCGGGAAGGAAGAGCTCACGCGAGCGATCACCGCGAGCGCGTACAAGCGCGGTGCGAAGTTCGTGGACGTGTCCTACTGGGACCCGCACCTGAAACGGGAGCGTGTGAAGTACGCGCCCGACGAAGTGCTCGACTTCGTCCCGTCGTGGTACGGCGAACGGACGCTGAAGCTCGGCGAGGAACGCGGTGCGACCATCTCACTCAGCGGTCCGATCGCACCCCATCTCTTCGACGACCTCGATCCCGAGCGCCTCGGACGCGACGTCTTCCCGCGCGTCAAGGAGTGGGCGACGGTGATCAACGAGCGCACGGTGAACTGGTGCGTCGCGCCCGGGCCGTCCACGAAGTGGGCCCAGCTCGTGCACCCCGACCTCGACCCCGGGGCCGCGCTCGACAAGCTCTGGGAGCAGGTCGTCCACATCTGCCGTCTCGACGAGAACGATCCGGTCGCCGCCTGGCAGGAGCGGAGCAAGGTGTTGAAGGGCGTCGCGAGCCGGCTCGGCGAGCGGCACTTCGACGCCATCCACCTCGAGGGCCCCGGGACCGATCTCACGGTGGGGCTCCTGCCGACATCACATTGGAACGGGGGCGGCGACGAGACGGTCGACGGCATCCTGCACATGGCGAACCTGCCCACCGAAGAGGTCTTCACCTCGCCGGATCCCCAACGAGCGGAAGGCGTCGTCCGCGCGACGAAGCCGCTGTACACGCAGGGCCGCATCATCGATGGTCTGAGCGTCCGTTTCGAGGGCGGCCGCGCAGTTCAGGTCGATGCGGACTCGGGAGCGGAGACCCTGCGCGCACTGCTCGACCAGGACGAAGGCGCGACCCGCCTGGGCGAGCTCGCGCTCGTCGACCGCGAGGGCCGAATCGGCCCGCTCAACACGGTCTTCTACGACACGTTGCTCGACGAGAACGCGGCCAGCCACATCGCGCTCGGGTCGGCGTACGAGTCCGCCGTCGATGAATCCGACACCGATCGGCTGAATCGCTCGTCGATCCATGTCGACTTCATGATCGGCTCGCCTGAAGTCGACGTCACCGGGATCACTCGCGACGGCGAGCGCGTGCCCGTGCTGCGTGACTCAAGCTGGCAGCTCTAACTCACCCGGGAGCAACGAGAACATCACGAAGTCGACTCGCCGGTTCTGCCGAGGGTTGAAATGCACCGACCGCAAGACGCCTTCACGCGTGAAGCCGGCCTTCTCGGCCACACGCTGCGACGGCAGGTTCAACAGATCGGCCCGAAGCTGGAGCCGCGCGCAGCCGAGCTCGTCGAGCGCCCAGCGGGAGATGAGGTGCAGGGCGCGCGTCGTCAGGCCGCGGCCGCGCGCCTCGCGACGCATCCAGTAGCCGACCTCTCCGTTTCGCTGGTCACCGATCCAGCCGAAGCCCACGCTGCCGAGGACGCGCCCTGTCTCAGACTCGGTCACGGCGAAGGGAGCCGAAGTGCCGTCGTGCCACCACGACGTCGCCTGGTCGACCCACGCCTGAGCCTCGGCCTCGCGGTAGGGCTGCGGGACTGCGTCCAGCCAGCGGGCGATCTCCTCGTCGCCGTCGACACACTCGATCAACGCGGGAACGTCTCCCTTGGACCAGGGTCTGAGCTTCACGACGCCATCGTCGAGCGGCGGGTTCGGCACGGCGAGCATGCCGCCGAGGCTAGCTCAGGGAAGCGGAGGCGACGCCGGCAGCTGCGGGAGCGGCAGCGGCAGCGAAACCTCGGGAAGCGGTGGCACCGTCACGTCCGGAAGCGCAACCGGCGGAAGCTCAACCAGCGGAAGGGGAAGCTCGGTGGAAGGACGCTCGTCGACGGGGGCGGTTTCCTCGACGAGCTGTGCAGGCGCCGGCGTCTGCTGTGCGGACCGTGGCGACGAAGAGGACGGGGAGGGACTCGGGGAGGGGGGAGAGGGATTCTTCAGCGACGGCTCTTCCGCTGGAGACGGCGATGCGGTTCCGACCTGAGCAAGGCGCGGTCTCGCACTCGGCCGTTGCCGTGTCGGTCCCGGCGAAGCCTGCGGCAGCCTCTGCGCGGGACCGGCCACGGCCAAGTCGTGCGGGGAAGCCAGCACGACCGACGCACGGTGATCGGCCGCGGCGCCGGGAGCCGAGGGGGAGGCAGGCCCAACGCCGAACAGCACGACCACGCTATACAGGACCGCAGACGCAACGGTTGCCGAGAGGCCGAGCCTCCCGCGCCCGTTGGGATTGTGCGTTGCAAGCCCCATAGCCCCCTAATCGGGGTAGGCCGGTCGGCCTATAACCCCCGACTCAGGGATTTGTTACCGGAGGCAACCGCGGAGGCAACGCGAGAGTCAGCGAACTGCGGCGACGATCTCGTCCGACAGGCTCGGGAAATCGTCGAGGAACTCGGCTCGTTCCGCCTTCAGACGCTTCACCAGAGCGCGGTACTCGTCGCCCCGCCCCGTTCGCTCGTAGAGCTTCTGCGGCTGCAGGACTTCAACGTCGTCGATGCCCGGTACGGCAGCGGCGACGAAGTACCCGAAGTCCGGGTCGAGTTCCCACTCGATCGTGCCTTCCGCAATCCCCTTGACGATCGCCGAGGAGTGCTTGATCCGCACCTTCTTCGAGCGCTCGTCGTCCTCGGGGCCTCCGACGCGTCCGGTGTTAAGCAGATAGACCTCGAGCGGATGGTCCTCGAGCAGCTCGAGGAAGCGATTGCCCTGCAGGTCGTGCAGCATCGGGAAGAACGGATTCGTTCCCGGCACGCGCAGTGACTTGCCTGCCTCGTCGGCGCCGCCGGCCGCTGTCCCCTTCGTTTCGCCGAGCATGAAATAAGCCGCTGCCTGCGGCCCTTCGAGCTTGGCGACTGCGGGGATCACGTTCTCGTTGCGATTGAGGATGAGCAGGAAGTGTGCGTCCTCGATCTCGCGGTCGGCTGCCGCATCGATCACGCCGAAGGGGAACGTGGCGCGGCCGTTCTGCGTGTAGCTCTCATCGTAGAAGTCGACCTCGTCACCTTTCTGCGACACGTTCTCGAGGTAGGAGTCCGGTTGCGTGACCGCGCCGTAGATCGTTGGCTCGTCTTCGGGATTGAGTCCGTACGTTTTCGCGAAGCAGCCGTTTTCCGTCACGTACACATGTCCGTCCGGCATCCATGCGACGAAGTCGTCCTGCACCGGCAACGAGCCGTTCTGCTTCGTGAAGGTCGTGGTCGTCTTGCCGGTGCCCGACAGCCCGACGGTCAGGCAGACCTTGTCGCCCGTGTCCGTCGGGATGATCTTGCAGCCGGCATGCAAAGGAAGGCCGCCGCGGTCGTAGACGAGCTTGTTCCACATGCGGAGGCCGCCCTTCTTCGACTCGCCGAAGTAGTCCGAGTTGAAGACGCGCGTGACCCCTTGCTCGAGGTCGACCATGATCAGCCGGTCGTCCGGAAAACCTTCCGCGTTCAGGTTCGGCGTGTAGATGACGGTGAGCTCTGGCTCGAACTCGTCCTCAGGTGGGCCGAAGTACAGCTGCTGCTGCATGCCGGCGATGTTGGCGTTCGCAGCCTCGACGTAGAGGCGCGTCGCTGTGCGGAACTCGGGATCGTTTCCGATGTAACCGTCGACCACGACCATCTCCTGCTCGGCGATGTACTGGTCCTGGCGGTCGGCCCACCTTGCCGCGTCCTCCGTCGAGACGGCCTGGTTCTGGCCGTCGGGATCGTCCGTGACGAGGAACGTCGAGCCCTTCGAGCGTGC
>DATHGN010000172.1:0-26620 GCA_035317565.1 Gaiellaceae bacterium
GGCGTGCGCGATTCGAACGGACGACGGACACGTGAAGGTCGTTGCCCGGCGCAAGCGTGTGCTCGCGAACAAGATCGAGAGCCCGCTCCTACGAGGCCCCGTCCGGCTGCTCGACGCGATGGCGATCATCCCGCAGATCCGACATGCGTTACCCGAGGCGAAGCTCCCCTTCCAGCGACCCTCTGTGCTCGCGGCGATGCTCGGCAGCGCGACGGTCGTGAAGCTGCTGCGCGGCTCGCCTTCGGTTCGTCCGGCTGCGCAGGAGCTCGTCGGCGGCCTGCTCTCCCTCGCGCCGGCTGTTCTCGCGCTGCGGGGCTCGGAGGTCGCCGCCTACCACGGCGCCGAGCACATCTCGATCGGCAGCTACGAGCAGGGGAAGCGCGCGACCAAGGAACACAACCGCTGTGGCTCACATCTGCTCGGCCCGCTACTTGCGACGACCGCGATCGGCAACACGCTCGCGTCGCGCTTTCCCGCGCACGCGCGTGGACCTGCCCGCCTCGGAGCGCAGCTGTTCGCCGTCGCAGCCTCGACCGAGATCTTCGGCTGGATGGTGCGGAATCCCGAGAAGCGCCTCGCGCGAGCGCTCGCAAAACCGGGCCACGAGCTCCAGCACAGATTCGCGACCGCGGAGCCGTCACCGGAGCAGATCGAGGTCGCAGAGGCCGCGCTCGCCGCGTGCCTCGAGCTCGAACGGGAATAGCTCGTGGCCGTCGAGCAGCGCACTCGCGAGCGGCTCCCACCGGAGATCTTCGACCTTCCGGTCGAGAAGATGCGCGAGGGTTACTACGCCGACGCGTACTTCAACCACGCGCGCGCGACGCTCTTGCAGGACGACCGCCATCCGCGAGTCGTGTTGCAGGTCTTTCAGAAGAAGAGCGCGTGGCTCGGTGGGATGGACGAGGCGATCGCCATCCTCAAGCTCTGCTCGTACGACTGGGACGAGCTCACCGTCCACGCTCTTCACGACGGTGACCAAATCGAGCCCTGGGAGACCGTCATGACGATCGAGGGTGACTACACCCTCTTCGCGCACCTCGAGACTGCGTATCTCGGCGTGCTCTCCCGGCGCACGCTGATCACATCGAACGTCGTACGCGTGCTGGAGGCCGCGAACGGGAAGCCGCTCATCTTCATGCCCGCGCGCCACGATCATCATCGAGTGCAGACGGGTGACGGGTACGCGGCCTTCGTCGCCGGACGGGTGGTCGGCGCGCCGATCGGGGTCACGACCGACGAGCAGGCGTCGTGGTGGGGCGGCCGCGGGATCGGCACTGTGCCGCATTCGCTGATCGCGTCGTACGGCGGCAACACCGTGCTCGCAGCGACGAAGTTCGCCGAGTGGGCCTCCGATGACATGAACATCACGGTGCTCGTCGACTTCGAGAACAACTCCGTGGAGACGGCGCTCGAAGTGGCGCGCGCCCTCGGCCCAAAGCTCTGGGGTGTGCGGCTCGATACGTCCGAGATGCTCGTCGACCGTTCGCTCTGGGAGGAGCTCGGCGACTTCAAGCCCTCAGGCGTGAACGAGCGGCTCGTGCGCAAGGTGCGCGATGCTCTCGACGACGACGGCTTCGAGCACGTAAAGATCGTCGTCTCCGGCGGTTTCACGATCGACAAGATCAAGGAGTTCGAAGAGGAGAGCGTCCCCGTCGATGCCTACGGCGTCGGCTCGTCACTCATTCGCGGCTCGAACGATTTCACGGCCGACATCGTCCTGACCGACGGCCGTCCGAGCGCCAAGGTCGGCCGAAAGTACGAGTCGAACGCGCGGCTCGAGCTCGTCACGTGAAAGTTCTGTGGGACGTTGACACCCAGGTCGACTTCATGCTCCCGCACGGCAAGCTCTACGCCGACGGCGCCGAGGAGACCATTCCCGCGATGAAGCTCCTGGTCGACGCTGCACGGACGGCGGGGATCGTCCACGTGGCCTCGGCGGACGACCACGAGCTCACGGACGACGAGCTCTCGGACACGCCCGACTATCGGACGACGTATCCACCGCACTGCCTGCGCGGGACGCACGGCTCGCGGAAGATCCCTGAGACCGACCAGGTCGATCCCGTCCCGATCACGCTGGAACCGCTACCCGAGCGGTACCTCGCCGGCCGGGAGTTCCTGCTCCTGAAGAAGAGCTTCGACGTCTTCACGAATCCGAACACCGGCCGGCTCCTCGAGTGGCTCGACCCGGCCGAGATCGTCGTCTTCGGCGTCGCCACGGACGTCTGCGACGACGCCGCGATCAGAGGCTTTCTGGCTCGTGGCCTCGAGGTGCGCTTCGTCGAGGACGCCGCACGGGGCCTCGACGAGGAGCGCGTGGCGATCTGCACGGCCTCGTGGCGCGAGCACGGAGTCGAATTCACGTCCGCTGCGGAGGTCGCCGCGAGCTTCTAGATCAGGCCTCTAGTTGACGTGGGGCCTCCCATGAAGATGATGAGTGTGGGATGCCGGGGGTGGATCTACATCAGTACATGGTTGATCTCAGGGACTTCGTGGTCAACTGGTGGCCACTGCTCGGCCTGACGTTCTACTGCGTGCTCCTCTACATCTTCTGGCGCATGCTGCAGCTGATGCCGCGTGTGAAGCCGGCCACGGTGATCGTCGACCCACGGACGGCGATCGACTGGAACGACATCGCCGGCGCCGACGAGGCGAAGATGGAGCTCGCGGAGATCGTCGAGTTTCTCCGCGACCCGAAGCGCTTCGAGCAGCTGGGCGCGGTCGTGCCGAAGGGCGTGCTGCTCTACGGCCCGCCGGGCACCGGCAAGACGCTCCTTGCCCGCGCGACCGCCACCGAGTCCGGCGCGAAGTTCTATGCGCAGAGCGCCTCCGCGTTCGTCGAGATGTTCGCGGGTCTCGGCGCAGCGAGGATTCGCAAGCTCTTCGCCGAGGCGCGCAAGAACGCGCCCTCGATCATCTTCATCGACGAGCTCGATGCCGTCGGAGCTGCGCGCACCGGCAGCAGCTTCAACCGTGAACAGGATCAAACGCTCAACCAGCTGCTCGTCGAGCTGGACGGTTTCGCCTCGGGCGACCAGGTCGTCGTCGTGGGCGCCTCAAACCGTCTGCAAGATCTCGATCCGGCATTGCTGCGGCCCGGCCGCTTCGACCGGCAGTTGCTTGTCGCTCCGCCGGATCGCGTCGGCCGTGAGGCGATCCTCCATGTCCACACGCGTACGAAGCCGCTCTCCGCGGACGTACAGCTCGACCTGATCGCACGACAGACATCCGGGCTGACGGGCGCCGATCTCGCGAACATCGCGAACGAGGCAGCGATCCTCGCTGGCCGTCGCGAGGCCAAGTACGTTGGCGCAGCCGACTTCGACAACGCACTCGAGCGAATCGTGGCGGGCCTGCAGCAGAAGAAGGTGCTGACCGATAAGGAGCGGCGGATCCTCGCCTACCACGAGGCCGGGCACGCTCTCATGTCTCACCTCATGGGTGAGGTCGGGCACCTGCAGAAGGTGACGATCGTCTCGCGCGGGAACGCACTCGGCTACACGCTCCACCTGCCGAACGAGGATCGTTACATGGAGTCGAAGGAAGAGCTGATCGACATGCTCAAGATCGCGCTCGCCGGTCGCGCCGCCGAGCAGGTCGTCTTCGGGCGGGTCACGAACGGCGCCGCGAGCGATCTCGAACGGGCGACGGAGATCGCACGCGCGATGGTCTTCGAGTGGGGGATGTCGGACGTCGTCTCCTCGCGCACGCTGCGCGCGGACAACTACGCGCTCTCCGAAGAGACGAAGCGCGTGCGTGACAACGAGCAGGCACTGCTCACCGACGATGCCTACGCCGAAGCCGTGCGGCTGATCGAGAAGCACCGTGGCTCACTCGACCGCTTGAGCCAGGCTCTCCTCGAGAAGGAGACCCTCATGCGCGAAGAGGTCTTGCTGTTGCTCACGGACGTCGAGGCCGAGTCACGCGCCTCCGAGACGGTCGGCACGCCCCGGGTCGTCGTCCCGCTCTCGAACGAGGCCTAGACAGCTCCGAGCCGGCGCGACTGGGTAGCATCGCCCGCGTGGCGCCGCGCGGCATTCATCATCTCGGAGTGGCGGTCGACGATCTCGATTCAGCCCTCGAGACCTACGAGCGGCTCTTCGGCGCCGAGGTCGAGCATCAGGCGACGATCGACGATCAGGGTGTGCGCGCGGCGTCGCTGAGAATTGGCGACGGACGCGTCGAGCTGCTGGAAGCGCTCGGCCAGGACACACCGGTCGGCCGCTTCCTCGCGAAGCGCGGCCCGGGCATGCATCACGTCGCCTACGAGGTCAACGACCTTCGCGCCACGCTCGCCGAGCTCACGAGGGAAGGTGCCGAGCTGATCGACGATCAACCGCGTGCCGGCCTCTTCGGCCTCGAGGTGGCCTTCGTCCACCCGGATTCCGTCCACGGCGTACTTTCGGAGGTGGTCTCAGTTGGCTGAACCAGAGCGAGTTCGGATCGAGGTGGCGTTCGACGGGGGGCAGATCATGGGGGCGCTTGTCACACCGTCGGGTGCCGATGCTCTCGAGCAGGCCCTGGGCTCGGCGGAGCTCCGCGCCGGGACGGGCGAGGCTGCGCTGTCGCTCGAGGCCGAGGACGGTCGCTACACCATCGCCCTCCAGCGGGTTGTCTACGTGAAGCGTTACGCCCGGGAAAGTCGCGTCGGGTTCGGCTCGGCCGCGCAGGGTTGAGGGCGGCGCAACAGGGGCATCTTCCTGGCTGAATGGCTGAAGAAGCCACCCAGGCCGCCGCTCGGCCCGCGACTGACTCCACCGCCCACGTGCGGAAGCTCGTCGACCGCGGCCAGCAGGGCGACCGGCAGGCCCTCGAAGAGCTCTACCTGCTCCACTTCGACCGCATCTACAGCTACCTCCACATGAGCGTCGGGAACCGGCACGACGCAGAGGATCTGACGACGCAGACGTTCATGAAGATGCTCGAGTCGATCAAGCGCTTCAAGTGGCAGTCCGCGCCGTTCTCCGCCTGGCTCTTCCGCATCGCGCACAACCTTGCGATGGACCACTTCCGCGCGAACCGCCGCTGGCAGCCAGAGGAAGACGTGCCCGAGCCCGAGGGTGAGAGCGAGCCCTCGGCCGAGGCCGCGGCGATGCAGGTGATCGGCCGGCAGAGCATGCTCGAGCTGATCGAGAACCTCTCGACGGAGCAACAGCAGGTCCTCACGCTGAAGTTCGTGTTCAACCTGCCGAACGCCGAAGTCGCGACGATCCTCGACAAGACCGAGGGCGCGATCAAGTCGTTGCAGCACAGGGCGCTCGTATCGCTGCAGAAGCAGATCCCCGAAACTCCGGAGCGGTAGCTTGGCCCTCGAGGTTGGGATCGTCGGGCTGCCGAGCTCCGGCAAGTCGACGCTGTTCCACGCGCTCACCGGTGCGCACGCGACCGGCGACGTCGGCATGGCCGGCGTGCCGGATCCTCGGTTGACGAAGATCGCCGGCGTCATCAATCCCCGCAAGGTCACTCCTGCCGCGATCCGCGTTGTCGAGGTGAGAGGCACCGGGCCCGAGCTGCTCGGGAACCTCCGGCAGGTCGATGCGCTCCTCGTCGTGCTCGACGGCTTCTCCGGCACGCGCGTTCCTGCCGACGACCTCGAGACACTCAACCTCGAGCTGCTCGTTGCCGACGGCGACCACGTCGAGCGTCGGCTCGAGCGGGTGACCAAGCAGGCGAAGTCAGGCGATCCGCAGCTGCGGAAGGAAGTCGAGGAGCTGGGACGGGTGCTCGCTCACGTCGACGCGGGTGGCACCCTCGCGGACTGGCCGGGCGAGCTGCCGGCCGGTCTGGAGCCGCTGACGACGAAGCCGCTGCTCGCGGTCGAGAACGGGCCGAACGGGATCGATCTCAAGTTGGAGGCCGAGCTGGCGGAGATGTCCGAGGCGGAGGCCGCCGACTTCCGGGAGGACGCCTCGGCGCTCGAGGAGGTTGTGCGCCGCCTGAGCGACGAGCTAGGACTGATCAGCTTCTTCACGGCGGGCGAGAAGGAGACGCGCGCGTGGTCGCTACGACGTGGACGGACGGCGCTCGAGGCCGCGGAAACAATCCACACCGACATCGCGCGCGGTTTCATCCGTGCCGAGGTGATCCGCTGGGAAGACCTCGTCGAGGCCGGCTCGCACGCGGAGGCCGCCCGCCGTGGATTGCAGCGCTTGGAGGGGAAGACCTACGTCGTTGAAGACGGCGACGTGTTGAACGTGCGTTTCAACGTTTGAAGGACGTGTCCAAAAGGGGTTAGTTGTCAGAGGAGACATCTAATCTGTGCCCATGCCTTCGTATCGCCGCCATCTCGGTACGGTTTGCGAGCGGTGTGGGTTCGAGCCCTCGCATCTCTGTCAACTCGAAGTGCATCATGTCGATCTCGATCGCACAAACAACACGCCGGCGAATCTTGAGACGCTGTGCGCCAACTGCCACACGCTTCTACACCGCGGCGCGCGTGATGCGACGGCTCGGGGCCAGCCGGTCGTTGCCCGAGCCACGGTCGCTATTTCCGTTGACATGCCGCACGCGACAATGTGGGCCCGCAAATTCAAGGTCCTCGCCGATCCGACTCGAGTTGCAATTTTGTTTGCGCTGGCAGACTTCAGTTCTGCGCGCGTGTCGGAACTCACCTCGGCATTTGATCTGAGCCAGCCGACTGTCTCGCACCACTTGCGCTTGCTGCGCGAAGCAGGGTTCGTATCGTGTTTTCGCGAGGGGACATGCTCCAGTTATCGACTCGTGCCTGAGACGACGGAGCCTTTTCAGGCGCTTCTGCGAGCGGCGTAGCGGGTCTTGGAAGGTTCGGTGAGGGTGGGAGGCCCGGGCTCCTCCGCACCCATTGCTGCTAGCAGCAGTCGCAACAACCGCCGCTGCAGCAGTCCTCGCAGCAGGCTTTCATCTCGATCCTCCCTTCGTTGACAGGCGCATGATACATTGATATCCATCGATGCAAGCTCTTCCAGTTCTCCGGGCGATCTGCTGCGGCCCTGAGGTCGAGCCGCTCGATCGTCCCGCCGCAGAGGAGCTCGCCGCACGGTTCAAGGCGCTTGCCGACCCGACGCGTGTGGCGATCATCAACAGCCTTTCGGCGGCGGAAGAGGTCTGCGTGTGCAACCTCACCGAGACCTTCGCGCTTTCGCAGCCGACGATCTCTCACCATCTCAAGATCCTGCGCGAGGCGGGGCTCGTCGAGTCCTCCCGACGTGGGACCTGGGCGTACTACCGGCTGGTGCCGGAGGCCATCGCCGCGCTGCGGGGAGCTCTGGGCTCGTGAAGGTCCTCTTCGTCTGCCGGCAGAACGCAGGGCGCTCACAGATCGCGCAGGCGCTCTACACGCAGCGTGGCGGCAACGCGCGCTCCGCCGGAACGGCTCCCGCCAAGCACGTCCATCCCGAAGTCGCCGAGCTGATGCCGGAGCTCGCCGACCGGGTGCCGAAGAAGCTCGAGACAGCCGACGCCGAGTGGGCGGACCTCGTCGTCACGATGGGTTGCGGCGACGCCTGTCCAGTGATCCCGGGCAAGAAGTACGTCGACTGGGAGCTGCAGGACCCGGCCGGTGAGGATCTGGAGACCGTGCGCGCAATCCGCGACGAGATCGAGCGCCGCGTTGCGAACTTGCCGCTCTAACCTGCCGAGATCAGTGCGACGCCGGCGAGCGTGAGCACGATCCCGGCCTCTTGCGAACGCGCGACGCGTTCCCGCAACACGAAGCGCGCGAGGATCACGGTCACGATCGGATAGAGAGACGCCAGAACGGAGGTGATGCTCACCAGGCCGCTCGTCGATGCCGCGGCGAAGAGGAGGTTGCCGAGCATGTCGCCGATTCCGATCAGCGCGAGCAGCGGGACCTGGAGCGGTTGGATGGCGAGTGACGGCCGGCGAATCGCAACCGCTGCGAGGATCACCGACGTGGACGTCATCCGGAAGATCAGCGATGCCCACCAGAAGTCCGCTTCGCCGGCCGCGTGCATCGGCGGGAAGTAGCCGCCGAAGCCGAGCGCCGCAAGCAGGGCCAGGCCGACGCCCGCAGCGACCTTCCCCCCGCGCCCCGGCTCCCGTGAGGCCAGGAAGACGCCTCCGAGCGCCGCCAGGATCCCCAGCCACTGCCAGGTCGAGGGGCGATCGCCGGTTGCGATTCCGAATGCAACCGGCACGACCGCCGAGATGCCTGCGATCGGCGCCACGATGCTCATGGCGCCTACCGCCATGCCTCGGTAGTACGCGTAGAGACCGAGCGTGCCGGAGATCGCCGCCGGGACGGCAAAGAGCGCGGCGGAATCGGCCGGGCCCTTGCCTCGGACGGCGACGATGAGCGCGATCGCAGCGAGCCCGCCGACCTGCACGTAGAAGAGGACGCGGAGCGCGCCGAGCGTCCGTCCTTTGAGAGGCCCAAAGAAGTCGGCGAATCCCCACGTCAGGCTCGCGCCCAGCGCCAGTCCGATCGACTTCATCGCGCGACGCTAGCTGTGAGGAACGGGACGCGTCGCAGCGACCGCGTCGAGTTGATTCGCGTGGTACAGGACAGACGCTTCGGCGGTGCGGGCGGAGCGTGCGTCGTGGTGGCACGCGATCGCGTGCAAGAGCTCCGAGCGGGCGGCTGCCTCGAGTGAGGCGCCGCGTTCCTCGACCAGTCGCAGGCCGAGATGGACGTGACCCAGGAGGCGGCCCTCGTCGGTCTGACGGAAGGTCGGGCCCGAGGTGAGCTCCGCGACGCGGCCGATGTCGTGCAGGAGCGCTGCGGCCAGCAAGAGGTCCGAGCGGAGACGCGGGTGCAGCTGCGCCGTCTCCCGGCAGAGCGTCGTGACCCCGACCGTGTGCTCGAGCAGCCCGCCGGCATACGAGTGGTGTGTCTCCGCAGCAGGCAGGCGGCGGAGCGCCGCGCGCAGCGCGTTATCCGAGAGGAAGCGCTTTACCACGGCCGCGAGACCGGGATGGACAATCTCGGCGGCGAGGAACTCGAGAAAGCCGTCCAGTTCTTCGGCGTCGCGCCGCATCGCGGGCGCGAAGTCGGCCGGGTCGGCCTCGGGCGCGGCCTCGAGCGTGCGTACGTCGACCTGGAGCCGGTCGCGGAACTTCTCCACCCGGCCCAGGACGCGCACCGCGTCGCCCTCGGTGAAGCGGGCATCGAGCAGCTCGACGTCGTGCCAGACGCGGGCGTCGATTCGCCCGCTCGGGTCGACGAGTTCGAGCGCCAGGTACGGGGCGCCGCCTTTCGTCCGCATTCGCTGCTTGCGCGCGACCGCGTAGACCCCTTCGACGACCCGCTCCTCGGCCAGCTCTGCGATTGCGCTCACGGAAGGAGTCTAGGTCCGAGGACGGATGCTAGGGTCGCCCGAGATGGCCGTGGTCAAGCCGTTCAGGGCGGAGCGTTACGACGAGCAGAGCGCCGGCCCGCTCGCCCAGCTCGTGGCTCCTCCGTACGACGTCATCTCGCCCGCGGAGCGCTTGGAGCTCCTCACCAAAAGCCCGTACAACGTCGTCCATCTGACCCTGCCGGACACCGAGGAGGAGGCCCGCGCTGCGATCGCTGATTGGCGCCGGCGCGGAGTCCTCGCCCGCGACGAAGAGCCGGCCTACTGGTTCCTCTCGCAGGACTACGTCGGTCCCGACGGCGTCGCCCGTAACCGCTCCGGTCTGGTCGCCTCGCTCCGAGCCGAGCCCTACGAGAACCGCGTGGTGCTGCCGCACGAACGCACGCACAGCGGCCCGAAGGAAGGGCGGTTGCGGCTCCTCCGCGCGACCGAGACACAGCTCGAGCCGATCTTCCTCCTCTACGAAGGCGATCCGCTCGAGCCGCCCGCGCGTGAGCCCGACCTGCAAAGCGGCGGCGACAAGCTCTGGCGGATCAGCGCTGCGCCGAGCTTCGAGCAGACCGAGCTGCTGATCGCAGACGGCCATCACCGCTACGAGACGGCGCTCGCCTACGCGCAGGAAGGCGGCTCGCCCTACCTGATGGTCGTGCTAGTGCCGACGCGGCAGGAAGGGCTCACGATCTTTCCGACCCACCGTGTCGCGGAGCACGTCAACGGCGCGGGAGGAACGCCGATCGACGAGCCGGGCGACGAGCTTCCCGGGGTCGTTCTCTACCGCGACGGTCGGTACGAGCTTCTCGCCGGCGATGGGCTCGACGTCGACATCGTCGAGCGGATCGCACCGACGGGCGTGACGTACACATCGCAGCGCAAAGATGCGGTCGCAACCGTCGACCGCGGCGACGCAGAGGCCGCGTTCCTGCTCCGGCCCACACGCATCGAGGACGTGTGGGACGTTGCGCGGCGCGGCGACACGATGCCGCAGAAGAGCACGTACTTCTTTCCCAAGCTGACGTCGGGCCTGCTCTTCCACCCGCTTGACTGACTGGCTCGCGCTCTGCAGAGCCGCGGTCGACGACGTACGCGGCGTCCTCCTCGAGTTGCCCGGCCGGTCCGAGCGAGAGCCGGTTGTCGGCGCGGGCATGGGGGGAGACGAGACGACGGCGATCGATGCGGCCGCCGAGAACGTGATCCTCGCCCGGTTCGACGGGCTGGACGTGACGATCGTCTCCGAGGAAGCCGGCATCCGGGGAGATGGGAAGACGTACGTCGTCGTCGACCCGATCGACGGGTCGCTCAACGCGAAGCGCGGCATCGGCTTCTTCTCGCTCTCGATCGCGGTCGCGTCGGGCCCGACGATGGGCGACGTCGACTTCGGCTTCGTGCATGACTTCGGAACCGGTGAGGAATGGACCGCGACTCGCGGCGAGGGAGCGCGACTGAGCGGGGCGCCGCTCGAGGGTCAGCTGCCGAAGGACGAGATCGAGATTCTCTCCTTCGAGGCGACCCGGACCGAGGCGGTCGCCGAGCAGGCCGCGGCAGTCGTCGACCTGGCGTACCGCCTTCGCATCATGGGCTCGCTCGCTCTCTCGCTCTGCCACCTCGCGGCAGGCCGGGTTGACGCCGTCTGCTCGCTCAAGCCGGCGCGGTCCGTCGACATCGCAGCCGCGCAGCTCCTCGTCCGCGAGCGCGGGCTTGCGATCGACCTCTTCGACGCGCCGCCGTTCGGATCGGCGCCGCTCGACCTGGAAGGGCGTTCACGCGTCGTCGCAGCGGGAACACCGGAGCTGTGCCGAAAGCTGGCGAGCGCCCTGTCCGCATAGGTTGTTCCGGCTGGAACTACGCAGCGTGGAAGGACCAGTTCTACGAGGGCAAGCCACCGCGGCTTTGGCTGCAGCACTACGCCCGGTACTTCGACACCGTCGAGGTCAACAACACCTTCTACAGGCTGCCGCTCGAGACGTCCGTTGCGCGCTGGGTCGAGGAGACGCCGCCAGGCTTTGTCTTCGCGGTCAAGGCGAGCCGGTATCTCACGCACATCAAGAGGCTTGGAGATCTCGAAGCCGGACTGCAGCGCTACTACGGGCGGTTGCAACCGCTCGTACGGTCGCCGAAGCTCGGTCCCGTGCTCTGGCAGCTTCCCGCGAATTTCCAGCGCGACGACGAACGGCTAGGTGCGGCGCTCGCCGCGTTGCCGCCTGGCCGGCACTGCTTCGAGTTCCGCCATTCGAGTTGGTTCGCAGAGCCCGTGTACGAGCTCTTGCGCGTACACGCCGCGGCACTCGTGATCGGCGACCGTCCGGAGGTGAAGGAGTTCCAGACCTCCGAGCTCACCACCGACTGGACCTACGTCCGCTTCCATCACGGATCCCGTGGCAGACGCGGGAACTACAGCCGGCGCGAGCTCGAAGAGTGGGCGCAGCGCTTCGAAAACTGGCGTCGTGACGTCGAGATCTACGCATACTTCAACAACGACTGGGAAGCCTTCGCCGTCAGGAATGCCCTATGGCTGAAACGAAGACTGTCAAGCTGAGCTCTGCGGACCGCGTCCTCTATCCCGAGGACGGGGTCACGAAGGGCGATCTCTTCGACTACTACGGGAAGGTCGGGCCGACGATCGTTCCCCATCTCGAGAATCGTCCGTTCACGATGAAGCGCTATCCCCACGGCATCTACGGCGAGGCGTTCTTCCAGAAGCAGGCGCCCAAGCACCTACCAAGCTGGATCCCGACGCGTCAGTTCCGGACGTGGCCGCGGGAGGGCGAGTCGCGGCTCGTCGACTTCGCGCTCGTCAATTCGCCGGAAGCAGTGCTGTTCATGGTGCAGAACAACTGCATCGACATGAACGCGTGGTACTCGCGCGTCGACAAGCCGGACCGGCCGGACTTCGTTCTCTTCGACCTCGATCCGCCCGACGACGGCTTCGAGCTCGCGATCGAGGTGGCGCACCTCATCCGGGAGCTGCTCGACGAGCTCGAGCTGCCCGGCTACGTCAAGACGAGCGGTGCCGACGGCATCCACGTCGTCGCGCCGATCACCAGGCGTTCGACGTTCCCGCAGACGTACGCGTTCGCGGAAAAGGCGTCGCGACTGCTCGAGGCCCGCCATCCGGGCAAGATCACCACCGAGTGGTTGAAGAAGAAGCGTGAGGGAGTTCTCGTCGACCACCGGCAGAACGGCCACGGCAAGACGATCGCCTCGGTGTACTCCGTGCGTCCGAAGCCGGGCGCGCCGGTGTCGACGCCGCTGCGCTGGGAGGAGCTGAAGCCGGGGCTTCGGCCGCGCGACTTCGGCATGGCAGAGGCGCTGCAGAGGATCGAGGAGCATGGTGACCTTTTCGTTCCCGTGCTCGAGGAGGCGCGCCCGCTCGCACCCGCGGCGAAGAAGTTGGAGCGGCTAGGCTCAGAGGGATGAGCGAGCCCGACCGCGATCTGATCCTGAAGGCACTCGAGCGGGTCATCGATCCCGAGCTCAAGCGGCCCGTGACCGAGCTCGACATGGTGCGGGACGTCGGGATCGACGGCGGCGACGTGCGCGTCACGATCGCGCTGACGATCGCAGGGTGTCCGCTGCGCGACTCGTTCGAGACGCAGGTCGCAGACGTTCTGCGCGACGTTCCCGGAGTCGAGCGTGTCGCGCTCGGGTTCGACGTGATGACCGCCGAGGAACGGCAGGCGCTGACCACGAAGCTGCGCGGGGGCCTGCAGGAACGGTCGAAAGGGATCTCACTCGATGCGTCCACGCGCGTGCTCGCGGTCTGCAGCGGGAAGGGCGGTGTCGGCAAGTCGACGTTGACCGCCAACCTGGCGGTCGCGTTCGCGCAGAGCGGCAAGCAGGTAGGCGTCCTCGATGCCGACGTCTACGGACATTCGATCCCGCGCGTGCTCGGCATCCACCAGAAGCCGGTGCTCGTCGACAAGATGATCATCCCGCCGGTCAAGCACGACCTGAAGCTGATGTCGATCGGCTTCTTCCTCGACGAAAATCAACCGGTCATGTGGCGTGGTCCGATGCTGCACCGTGCGCTCGAGCAGTTCTTGACCGACGTGCACTGGGGTGAGCTCGACGTGCTCGTCGTCGACATGCCGCCGGGAACGGGCGACGTGGCGATCTCGCTCGGCCAGCTGCTGCCGCGTGCGGAGACGATCGTCGTCACGACACCGCAGCCGGCCGCACAGGAAGTCGCCTCACGCGCAGGCGTGATGGCGCAGAAGACCGGCATGCGACTCGTCGGCGTCGTCGAGAACATGACCGGCGATGTCTTCGGGACGGGTGGTGGCGATCGCCTCGCCGCTGAGCTCGGAATCCCTCTGCTCGGCCGCGTCTCGCTCGACCCCTTGCTGCGCGAGTGCGGCGATGCCGGCGAGCCGCTGATGGCGGCGGCACCGGAATCGACGAGCGCGCAGGAGCTGCGTCAGATCGCGGACAAGATCAGCTCGTTCGACCGCGGCACGATCGTCAAGCCACTCACGCTCGTCTCGCGCTAGAGCGAAAGCTCGGGCGCCGGGCCATCCTCGAGCGGCCCGAACCTCGCATACGCCTCCTTGGGTGACGCGCTCTCCTGATCGACCCCGGCACCGTGGCGGATCGCCGTCTCGTCGACGGGATAGCTCGCCTGTCCCTTGCGCGCGCCGACCGCCAGCACGAGCGCCGGCTCGTCTCCCGCCCCGAGGATGACGTGCTTCGTCTGTGGAGGGCAATGGACGAAGTCCCAGGCTTTGAGCGGACGCTCCTCGCCTTCCACGATCAGGAGGCACTCACCGCGCAGGACGAGGAAGTCCTCCTGCCCGGGCTCCTGGTGGTACATCGCCATCGGCATTCCGGGAGGCAGCACGTTCAGGTTGATCCCGAGCTGCTCGAACGCCGCTTCGTCCTTGCCTTCGAAACCGCAATAGTCCCCCATCTCGTTGTGCACCCAGCGTCCGTCGCGTGCATTGACGACGAACCAGCCCGCGCTCTGCGGAACGCCGTTCTCGAGCTTCGCCTCCGAGACCACGTCGTAAGTATGCTCGCCGCCGTGCAGGTCGAGGAGCGGATCAGCGCACTCGGTTTCTCGAAAGAGGACACCCGCACCCTTGCCGACCACTTCCTCGACGCCGAGGCGCGCGGGAAGCGAGGGCACGGTCTTGCGCGCGTGGCCTGGCTCGAGACGCTGCAAGGCCTCGACCCCTCTGCCGAGCCGGAGTGCGTGGAGGCCGAAGGGTGCTACGAGCGGTGGGAGGGCCGCGGTGCGCTCGGCTACCTGACTCTGGCGGCGATCTGCGGCGGCCAGCTCGAGGATCCGCCCGAGGCCGCAAGGCTCATCGTCGCGCACGACTGTTTTCCCACCGGGATGCTCGGCTACTGGGCGCGGCGACTCGCCGAGGGCGGGCTCCTGGCCGTGCTGACCGCGACGTCGCCGCCGCGCCTCGGCCATCCAGAGGGTGGGCCGAAGCTCGCAGGGACGAACCCGCTTGCTATCGCCATCCCGAGCTCCCACGGCAGGCCGATCGTCAGCGACGTCTCCATGGGACGTGTGACCTACGGTGACGTGATCGCCGGCGCGGCGTCCGAAGACGAGCTTGTGCCCTTCGGTGGCGAGCACGCGCACAAGGCGTTCGCACTCGCGATCGGATTGCAGCTCCTGGTCGATTCGCTCGTCGGCGACGGCTACGGGGCGGTGCTGCTCGTCGCGCAGCCGCATGCGGATCCCGTTCCCGCGCTGCGCAGTCGCGCGAGCGGGGTTCACCTGCCGGGAGACGCGTGACCCAGGCGCTCCCGCCGGCGGTTGTCGCAGGGGAGCTCGTGCGGCTTTCGACTCGTCAGCATGTCGTCGCGCTGACGTTCGACGGTGGAGGCAACGCCGACGCGGCGCAGGTCGTCCTCGCGATCCTGAGACGCGAGCACGTGCCCGGGACGTTCTTCCTCACGGGCCACTTCGTGAAGACGTATCCGCGGCTTGCGCGCGCGATCGGCCGCCGCTATCCGGTCGCAAATCACACCGTCGACCATCTCGACCTGAGGCGGCTGTCGACTCCGGCTGCGACGCAGGAGATCGCGCGCGCGCAGACGATGATCGAACGCGCCACGGGCCGTGACCCGCGTCCCCTCTTTCGCTTCCCTTACGGTGCGCGCGATTCACGCACGTTGGGGATCGCGCATCGGCTCGGTTACGTGTCGATTCGCTGGACCGTCGACACGTGGGGTTGGATGGGACTGCGCTTTCAGACCGTCGCGGGTGCGGGCCGGCGCGTGCTGGCGCACCTCGTTCCCGGTGAGATCGTGCTCATGCATCTCGGCTCGTCACGCGACCACAGCACGATCGACTCGAAGGCGCTAGCGGGAGTGATCAGGGCGGTGCGCGCCCGCGGCTACCGCTTCGTCACGCTGTCAGGAGTTCGAGCGCCCTAGGACTGTTTTCGCAGGGCGCCGAGCACGACGGGATCGATGCGCTCGACACCGTCGACACGTTCCTCGAGATTCGCCGCGCCCGCCCAGTCGGCGAAGGACTTCCGGAGCTCCCCTCGGTAGCCGAGTGCCGCGAGCCGGTCACGCAGCTCGCCGGCGAGCGCCTCGTCGACAGGGATCCAGTCTTCCGGCGGTGTCACCCCGAAGATGTCGTTGTGCAGCCCGTAGAGGCGCTGAAGCTCTGAGATCGGGCGCTCGTGGTCGTCCACGCGCAGATCGACGACGACGTCCGAGAGGCCGGCGTAGCCGGCGTCCCGCTGGACCAGGAGGAGCGATGCGGACTGCTGGCCGCGCCGGTCCCCTCCTGCGGCCTGCGCCGCCGCCAGGCACTCGATCAGCCGCTCGGCCAACGAGAGGTGGCCGTTACGCTCGAAGGTCACCGCGAGTGCGTCGACGGTCTCCTGCGAGACGAGGATGTTCCCCTGCGCGGCATAGCCGGCGCCCGTGCGGCCGCCCGCCCAGTCGTGGCACTCCTCACCAGTGAAGGTCGCCGCGCCACCCGCGCCGTCCACGACCCCGACCTGCCGCTCCGCGCGGCCCTCGTCGGCGGAGGTCAACGTCTCGACGACCTCCTCGGCGGTGCGGCCTTTCTTCAGGAGCGCAAGTCCGTCCGGCCCGTACCGGGGATTCGCGTACGACTGCGTCGCAATCGCGCCGACGTGCGGCTCGGCCCACGGGACAACCGATCCGACCGCGAGGAACTTCGACTGCACGCCGACGCCCCACTGTCCGGCCTCGAGGTCGCAGGCGACGATCGAGTAGGTCGCGACGACCGGCCTAGGGCCCATAGGTCAGTTCGCGCAGGTCGAGCTCGAGCAGCTCGCGCCGATTCGGAGGAACCAGCGCCGTCGCAACCTCCGGATGTGCGAGCGCTGCCTTCACCTCTTCTGCGGAGGCGGTCCGCACGACGATCGGGCGCCCGGCCTCGTGCGCCGCTCGCAGCTTGTCGGCGTCGGATGGATCGTCGAGCACGAGCGCGTCGTGGACGTCGAGCTCGCCCTCGACTGCGATCTCGGGGACGCGCCGCCCGGTTGCTCCGAACCAGCGCTCCCTCACAGCTCGACCGAGCCTCCCGGATCGACCGCGACGACCTCGACGCCCTTCGCGAGCTGCCTCAGCTCGTCGGGGGTGCCGGCCAGGAGGGGAAACGTTCCGTAGTGACAGGGCACGACGCGCTTTGCACCCAGAAGCTCGCAGGCGACCGCCGCCTCCCGTGGGTCCATCGTGAAGTGTCCGCCGATCGGAAGAACCGCGACGTCGGGTGCATAGATCCTCCCAATCAGTTGCATGTCTCCGAAGACGCACGTGTCGCCGGCGAAGTAGACCTTCGTGCCGTTCTCGAGCTCGACGACGATCCCCGCCGGCTCGCCGCCGTAGGAGCCGTCGGGCGCGGAGCCCGAGTGGAAGGCGTTCGTCAGCGTGAACTTCACGCCGGCGGCCTCGACCGTGCCGCCCTTGTTCGGGCCGGGAAGCTCGTCCGCCTGGGCGCCGTTCGCCTTCAGCCACTCCTTGAGCTCGATCATCGCCACGATCGGCAGCGGACCGAACTTCTTCGAGAGCTCGATCGTCGAGCCGACGTGATCGTCGTGGCCGTGCGTGACCGCGATCACGTCGCAGCGCTCAGGCTCCTTCTCGGCGTCGGGGCACTTGGGGTTCTCGAGCCAGGGATCGACGTAGATGCGTTTCCCACCTGGGGAGTCGAGCCGGAACGAGGCGTGTCCGAGCCAGGTCAGCGACGCGTCAGCCATGGGTCTCCTTTGGTCTGGGCAACCGGTGGCGCGGAGCGTAAAGGAACGTCCGGGGCGAAGGCGAAGCTTGGTCGGGATGTCCCGCCGCCTCCTTCCGGCCCTGCTCGTGGCGTCGGCCCTCTTCTCGGATCTCGGCGGCGACCACGGTCTCGCGCTCGCGTTCCTCCTCTTCGCCATCCCCGCCGCGAGCTTCGTGGCCCTCGACTGCTACGGCGACGTGCTCGAGTCCCGCTGCAGCCTGGCACGTCCCCTCCTCGCAGGCCTGGCAGTGGTCGTGCTGGTAGTCAGCGCGGCCCTTCGGAGCCCGGCCGTCGTGGGTGGCGTTCCGCACTTTGCCGTCTCCTCGCTGGTCTTGGCCCTCCTGCTGTACGCGGCGGTTGCCGTGGGCGTGCTGATCCCACTCGGGCGCACGGTTCCCGAATCGGCCTGAGCGGTTCACAATTGCGCTGCGCGTCCCTCGACAGGTAGAAGCGGACCATGCTCACGCGCCTAGCTCACGTGGTGCACCGCCGCCGCGGCCGTTTCGTCGCGCTCTGGGTCGTCCTGACCGTGTTCGGCGTGTTCGCCACGTCGCGCGTCTCGAATCGCTGGTTCGAGTCGTTCTCGATTCCCGGCTATTCGGCGTACGAGACGAACCAGAAGGCGCTCAAGACATTCGGGACGGGCGAGCAGGCGCCGCTCGTCGCAGTGTTCCATTCGGCCGGCGACGTCACGAAGGAGAACCTCGCTCCGGCGATCGAGAAGGCTGCGGCCGTCAACCCCGGCTCGCGCGTCAGCTCGTACTTCGACACCAAGAGCAAGATCTACGTCTCCCGCGACGGCCACACGACCTTCGCCGAGATCTATCCACCCGGACAGAACACGTTCTCCACCACACCGCATCTCGACGCTGTGCGCGCCGCGCTGCAGGCGAACGCCCCGCCGGGGGTGCAGGCGCACCTCACCGGCCTCCTGCCGCTCTACGACGCGACGAGCGGAGGCGGTACCGGCCCGAGCGTGCTGACGGAGGCGCTGATCGGCGGCGTCGGAGCGCTCGTGATTCTCATGTTCGTCTTCGGGACGCTGCCCGCAGTCGCGATCCCGCTCGCCATTGCGATCACCGCGATCCTCAACACGTTCACGCTCGTGTGGCTTTTGACCTACGTGACGGACGTTTCGATCATCGTCCAGTTCCTGATTGCGCTCGTCGGTCTCGGCGTCGCGATCGACTACGCGCTGCTGATGATCTTCCGCTTCCGCGAGGAGCTGGCTCAAGGCGAGGACGTCGAGACGGCCCTGGTCGAGACGGTGACGCACGCGGGCAGGTCGGTCATCGTTTCCGGCTCGACGGTGGCCGTCGGGCTGCTGAGCATGGTCCTGCTGCCGCTGCCGTTCATCAGGTCGATCGGAATCGGCGGCATGCTGATCCCTGCGGTCTCCGTACTGGTCTCGATCACGCTCCTGCCGGCCTTGCTCTCCCTGCTCGGGCATCGGATCAACAGCCTGCGTGTGATGCCGAAGCGATTCGTCACCGTGGGCGACGCCGACTCGGGCTGGTGGGCGCGCTGGGCGCGCTTGGTCGTTCGCAGGCCACTGCCTGTGGCTCTGGTTGGGGCGGTGATCGTCGCCGTTCTGGTCGCCCTCGGCTCCCAGCTGAATCCCAGCGAGGCACAGGCGAAGGACTTCCCGGGCAAGGGTGACGCGATCGTCGGGCGGGACGCGCTCACGCAGGCAGGCATCTCTCCCGGGGTGATCAAGCCGTTCGTCGTCTTGACGCCTGCGAGCGACGCGGCCCAGGTCGCGGAGCGCCTCAGCAGTGTCCAAGGCGTTGTCGGTGCCAGCGCACCGGAAAGCTGGCGCAAGGACGGGCTGGCCCTCGTGGAAGCGATTCCGAGCGTCGACGGCTCGAGCAAAGCCGTACGCCCGACGATCTCTCGCGTCAAGGACGCACTCCCGGCCGGGGCGAGTCTCGGCGGCGTCGCACCCGAGGACCGCGACTTCGTCCACGCCGTGTACGGCAACTTCCCCTACGTTCTCCTCTTCGTCGTCCTGCTGACCTACGTCCTCCTGGCGCGCGCCTTTCGCTCGCTGCTCCTGCCGCTGAAGGCCGTGATCCTCAACCTGGTGTCGCTCGGAGCGGCATTCGGGATCATCGTCTTCATCTTCCAACAGGGGCACGGGTCCGATGCGATCTGGGGGGTGCCGGCGACGCAATCCATCATCCCGTGGATCCCGCTGATGATCTTCGCGTTCCTCTTTGGACTGTCGATGGACTACGAGGTTTTCATGATGACGCGCATGCGCGAGGCGTACGACGAGACGGGCAACACGGCGCAGGCGGTCCAACTCGGGCTGGCGAGAACCGGGAAGCTCGTCACCAGCGCCGCGCTCGTGTTGATGTTCGCCTTCTTCGTGCTGTCAACCAGCCCGGGCACCGACATCAAGCAGTTCGGAATCGGGTTGGCGGCCGGGATCATCTTCGATGCGACGGTGATTCGAGCGATGCTGGTTCCCTCAATCGTCATGCTCATGGGCAGGTGGAACTGGTGGCTTCCCGAGTGGGCTGCACGTCCCTTGCGCACGCGGCCGAGCAAGCCCGCACCGGAAGCCGTGCCGGCGGCCGAGTCCGCCTGACCTTCAGTCCAGCCGGATGACGGCGAAGGCTTCCACGGAAGCCTCTCTGCCCTTCACGTCGATCATCCCCAGCGATTCGAGCACGGCCTCGCCGCCCAACTCGGCGACGGTCGCCGAGCCGACGACGACCTGACCGGGCGCGGCTGCCGTCTGAAGTCGTGAGGCGAGGTTGGTCGTGTCTCCGATCGCCGCAAAGCTTCGCTGCTCCGCCGTGCCGACGTTGCCTACGATCGCCGGGCCCGTGTTCACGCCTGCGCGGAACCGCGGCCACCCGGGCCTGTCCTTTGCCGCTTCATCCGCGGCACGCTGCATCGCCAGCGCCGCTGCGACCGCGCGCCGCGCGTGATCCGGCTGGTCCCCCGCAGCGTTGAAGACGACCATGACCGCGTCGCCCGCGAATCGCTCGATCAGTCCTTCGTACTCCCGAACGACGACGGGGACGGTGACTGCCCAGTACGCGTTGAGCATCCCGATCACGTCTGCAGGGTCGGCGTGCTCGCTGAAGCCCGTGAACCCCTGGAGATCGGCGAAGAGGACCGTGATCTCCTGCTCCGCGCCACCCAGCTCCGCCGCACCCGGATCGTCGCGAAGACGCGAGGCGAGAGCGGCGGGAACGTAGGGCCTGTAGAGCCGGTCGATGTCCCGGAGCTGCGCTGCGGCGCGCTCGAGCAAGGCGGCCTGATCGGCGGCGAGGCCGAACTGGGCGGCGACCTCGTGCGCACGCGTCGAGATGTCTCCGCTTCGCTCGGACTCCGCAGAGAGATCGGCAAGCGCCTTGGCATAGCCGTCGTGCACCCGGGCGATGGTGTGCTCGAGGTAGAGATTGTCGAGCGCCTCGGCTGCGCTGCCGCGCTCTTTGTACTCGCGCCGGACCGCAGCCGCGACGAGGAGAAACGCGGCGGCCATGAGGAGATGCCACTCCCACCACGTCGCATGCCAGTTCCGTGCGAAAGCGATTGCGAGCAGTGCTTCGGTGAGGAGGACCCAGGCCACGGTCACCGCGACGAGCAGGAATGCCGGCCGCCGCCTGTACAGCTGGAGATAGCGCCAGGCCGCGTAGGCATAGAGCCCGCCGCCCGCTAGCGCGAAGGCGATCAGCGGTCCGTGCGCATCGCTCGGCGGCAGTGGGCGGTCGAGCGGCGGCAGCGACGCAAGCGACCAGACCGCCCAGGCGGCGAGGAGAACAAGGAGCCCGGCTCGGATCCAGCGCTCACGCCGCATGATCGACGCGCTCTGTTCGGACGTGAAGTCGAGGCCCGAGACCGCCGCGAGAATCGAGGCGAGAAACAACCCGATCGGCGTAGCGATCACAAAGCCCGTGTTCTTTCCGTCGAGCAGCACACCCGGTGTGGCAAGTGCGTGCAGGCCGAGGAAGCCGGCGCTCGTCAGAAACGCGAGCCCGACGAAGAACACACGTGCGTCGCCGCGCCGTCTCGCAGCTTCGCTCATCACGAGCCCGAGCAGTGCAGAGACGAGCGCGACCGAGAAGACCAACCAGAAGTGTGCTCGGTGATCCTCCCAGTGCACGTCCCACGCCGGCTGAACGAGCAAGAGGACGAACCCGGCCGGTGCAAGTGCCAGCGCGAGAGCCCAGCGGGCCATGGGTGAGGTTAACTCAGAAGGACAGGCTGTTTGCCGCGTGCCGGGCGAGGTCGATCAGCGGCTGGACCGCGAAGAACGAGCCGACCGTGACCACGAGGCAGGCTACGACCGCCGTCTGTAGCAGCGCGTCGCGCGGCGGCGAGCCGCCGATCGGCGCGAGCTGAAGATCCTCCGTGCGCCGCATGAACATCGCGCGCACGAGGCCGAGGTAGTAGTAGAGGCTCACAAGCGTCGCGAGCACGCCGACGATCACGAGCCAGGTCCAACCGTGCTCGTAGGCGGCGGCGAAGGCGTAGAACTTGCCGACGAAGCCGCCGGTCAGCGGGAATCCGGCGAAGCCGAGCATGAACGCCCACATCGAGACTCCGAGCAGCGGCCGCTCCCAGCCGAACCCGGCCATGTTCTCGAAGGTCACCGGGACGCCGAGCTCACGCTCGCGCGCAGCGACGACGGCAAACGAGCCAAGAGACATCGCCGCGTACGGAACGAGGTAGAAGAGGAGCGCCCGAGCGCCGAGGTTCGAATTCGCCGAGACCGCGATGAGCATGAAGCCCGCCTGGGAGATCGACGAGTAGGCCAGCATCCGCTTCACGCCTTTCTGTACCAGTGCGGCGAGGTTGCCGATCACGAGTGAGCAGACGGCAATCGCCGCGAGTGCGACCGTCCAGAGGTGTGCGTCGCCCGGGAACGCCGTGACGAGCAGGCGCAGCGTGACGACGAGCGCCGCCGCCTTCGTCGCAGCAGCCATGAACGCGGTCACCGGGGTCGGCGCGCCTTCGTAGACGTCGGGCGTCCACATGTGGAACGGCGCTGCGGAAGCCTTGAAGGCGAGGCCGGCGATGATCATGGCGAGACCGAAGACGAGCAACGAGTCGTGTGCGTGTCCCGCTGCCGAGATCGCGCCGAAGCCCAGCTGCCCGGTGGCGCCGTAGACGAGCGCCGAGCCGAACAGCAGGACCGCAGAGCCGAAGCCGCCGATGACGAGATACTTGAGTGCCGCCTCCAGGCCGCCGAGCCGGTCGCGATCGATCGCGCACAGGATGTAGAGGCAGATCGAGAACCACTCGAGCCCGAGGAAGAGCGTCATCAGGTTGTTGGTGCCGACAAAGAACAGCATCCCGCCGCCGGCTGCGGCAAGGAGTGCGTAGTACTCGCCGTGGTGCTCGCGCATGCGCTCTCGGTAGGAGATCGCGGTGGCGAGCAGGCCCGAGCCCGCGAGGATGATGCCCGCCAGCTCGGCGAGACGATCGCGGCGGAACGCATCCACGACGACGCCGTGCCCGTGCGGCGACCTGACGTAGAGCGCGATCGCGAAGCCGGTTGCGGCCGCATAGCCGAGCGCGCAGAGCGAGGCTGCGACGGGCCTGCGCAACGGGCCCGGGACGAGCACCGCCGAGAGGAGCGCCAGCGCAGCGGCGGCGAGCAGGCTGTTGACCGCGGCGAGCGCGAACCAGTCGATGTGCGGCCCGTGAATCACTTGAAGCCCTGGGACACGTCGGTCTGACCGCGGTCGTTTCGGAAGGAGTGCTCCGTGATCGCCGCGGGCCACGCCGAGAGGGCGAGCAGGCAGGCGACGAGCGGGACGACGACGCCGAGCTCCGCCGGCCGAAGGTCGAGCGCGGAGTCGGAGACTGCGGGACCAACGTCGCGGTGGAGAACAGCCGAGATCAGCCGCAGGACGTAGGCGGCAGCGAGGACGATCGCAACGGCGCCGACGACCGACCACCCCCAGCCCTGACGGAACACGCCGGCGAGGATCAGGAACTCACCGGCGAACGCCGACGACAGCGGCACCGCAAGGGCGATCACTCCGGTGGTGATCAGCACTGTCGCGAGCGCCGGCCGACCGCGCGCCATGCCGCCGAGCCGCGTGAGCTCACCCGTGAGCGTTCGCCGTTCCACCATGCCGGCGAGCAGGAAGAGCGCGGCCGACACGAGGCCGTGGTTCACCATCTGGAGCACAGCGCCGTCAAAGCCGAGGTCGTTGACCGCGAAGAGGCCCATCGTGATCAGCCCCATCTGTGCGAGCGACGAGTACGCGATCACGCCGCGGATGTCGGGCGCGCGAAATGCGAGCAGCGAGCCGTAGATCAACCCGATCGCTGCGAGGGCGAGGATCGGGGCGCGGTAGTGCTGCACAGGTTCGGGGAACTTCGCGATCGCAATCCGCAGGAAGCCGTAGGCGGCCGCTTTCGAGACGACGCCGGAGAGAATCGCGGCGACCTCGGGAGACGACTCGCGGTACGCGTCGGGCAGCCAGCCGTGCAAGGGGAAGAGTGGCGCCTTGATCGCGAACGCCGCCACGAATCCCAGGAAGACCCAGTCGCTCGAGCTCTGGCCGATCTGGGTCAGGTCGAAGGTGTTCTGCGAGAGCCCGTAGACGATGATCGAGGCCAGCATCAGCAGCGAGCCCGCCATCGTGTAGAGCACGAACTTGAGCGTGGCCCCCAGCCGGCCCGGGCCGCCCCAGACGCCCACGAGGATGTACAGCGGGATCATCATCGCCTCGAAGAAGGCGTAGAAGAGCAGCAGATCCTGCGCCGTGAAGACTCCGACGATCGCGCCGGACAGGAACAGCATGAGTCCCATGTAGGCGCGTACGCGGTCGCGGCCGACCCAGAACCCGTAGGCGATCGCTGCCGCCATCGCGACGACCGTGAGTCCGACGAGCCAGACCGAGAACCCGTAGACCCCCACGTGGTACGAGACGTGCAGGTCGCTGAACCAGGCCCGCTCCTGCGCGAACTGAAGGCCGCCCTGTGCAAAGTCGTAGCGGACGAGCAGCTGAATCCAGAGGCCGACCTCTACGAGAGCGGCGAGCAGGGCAAGGGCGCCCGCAGAGATGTCGTTCAGCGGCAGCACCCAGATGACGAGTGCCGCAGCGAGGGGCAGGAGGATCAGCAGCGTCGTCATTTGACCGCGATGAAGACGATGGCGAGGACGGCCGCACTCGAGGCGATGGCGAGCACGTAGGTGCGCACCAGCCCCGTCTGGAGGCGAGCGACGACTCGGCCGAGGTTACGCGTGTCCTGTCCGAGAGACGTCGACGACTCCGCGATCAGCGGGTCCTCGACACCTCGGTAGAGCGCTTTGGCCAGCCAGACGGTGGGACGGTAGAACAGCGCGTCGTACAGCTCGTCGAAATAGAACCTGTGCTCGAGCACACGCTGCGCAAAGGCGAACCGCGGCACGGTGAACGTCTTGACTGCGTAGAGGGCCCAGGCGACGTAGATCCCGAGGAGCCCGAGCAGCACGGCGAGCGCGCTCGAGATGGCCTCCTGCCAGTCCGTCGGCGTGACCACCGGCTCCGCGACGCTCTGCAGCCACGTCTCCACCGGATGCCAGAGCGGCGCGAACTGGATCCACCCGCCGATGACCGAGAGGACGGCGAGCACTGCGACGGGCACTCCCATCGTCAAACCGGCCAAGTCGCGCTTGAGGGCATGGAAGTGCTCCCGGACGAACGGGCTCGGCTCACCCCAGAACACGAGGAAAAGGAGCCTGAACGTGTAGAGCCCGGTCAGGAACGTCCCCGCGAGACCCACGACCCAGAGGACGTAGCCGAAAGCCCCGCGGTCCATCGCGTCGGCGAGGATCGAGTCCTTCGAGAAGAAGCCGGCGAAGGGCGGTAGCCCGACCAGGGCCACCGAGCCGATCGCGAACGCGATGAACGTTTTCGGCAGCAACCTGCGTAACCCGCCCATCTTGCGGATGTCCTGTTCGTCGGTGAGCGTGTGGATGACGATGCCGGCGGCCATGAAGAGCAGCGCCTTGAAGAAGGCGTGCGTCATCAGATGGAACATCCCGTTCGCGTACGCGCCCAGTCCGACAGCGAGGAACATGTAGCCGATCTGCGACATGGTCGAGTACGCGATCACGCGTTTGATGTCGACCTGCACGAGCGCGACCAGGCCTGCGACGAGCAGCGTCGCTGTACCGAGACCGGCGGCGAGGTCGGCGACGTGCGGAGCCGACTCGAAGATCGCGTGCGTGCGCACGATCAGGTAGACGCCGGCGGTGACCATCGTCGCCGCGTGGATGAGGGCGCTGACCGGCGTCGGGCCTTCCATCGCGTCCGGCAACCACGTCTGCAACGGCAGCTGTGCCGACTTCGCGACCGCGCCGCCGAGCAAGCCGAGCGCGACGAGGTTCGCGACGGTCGAGCTGTACTCGCCGCCGAGGATCCCGAACTCGACCGAGCCCGCCTTCTGGATCAGCAGGAAGAGCGCAAGCGCCATCGTCGCGTCGCCGATCGCATTCATGACGAAGGCCTTCTTCGCAGCGGCGATCGCACTCGGGCGCTCGTGCCAGAAGCCGATCAAGAGGTACGAGGAGAGCCCGACCATTCCCCAGCCGGCGAGCAGGATCAGCAGGTTCCCGCCCTGGACGAGCAACAGCATCGAGAAGACGAACAGCGCCATGTAGGCGAAGTAGCGGCGCTCTTCCCGGTCGCCGTCCATGTAGCCGATCGAGTAGAGGACGATCAGTGCGCCGACTCCCGAGACGATCAGCATCATCATCACGCTCAACGGGTCGATCAGCACCTCGAAACCCGAGCGGAACGTGCCGCCTGTGATCCAGATCCACGCGGTCGAGAGGACGCTGCGCTGCTCCGCGTGACGGCCGAGCAGCGACACGAAGGCCGCGATCGCCCCGCCGAAGGAGACGAAGCAGGAGAGGGTCGCGAGATAGCCGGCACCGCGCCGCGTGATGCGCTCGCCCGCGAGCGTGATCAGTCCGGCCGCGGCGAGCGGCGAGAGCAGGCAGATCCAGGACCCGTAGACCATCTAGCCGCGGAGTGAGCTCAGCCGGTCGACGTCGAGCGGCACGCGCTTGCGGTTGAGCGCGACGATCAGCCCGAGACCGACGACGACCTCGGAGGCGGCGACTGCCATCACCGCGAGCGCAAAGATCTGC
>DATHGN010000173.1:0-19215 GCA_035317565.1 Gaiellaceae bacterium
CATGACGCCGACGAGACCTGCCGGGAAGTCGGCGCCCTGCAACGTGAAGCCGGCGTTCTGCAAGCCACCGAGCAGCAACGCCACGAGCACGACCGCAAACGGGTTGTAACGGGCGAGCGCAGCGACGACGATGCCCGTGTACCCGTAGTTCGCAGCGCGTAGGCCGCGCGGATCGAGCTGGTGGCGGAAGTCGCCGGTCTGGCTCGCGCCGCCGAGACCGGCGATCGCACCCGAGAGGCACATGACCGCCAGGATCTTGCGCCGCGTGCGCATTCCCGCATACCGGCCGGCACGTGGCGAGTCGCCGATCACCTGAACCTCGAAGCCGAACCGCGTACGCGAGTAGAGCACCCAGACGAGAACGGCAACAGCGATTGCGAGCACGAAGCCGAGCGGCAGAACGACCCCGTGAATCGTCCAGCTCGACCAGGTCGCCTCGTCCGGGAGCGTCTTGCCCTGAGGGAAGACGCTCGCCTCGAAGCCGGACGTGTCACGCAGGTACGAGTGACTGTCGAAGATCAGGTACTCCAGCACCAGACCGACGACGTAGTTGAGCATCAGCGATGTGATGATCTCGTTCGTCGAGAAGAACGCACGCAGAATTCCCGGGATCGCTGCGAGCAGCGCGCCCCCTGCAGCGCCGGCGGCGATCATCGCGGCGAAGATCAGCGGCGACGGCGAACCTGCTAGTAGAAGTCCGACGGTCGCGCCCGTGATCGCGCCCGCGTAAAGCTGGCCCTCCCCGCCGATGTTGAAGAGGTTCATGCGGAAGGCGACAGCCGCGGCGAGCCCTGTGAAGGCAAGCGGTGTGGCCGAGACGATCGTCTCGCTCAACGCGCCGTTCCCGGTGAACGCGGCGTCGAACAGGCGGTGGAAGGACCGCAGCGGCGGATGGCCGGTCAGCAGGAGAACGAACGCCGAGAGGACGAACGCGACCGCGATGGAGAGGACCGGCACCACGACCGTGAGCCACCACGGCTGCCGGAGCCGGCGCTCGATCCGCATCAGTCGCCGCCGCCGGCCATCAACAGCCCGATCTCCTCGGCGGTCGCGACTCGTGCGTCACGCTCCCCCGCGATCGCGCCCTCGTACATGACCGCGATCCGGTCGGCGAGCATGAGGATCTCGTCGAGGTCCTCGCTGATCAGCAGAACCGCCACTCCCCGCGCGGCAGCGTCACGCAGGTACGAATGCACCGTCTCGATGCCCGCAACGTCGAGCCCGCGAGTGGGCGCCGCCGCGACGAGCGCGACCGGTTCTCCGGAGAACTCCCGCGCGAGCACGACCTTCTGCAGGTTGCCGCCCGACAGTTGCCAGGCCGGAACATTCGGGCCCGACGTCCGTACGTCGTAACGCTCGATGACACGCTCGGCGAGCTCACGGATGCGCCGCATGCGCAGGATCGGGCCGAGCGATACCTGCGGCTTACGGTACGCCTTCAGCACGACGTTCGAGGCAACGCTCAGACCCGGCGCGACGCCGGTGCCGAGGCGGTCTTCGGGAACGTAAGCGACACCGGCGCCGATCGCGGCGCGAGGATCGCCGTTGCGAACACTTCGCCCCCCGACGCGCACCTTCCCAGCAGTCGCCGGACGCATCCCGACGATCGTTTCCGCAAGCTCGCGCTGCCCGTTGCCCGCGACGCCGGCGACGCCCACGATCTCCCCGGCGCACACGGTCAGCGACACGTCTCGAAGCGCAGCCACGCCGAGGTCGCCGGCGGCCCACACTTCCTCGAGCTCGAGCACGGCCTCACCGGGCTCGTTTGCATCCTCCTGCCTGCGGCCGGCTTCGATCTCGTGCCCCACCATCAGCGAGGCCAGCGAACGCGGCGTGGCGCCGGCGGCCGGCACCGTGGCCACCGACTGTCCGCGCCGAAGGACCGTGACCCGGTCGGCGACGGCCTTCACCTCGTGCAGCTTGTGCGAGATGAAGATGATCGTCCGTCCGTCCGCAGCCATCGCGCGAATCGTCTCGAACAGTGCGCCCGCTTCCTGTGGAGTGAGGACCGCAGTGGGCTCGTCGAGGATCAGGATGCGTGCATCCTTGTACAGCGCTTTCAGGATCTCGACGCGCTGCTGCTCTCCGACGGAGAGCTGCCAGATTCGGGCGCGTGGGGCGACCGCAAGGCCGTAGCGATGTGACAGCTCCTCGACCCGCGCCTCGATCGCACGTGGCCGGAGAACGAAAGACCGGCCGACGTCACGGTGATCGCCGAGCACCACGTTCTCCGCGACGGTGAACGGAGAGACGAGCCGGAAGTGCTGATGCACCATCGCGACGCCGGCGTCGAGCGCGTCGCGGGGTGAGTTGAAATCGACGCGTTTCCCGAAGAGCTCGATCTCGCCCTCGTCCGGGCGGTAGAGGCCGGTGAGGATGTTCGAGAGCGTCGTCTTCCCTGCGCCGTTCTCACCCAGCAGCGCGTGGACTTCCCCGGCTGCTGCCTCGAAGTCGACATGGTCGTTCGCAACGACAGCGGGAAACCGCTTCGTGATTCCCCGCAGCGCAACCGCAGGAGAGGAAGGCGGAGAGGCCGAAGCCTCCCCGCCCTCGGTCGTATCAGCCCTTGGCGCTACCGACGACGCCCTTGACGAGCCAGGTCATTCCGTAGAGGTCCTTGACGGACATGCGCTTGCCCTTGGGGATCCTCAGCTTGCCCTTCTGGTCGTACAGCGGTCCTGCGAACTCGTAGAACGTGCCCTTGATCAGGCCAGCCCTCTTCTTCGCGATCGCCGCCTTCGTCTTCGCCGTGACCTTCGGTCCGTACGGCGCCAGCCCGACCATCTTGTCCTTGAGGTTGCCGTAGTAGAAGTTCGTCTTCCAGGTCCCGTTCATCGCGGCCTTGGTCTTCCGCAGGTAGTACGGGCCCCAGTTGTAGATCGCCGCGGTCAGCCACTGCTTGGGCGCGAACTTGCGCGCGTCCGAGTCGTAGCCGACCCACGGAATCCCCTTCTTCTCGGCGTACTGACCCGCCGCCGGACTGTCGACGTTCTGCCCGAGCACGTCCGAGCCGGCCGTGTGCAGGCTTTGAGCAGCCTGTGTCTCTTTGTCGGGTGAGAACCACGAGTTCGTCCAGATCAGCCTCACCTTGACCCCGGGATGCATCGCCTGCGCGCCGAGTGCGAAAGCGTTCGCGTGCCGGATTACCTCGGGGATCGCAAAGGGAACGACGTAACCGATCACGCCCTTCTTCGTCGCGGCGCCTGCCGCCATGCCCGAGAGATAGATGGCGTCCTCGCCTGCCCCGAAATACTCCGCCATGTTCTTGGACTGCGCGGTGCCGGTCGCCATCTCGAACTTCACGTCCGGATGATTCTTCGCGGCGGCGACCATCGCACCCTGGAATCCGAACGACGTCGCGAAGATGATCTTGTTGCCGTCACGGATCAGACCCTCGATGACCTGCGCCACCTGAGGTCCTTCCGGAACGTTTTCCTTGAACGTCGTCTCGACATTCGAGCCGAGCTTGCTCTGGACGTAGAGACGTCCCTTGTCGTGGGCCTGCGACCACCCGCCGTCGTTGTGCGGGCCGACGTAGATCCACGCGGCCTTGAACGCCGCCGCCTTCTTCTGCGTCCTCGCCGAGCCGTTCGAGACGCCGAGCGCCAGAATCAGCGCGGCGGCGAGCGCGAACGGCAGGCCAAGGGCGAACCTGCGTTTCCTCATGTTCTCCTCTCTCCTGTGCCGAACGACCGTGCCTGGCGACTCTAGTCCGACCGGCGGGCGGTGCCTAGTCGGGCCCTTCGGCGAGCCTGGCTATCGCCCCCGCGAGCACGTCGACGGCCAGCTCGACGTCCTCGGGCGAGGACTCCTCCTGCGGCGAATGGCTGATCCCGCCGTTCAGGCTGCGGACGAAGAGCATGGCCGTCGGGACGCCTGCGCCCGCAAGAACGGCGGCGTCGTGGCCGGCACCCGACGGGAGCTCGATCACCGGGAGCCCGCGCTGCTCGAGCTCCGCGCGGAACGCCGCCATCGGACGCTCGGCCATCGGGACGGGCTCCATGCGGAAGTCGGCCTCGAGCTCGAGCTCGGCGACCAGGCGGTCGAGCCGCGCGCGGTCCGGCGCCCTGACGTCGACGGAGACCCTCACCCTGCTCGGGATCACGTTCACGGCTCCGGGCTCGACGTCGACCTGGCCGACGGTTGCGACCGCGCCTTCGATCGGGATCGCCGCGGCGCGGGCGCGGAGGACGTACTCGGCGGCAGCGACGAGGGCGTCCTCGCGTCCCAGCATCGGAACAGTCCCGGCATGACCGGCGCGTCCTTCGAACGTGCGCTCGCCGCGCACGATTCCGACGATGCCCATCGCCAGCCCGAGCGGCGCGGAGGCCCGCTCCAACACCGGCCCTTGTTCGATGTGCACCTCCAGGAAGCACTCGGGGAGCTGCTCGCGGTCGACGAACGCCGTGCTCCCGATGCAACCACGCTCCTCGTCGCGGAAAACCACGACGACCCCGCGGCCCGAGCGTTCCACCGCCTCGATCGCCGCGACGACCCCGAGCGCACCGTCGAACTTGCCTCCGTACGGGACGGAGTCGAGATGAGAGCCGGTCCAGACGCTCGTGTCGGCGCTGCGCCCGATCAGGTTGCCGGCGCTGTCGACCTCGACCGCAAGGCCTGCCTCCTCCAGCCACTGCGCAGCCAGTTCGTGTGCGCGGTCCTCCCCCGAGGTACCGGCGACGCGGTTCGCGCCGACGCCGCCGCCGATGGCGTAGAGCTCGTCGAGCCGTTCGTGGATCCTCATCGCGCGATCATCCCTCCTGGACGTGACGCCCGCGGCCACGGCCTGGTGTCGGACATGGTGACGGGAGTGTGACGCCGCGCGTTAGAGGCCGAACGGGTTGAACGGCTTCGGGCTCGTGGAGACAAGGACGCTCTTCGTCTCGAGGTACAGATCGAGCGTCTCGAGGCCGAGCTCACGGCCGAAGCCGGACTGTTTGTAGCCGCCGAACGGGATGCCCGGAAAGGCGGTGTACGGCATGTTGATGCCGACGGTCCCGGCTTTGATGCGGCTCGCAACGCGGTGTGCTCGCGCCGGATCGCCCGTCCACACTGTCGCCATCAGGCCGTACTGCACGTCGTTCGCGATCCGGATCGCGTCCTTCTCGTCTTCGAACGGGATCAGCGTCACGACCGGCCCGAAGATCTCCTCCTGCGCCACCGACATCGGGCTCTCCACACCCGCGAGCACGGTCGGCGGATAGAAGGCGCCGGTCCCCTCGGTGATCGCGCCGCCTGTGACGACCTCCGCTCCCTCGCCGCGTCCCTGCTCGACGTAGCCGTGCACCTTCTCGCGGTGCGCAGCTGAGATGAGGGAGCCGACCTGCGTCTCGGGGTCGAGCGGATCCCCGACGCGCAGCCGGCCGGCCAGCTCGGAGAACTTCTGGACGAAGTCGTCGTAGATCGAGCGTTCCACCAGCACGCGCGAGCGCGCCTCGCAGCTCTGCCCCGCCGAGTAGTAGATCGACCAGACCGCGCTCGGGATCGCGTCGTCGAGGTTCGCATCCGCGAAGACGAGACTCGGGCTCTTCCCGCCGAGCTCGAGCGTGAGACGCTTGATCGGGCCCGAAGCAAGCCGCATGATCTCGCCCCCGGTCTCCGTCGAGCCTGTGAAGGCAATCTTCTCGACGCCCGGGTGCTTCACGAGATACGCGCCGGTCGTCTTCCCCGGACCGGGAACGATGTTGACCGAGCCCGGAGGGAAGCCGACCTCGCTGGCCAGCTCCCCGAGCCGAAGTGCGGTGAGCGGTGTCGCCGAGTCGGGCTTCAGCACGACGGAGCACCCGGCGGCCAGCGCGGGCGCGAGCTTCCAGGTCGTCATCATCAACGGGTAGTTCCAGGGAACGATCTGGCCGGCGACCCCGACGGGCTCCTTCAGCGAATAGAAGAGCAGCGACCCGCCGAGCGGGTTCGATCGGCCCGCAATCGATGCGATCGCAGATGCGTAGAAACGAAAGTTCTCGACGGCCTGGTTCACCTCGGCCTTCACGGACGAGATCGCCTTGCCGACATTGCGCACCTCGAGCTCCGCGAGCTCCTTGCGGTTCGCGACGATCGCGTCGGCCAGCGCGTGCAACAGCCGTGAACGCTCGGTCGGAGGCGTCTTGCCCCAGGGTCCATCGAGCGCGGCGCGCGCGGCCTCGACCGCCCGGTCGATGTCCGCCTCCGCGGCCATGGCGACCCGCCCCAGCGGATTGCCGGTGGCCGGCTCGGTCAGGTCACGCAGCTCACCTGACGCCGGTTCGACGAGCTCCCCGTTGATGAAGAGCCCATATTCGCGGTCTGTCGCGACGGCCATCGGCCGCGCAGGATACGGGTTTGGCCCACTCGGACGCGGGGGACATCGGTCTCATGGCCGAGGAATCGATCCAGGTCGAAGCGGCGAGGATTCCGGATCGCGATCGCCTGCTCCAAGAGTTGCAAGACGCCGGGCTGGACGCCCGCCCCGTAGGAGAGGTGTGCATCGAAGTCCCATACGGCCACGACGCCGAGGCCGCCGCCGACGAGCTGCTCGCGCAGACGGAGCACATGATCACGAGCCTGGGCGCACCATTCGTGCCGATGAAGCACGAGGGCGTGATCTACATCCGCCCGCCCTCGAGCTGATCAGGGAAGCTTCGCCAACTGCACGGTCGGCAGCTGCACGTCCGGCAGCTGCACTTCCGGGAGCTTGACTCCCGGAAGCTTGACTTCGGGGAGCTGCGCATCGGGCAGGCTCACCGCAGGGACCGTCACCTCGGGCACAGTGATCGCCGGCAGCGCCGGCGCGGCCGCCGTCGGAGCGGTGGTCGTCTTCACGGTCGGCGCCTTCGCGTCGGCGGCCGGAGCGTTCGGCTTCGACGTTGGAATCTGCGACGTCTGCATCGAAGCAGCCGCGGTCGCCGGAACCGTGGGCGTCGCCGTGACATTGCCGGCGACCTGAGGCCGTGACGTGGCGCGGCGAGGGATCTCGGTAACGACCCGGCTCCGCTCCTGGCCGCGCTGCGGCACGACTGAAGTGAGCACCGGGAGCTTCTGCACGGGTGGAGCAGCAGGCCGGCCGTCGCGTACGGCGGGAACGACAGCGAGCGAGGCCGTCGTGGCCACGGTGGCCGCGACCGCCGCGAGCTTGAGCGGCGCGGCCCCGCCCTTGAAGAGCCACTGGAAGACCTCGAAGACCACCGCGACTGCGCTTCGGCCACGACTCTGCGTTGCGCCGGTCTGCTCGAGCTGCTGCGCCATGGCGCGGCGCGCACGAAAGAGCAGCGTCTCGACGGCGGCGACAGTGACGTCCAGCTCGGCCGCGATCTCCTCGTACGAATACCCCTGGAACTCCCGCAGCAGCAGAGCCTTGCGCTGTCGCGCCGGAATCGTGCCCAGCGCCTGCGTCAACTCGCCGAGCGAAACACCGCTACCACCACGCTCTGGTGATGCGATCACGTCCTGCAGCGAGTCGAGGTCGTGCGGCGCCTCGACGCAACCGCGCCGCTTCGCCGACTGGTGCCGGTTATGGCAGACGTTCTGGGCGATCTTGAAGAGCCACGCCAGCTCGAACTCGGGAACGACCCCGCGTCCGAGCCCGCGCTGCGCATTGAGGAACGTCATCTGCATGGCGTCCTCTGCGTCCTCCCGTGAGCCGAGGCGACTCAGACAGAAACCGAAGATGCGCGACGAGTGCCGCTCGTACAGCAGAGCGGTCGCGTCCCGCGGAGGCGCTTGGGCGTAGGCGGTGCTCACGCCCACTCACCTTGGAACAGTTTTGTGGCTTCTGCAAGGGGGGGTGCCGCGGGCACCTGCGGTATGAGGCGCCCGCGGCTGGGGGGAGGATCAGTTGAGAAGGGCTGAAGGACGCGCAAGGTAGAACCCCTGGCCGTAGTCCACGCCGAGCGCCCGAAGCGAGGTGAGGTCTTCGTCGCTCGAGATTCCTTCGGCGACGATTCTCGCTCCTACTCCACCGGCGAAGCCGACGAGCGAGGTGGCGAGCGCCAGCCGGGCCGGATCGCGGGAGATCTCCTGCGTCAGGCTCAAGTCGAGTTTCACGATGTCGGGCGCAAGGCGAAGGATGTGTCGGAGGTTGGCGAAGCCGGCGCCAACGTCGTCGATCGCGAGTTGCGCGCCACGTTGGCGAAGCGGGGCAAGTGCGGCCGCCAGCGCGTCGTAGTCGTCGACCTGTGCGTGCTCGGTGATCTCGATCACGATGCGCTCGGCGACGCCGAGCAAGAGCTCGCAGAAGCGCGGGTCGAGAGCGGTAGCCGGTGACACGTTGAGCGCGAGCGCGACGCCCTCCGGGAAGTCGTCGATGCGTTGCAGCGCCGACCGGATCGCGGCGAGCTCCAGCTCGGCACCGAGCCCGACCTCGTTCGCCTCGGCGAACCACACCGACGGGGAACGCATGGGCTCGGTCCAGAAGCGGGCCAGTGCCTCGAGCGAGACGATGCTGCAGTCGAGCAGGTCGAAGACCGGTTGGAACTCGACGTCGACGCTGTCGCGCTCGAGAATCGAGTGGATTCGGGACCACTCGAGCCGGCGCTTCTCGGTCTCCAGCTGGTCGCGGTCGAGCTGGTCCGCCACGATCTCCGCAAGGACGCGCAGGAAGCGGACGTCGCGCCCGTTCAGCGAGGGCTCCGCCGAGCGGCTGAGGCAGCAGAGCGTCCCGTAGAGCGTTCCGTCCCAGAGGCGAATCGGTACGCCGACGTAGGCGCCGATGCCTGCCTCACGGGTGAGCGGCAGATCCGCGGTGCGATCGTCCGCGGCGGCGTCGTTCACAAGGTGAGGGATCTCTCCCTTCGTCATCGCCCCGCAATACGTCTGATTCACAGGTAGGCGCAAGCCGACGTCCAGGTCGAACCATTCGTGCTCGCCGTCGACAGCCTGAACGACGAAGTCACCGTCGAATGCGGCCATGACCGCGACATCCATGTCGAGCGCGGCTCGGGCGAGCGACAGGATCCGCTCGATCGACTCGGTCGATCCGTCGACACTGAGACGCGCGAGCTCAGCCAGACCGTCGAGGCTGGGCCGCGGCTTGGCGGAGGCGACCCCGCTCATGCTGTCCTCGCCTCTCGCGGGACGAGCTGCGTCACCGTTGCGCGGGGGAAGTCGAGGATTGCATCGATCAGGCCGAGCGCGGGCGTGTCTTTCGTCAGGAGGCGCTCCGCTCCGGCGGCCTCGGCGTGCGCCCTGAGCTCGGGCGAACGTGCGCCGGTGACGACGACTACGCGCGAGCGCGGCGAGACACGCCGCACATGTCTCGTCGCCTCGATGCCGTCCATGGTCGGCATGTGGACGTCCATGAGGATGACGTCCGGGTGGAGCGCTTCGGCTAGAGAGACGGCCTCGGTTCCACTTGCTGCGGACCCGATGACCTGGATGCGGTCGTCGATTCCGAGTGTGAGCATCAGAGCTTCCGCGAAGAGCGCGTGGTCGTCGACGACGAGCACGCGGACGGGCTCACAGTCGTTCGCGGCGGTGGTGAATGTGCGTCGCATGTGCGGAGGAGAACGCGTTCTCTCCGCAAACTTGCGTCACCAAGCACAAGATCACTCGTTCGAGTGAGCACCGCTCACCGGCTGCGCTCGAACAACGCCGCCTGGCCCTGGCCCACACCGACGCAGAGCGTCGCGAGCCCGTATCGGCCGTCCCGGCGGCGCAGCTCGTGCAGAAGCGAGACGACCAGACGGGCACCGCTCATTCCGAGCGGGTGCCCCATGGCGATCGCGCCGCCGTTCACGTTCACCCTCTCGTCGTCGAGGCCGAGCTCGCGGATGACGGCGAGGCTCTGAGACGCGAACGCCTCGTTCAGCTCCACCAGGTCGAGGTCGCCGACGGCCAGGCCGGTGCGTTCCAGCAGCTTGCGAACGGCCGGCACGGGCCCGATCCCCATCACGCGCGGATCGACCCCGGCGACCGCGCTGCCGACGAAGCGGCCGAGCGGCTCGACGCCGAGGGCTGCAGCCCGCTCTTCACTCGCGATCACGAGCGCGGCCGCTCCGTCGTTGACGCCGCTCGCGTTGCCCGCGGTGACGGAGCCGCCCTCGCGGAACACCGGTTTGAGGGCGGCGAGCTTTTCCGCAGTTGTGTCCGGACGCGGATGTTCGTCCTGCGTCAGCCCGTTCACAGGAACGAGCTCTTCGTCGAAGCGGCCCGACCCCGTGGCCGCGGCCCAGCGCTGCTGGGAGCGCAGCGCGAAAGCGTCCTGGTCCTCACGCGACACGCCCCAGCGTTCGGCGACGTTCTCCCCCGTCTCGCCCATCGACTCGAGCGGGAAGAGCTCGGCGAGTCGTGGGTTCGGGAAGCGCCACCCGAGCTGCGTGTCGTATTCGGTCGCGTCATCACCGATGTCGGGCCTCGCGTGCACGAGCGGCGCGCGGCTCATCGACTCGACACCGCCGGCGACGAAGAGATCGCCGTCACCGGCCGCGATCGCGTGTGACGCCGCAATCACTGCAGACAGTCCCGAAGCGCAAAGGCGATTCATCGTCACGCCTGCAACGGTCTCCGGCAGGCCTGCGAGCAGGACCGCCATGCGCGCGACGTTTCGGTTGTCCTCGCCCGCCTGGTTGGCAGCGCCGAAATAAACGTCCTCGATCTCCGCCGCGTCCACTCCGGCACGCGCAACCGCCTGGGCGATCACCGTCGCGGCGAGATCGTCCGGCCTGACGCCCGCCAACGCTCCGCCCCTGCGTCCGATCGGGGTGCGGACTCCGGAGAGGATGACGGCGCGGCTCACGACTCGACGAACTCGACGCGCACGGGCTGTTCGTACGTGCCCGTCTCCTCTGCGCGCCGGAGCAATTCTTGAACTGCCTGCCGGCCTTCGTCGCCGTAGTCGCAGGTGAGCTCGTTGACGTACATGGCGATGAAGCGGTCCGCCGTATCGGGCGCGAGGTCGCGGGCGAAGCCGAGCGCGTACGTCGTCGCTTCCTGCCGGTTCGCCAGTCCGGCCTCGATGGATTCCCGAAGCACGGCCGAGAGTTCGGGGAGGCGCGGGACGTCCCGCCGCGCGACGTTGACGCCGAGTGGCAGCGGCAGACCGGTCTCGAGCAACCACCACTCACCGAGATCGAGCACCTTGACGAGCCCCTCGTCCTCGTAGGTCAGCTGACCCTCGTGGATCAGGAGACCCGCCGCGGCGCGACCCGACTTGACCTCCTCGAGAATGCGGTCGAACGGCAGCGCCCTATGAACGAACGGTCCACCGAGCGCCATGCCGAGAACGAGGAAGGCGGTCGTCAGACGACCGGGCACCGCGACCTCGACGTCTCGCAACTCGTCGAGCGACAGCTCTCGCTGCGCGACCACGATCGGCCCGTAGCCGGAGCCGATCGACGCGCCGTGCGGCAGGAGCGCGTATGCGTCCTGCACGAGCGGATAGGTCGCGAGCGACAACGCGGTCACCTCGAGCTTCCCGTCGAGCGCCCATTCGTTCAGCACCTGGATGTCCTCCGGGACAAAGTCGAACTCAAAGCCGCGCGGATCGACACTGCCCGAGACGAGTCCCCAGGCCATGAACGCGTCGTCGGGATCTGCCGAGTGACCGATGCGGATGCGCACGAGAGGGAGCCTAGACTGTGGAGTCATGGCTAAGCCGCCACTGACCGACGCGATCCAGGACTACCTGCGCGAGATCTACAAGCTCGGCCACGACGGTGGGCGCGTGACGGTGACAGCGCTCGCGAAGCGCCTGGGCGTTTCACCTGCGTCTGCGAGCGCGATGGTCAAGAAGCTCGCCGCGCTGGAGCTGGCGGCGCATCAGCCGTATCACGGGATCGAGCTGACTGCCGCAGGCGAGAAGGTCGCGCTGGAGGTGATCCGGCACCACCGCCTGCTCGAGCTCTACCTCGCGGAGACGCTCGGAGTCGACGTGGACAAGGTGCACAACGAGGCAGAGCGCCTCGAGCATGCACTGTCAGAGGAGCTGGAAGAGCGAATCGACCGGGCGCTCGGGTTCCCGACGCACGATCCCCACGGCGACCCGATCCCGGACGCGAACCTGCGGTGGCCTAGCGGCGCCCAAAGAACCAACGTTCCAAAGGCTTCAGCAGCTCGTCGCGCGTAAACGGCTTCATCTTCTCGGAGTGCCCGTCGCTCTCGGAGACGCTCAGGTCGTCCTCCAGGGCTTCGTTGGCCGCCTCGAGCGCGTCGTCGAGCTCGAAGCCCTCGAAGAGATAGTCGTTCTGGCGCGGCTCGTCACTCGAGCGTTGCGCCAGGTTGACGGCTCGGCCTACGGCCCAGACCGCGCCCTGCTTGCGCTCGATCCAGATCACGATCGTCTCTGCGGCGCCGGCATCGTCGACCCAGTGGACGACCCGCTCGGCGAAGCGGCCCTCCGTGGATTTCCGCCTCACGGTTGCAAGGATACAATCGTCTGAATGCAGCGACTCGCAATCCTGCTGCGCTCGCCGTTCTCGTTTCTCTTCGCCGGAACCAGCACCGAGGAGCGCGTTGCCGCGTACGTCATCCGTGAGCACGGCCGCGGGCGCGGGCTCGGCGAGATCCTCGAGGACCGCTACGTGCAGAACAGGCTCAGCCCGAGACAGCGGCTGCGCATGCTCGACCGGCCCGAGCTGATCCAGGCCCTCGGCGACGAGACCGTCGAGGACACCCGCCGCGATCTCGAAGCCACGCGCAGCTAGAGCGCGAGCCCGACGCCGCGCTCGCGCGCACGATCGACTGCCGCGGCTGCGATCGCCACGTCCCACGCGGCGATTCCATTCGACTTGAACACGACGATGTCGTCGTGCGACTGCCGCCCCGGCAGCTCGCCCGACACGACTTCGTGGAGCTCGTGCACCTCGAGCCAGTCGAGCACACGGTGCTGAATCGGCTCGATGAGATCGGCGGACTCGATCCGCGCCTGCTCCTTCCAGTCGCAACACACGAAGGTGGCACGCTCGAGGACGACGTTGTCCAGCTCGCGTGAGGACGGATTGTTCGCTCCTGCAGCGCAGACGAGTGCCCCGGGCCGAAGCCACTCCCCGCGCAGGACCGGATCACGGGAGCTCGTGATCGTGACGACGACGTCCTGCTCTGCGGCTTCGCGGTTGCTCTCTGCCGGCTCCGCGCCGACACGCTTGCAGAATGCCTCGAGGTTGCGCTCGGTCCGACAGTAGGCGACGACCCGCTCGATCGTCGGCACCGCGGCGCGGATGCATGTGACCTGTGTCTCGGCCTGCTTGCCGCAACCGATCACCCCGAGCGAGGATGCACCCTCGCGCGCGAGGTGCTTCGCGGCAACACCGCTGGCCGCACCCGTGCGCAGGCGTCCGAGGTGATCGGCCTCGATCAGCGCCACGAGCTCGGGACGGTCGGCCGCGAAGAGCGCGACGACGAATGCCTCTCCCTGAGCCGTCGCCCCGTACGCCTTCACGCCCGCGTAGCCGAGCTCGAGATCCGCGGCCGCCATGTCGGCCAGGCGCCCTTCCTGCAACTTGAGCCGCCGTCGTGGAGCGATCTCCACCGCGCCCGCCGCCATGCGCAGGAACGAGCCCTCGACGGCTTCGACGGCGTCAGCGGGCTCGAGCAGGGCGACGACGTCCTCCTCCTTCAGGAAGAGGGTCATCCGCTCTTCTTGATGAAGCTGATCTGTCCGTTCGTTTCGAGCACGGCCCAGCGCACGTCTGACAGCGAGGGAACGTTCTGCAGCCGAGCCGCAGCTGCGACTTCCTCCTGCGTCATGCGGTGCCGCTTGAGGTTCTTCTCGACGACGTTCCCCTCGTCCACGAGGATGGTGGGCACTCCCTCGAGCACCGGCCGCAGGACCTGGAAGCGCCAGGGCAGGTACGAGAAGAACACCGTCAGGACGGCGATCGTCCCGATCGCGAGCACCATTCCGGTCAGCGAGAAGTCGTTCTGGGTCACACCCTGTTGCACGAGATCGCCGATCGTGACGAGCAGGATCAGATCGAACGGCTCGAGCGAGCTGAGCTCACGGCGCCCGACGATCCGCGTCAGGAAGAGAATGACGACGAACGCGATAAAGGCTCGGACGACGATGTCCATCAGGGAAAGATCGTGATCGTGCGGTCGATGGACGTGAGCAACGTATCGCCGTCGTACAGCGCAACGTCTTGCGAACGCCGGCCGACATTGGTCGGATTCACCTGCAGCTGCATGAAGAGCAGATGGGTCTGGCCGGCGGGAATGTGGCCGAGCTCGAGCACGAGCTTGCCGTCACGGCTCGCTTCGCCGATCGGGCTCGGCTCGATCGTGTTGATCGTGTGGCCTTCGGCCCAGCCGGAGTGGAGCACGAGCGTTGCGTTCTTGACGTCACTGTGTGCGTCGATCGTGAAACGCGCCTCGTAGTACAGACCGAGCCGCACCCGTGTCGGCGCGTACACCTTGATCGAAGCGGCCGACACAGCCGCCGTCGAGCTCTGCGGCCGTTGTCCGAAGACGTTCAACAGGCCGGCGAGACAGAACAGCGCGACGAGCGCCGTTCCGGCCCGCCGAAAGGGCACTTCGTGGATTCCGGCCCGGTCACGGTTGTGCCGCAACGTCAAGAAGTCGGGCAAGTCCGCCATGCGGCAGGGTTCGCGGCCCGCCGTTCCTTCCCTACCTCGCTAGACTGGTGCGGCTTCGGGGCGCCCGTAGCTCAGGGGATAGAGCGCTGCCCTGCGGAGGCAGAGGTCGCATGTTCGAATCATGCCGGGCGCACTCCGCCTGGAAATCCGCCGCGCTACGCGCGGCATGATGATTTCCAGGCGTTCGCGTTTCGATCCGCGCCTGCGTTAGCGAAGCCGGGCGGAGCCCGGCTTCGCGGCGGTGTTGCGAGTTGCGGTCTTGGGTTCCACCTGCGAACTACCGAGGGGCGAGAAGGGCAACGGGAGCCGCGGGGACACGGTCTCGCGGGCAGACTGTCGCCAAGTGGACACACATTCTGACGGGATCGACCTCTACTGGCTCCCGCTCGGGGCGGGCGGCCAATCGGTCCGTTTGAACGGGCGCGTCTTCGAGGCCGTGACAGCACGGCTACAGGGACGGTCTCCTTGCGACCTCTACCACTCTGCACTCGTGGTGCGCGTGCCGGAGGGTCGCTTCGTGATCGAGCAGGCACCCATCTCCGACAACAAAGGGGTCGAGCGTGGGGTTGTCGCCGAAGGTCCGGTCGGAAGCCGCTGGGCGGGGCGCTTTCGGCTCTTTCGCTACGAGCTACGCCGCTGGCGTGACGGCGTTATTCCAGACGTAAGCGAGGCGGTCGAGAGCCCACGGCGACTAACGAACGATCCAGGTACCTCGCGACGAATCCTTGATCTGGTGCCATCCGTGCCGACTCCCGTCTGGGGCCGGGACGAAATGGGTGCGGGCGAGATGTGGAACTCGAACTCGTTCATCTCATGGCTCATTGCCCGCAGCGGCCTCGATGCCGAGTCGATCCACGTCCCTATGGGTGGGCGCGCTCCCGGTTGGGATGCCGGAATCGTCGTGGCGCGGCGGTGACCAGACCGCGAACGTCGGCACTCGCATTGCTCGGCGCGCTCGGTGTGCTCTATCCAATCCTCCGTCGGCCAATCCTCACCTGGGGCGCGACGAGCGAGGAGGCTAGATCGCGTCTGCCGGGGGATGAGCTACTGGAGGACGCCGACGGAGTGTCTACGCGTGCGGTCACGATTGACGCGCCGCCCGCGTCGGTCTGGCCGTGGATTGCGCAGATGGGTCCGGCGCCGCGCGGTGGCGCGTACACATACGACTGGATCGAGAACCTGCTCGGGTTGAACATGCACAGCGTTGAGCGCGTCCTGCCGGAGTACCAGGACCCGCAGGTTGGCGACACGCTCGATCTTGGGGCACGCCGTATGCGATTCGAGCGTGTTGAGTCGGAACGCGTGATCGCTTGGCGCTCTGATGACCGCAACTGGGTCTGGACGTTCGTGCTTGAACAGCAAGGCCGCACCACACGGCTGATCAGCCGGAACCGCTACCGCCAACCGACCCTCGCGGCACGCGTCGCCATGCTGCCGATGGAGCCAGGCTCGCTCGTGATGGAGCGGAGGATGCTGCGCGGAATTAAGACCCGCGCCGAGCGGCACGCCGCTCGGCAATCCGCCGCGCTACGCACGGCATGATGATTTCCGAGCGTTCACGTTTCGATCCGCGCCTGCGTTAGCGAAGCCGGGCAGAGCCCGGCTTCGGGGCGAGCTCTAGTTGCGCGTCGTCTGGGACTTCTACGCGCACATAGCCGAGCGCGACACCTAGGACTGCGCTCGTGATTCGTCCTACCGTTTTGCCCTCGAGCAACAGTTCTGTGCCTGGGGTTGCATCGCCTTCGACGTCCAGCACACGCAGTTTGCGATTCACTTTTCCGCGGTAGCGCTGACGCGCGATCGGCTCCTGGCCGGGATAGCAGCCTTTGCTGAAGCTGATGTGCGTCTCGTCGAGGCCCGCTTCGGCCGGGAGGACCCGCTCGTCGATCTCACGGCCCCAGCGCGGAATGCCTGCTTCGATCCGCCAGCGCTCGAGCTCCTCCTCGCCGACCTCCTCTCCCGCCGGACGGTCGTCGAGCACTTCCCCGCCGCCGAGGATCAGCCACGACTCGTGCTCCTCCGGCTCGATCTCGGCCTTTGCCGCGAAGCGCGTGCGCAGCAGCTGCGTGCGGACCGTGTCTCCGAGCTCCGGCTCGGTCAGCACCAGGAAATCCTCCTCGCCGCGGCGCAGGACGCGCAGCGGCGCGATGACGCGCGCCTTCGCCGTCAAGAGGAGCGCGTCGCAGGCTTCGCCGACCGCGAGAGCTTCGACGTCGTTCGAGACCATGCGCTGCAGGTAATCGGCAGCGTCGGGACCGGCGACGCGGAGGAACGCGCGCGGACGCCTTGCGACAGCCGGTGACGTCACGTTTTGCACGCCATCTAGTCTAGGTTCGGATGAGCCTCTTCCGATCCAAGGCGGAGCAGAAGCTGATCGACAACGGCCTCGACCCGGCCCGTCTGCCACCCGGCCAGTACTTGACCGAGAAGTGGCCCGTCCTCCACGCGGGCTCCGTCCCGCAGACCGACCTGGCCACGTGGGACTTCAAGGTCTTCGGCGAGGTGGAGGAACCGATCACGCTGAGCTACGACGAGCTGCAGGCCCTGCCGACGACGGAGATCACGACCGACATCCACTGCGTCACGCGGTGGAGCCGTTTCGACACGTCGTTTCGCGGCGTGCACTGGCGCGAGCTAGCGAAGCTCGTCCGCCCGAAGCCGAGCGCGCACTACGTGCTCGCCCATGCCGAGCAGAGCTTCACGACGAACGTGCCGCTTGCCGCGCTCGAGGCCGACGACTCACTGATCGCGTGGGCGGCGGACGGCGAACCGCTCGAGCCCGACCACGGTTGGCCGCTTCGCCTCGTGGTCCCCTCCCGCTACTTCTGGAAGAGCGCCAAGTGGCTGCGCGGAATCGAGCTGCTCGCTGCAGACCAACCAGGGTTCTGGGAACGCTACGGCTACCACAACGACGCCGACTACTGGCAGGAACAGCGCTACGGGTTCTGAGCTAGGGCCCCCTGCGAGGCGCCCTCTTCTCGTTCACCCGTTCGAGGGAGACAGAGGCGCGGCAGAAGACCGATACCTCATGCGAACCACCTCCCCCTAATCCCCCTCGCAAAGCGGCCCTCCCCGGGGCCGTTTTGCTTTTGGCAGGACGTTCCCCGAAACGACGAAGGCCGGCTTGCGCCGGCCTTCGAAGTCAAGCGAGCGCGAGCTCGCTTACATCATGTCCATGCCGCCCATGCCGCCCGGCATTCCGGCACCGGCCGGATTCTTCTCGGGGGCTTCGGCGACGACAGCCTCGGTCGTGAGGATGTTCTTGCCGATCGAAGCGGCGTTCTGCAGAGCAGAACGGACGACCATCGTGGGATCGGTGATCCCGGTCTTGATCAGGTCCTCGTACTCGCCGGTCTCGACGTTCAAGCCGTGACCCTTCGGTGAGTTGCGGACCTTGTCGACGACGATCGAGCCTTCCAGACCCGCGTTGTACGCGAGCTGGCGAACAGGCTCCTCGAGCGCACGCGCGACGATTGCGCCGCCGGTCCGCTCGTCACCTTCCATCTCGTCGAGCTTGATGGAATCGACCGCGTTCAGGAGCGCGACACCGCCGCCTGGAACGACACCCTCCTCGAGCGCGGCGCGAGCCGCCTGGAGTGCGTCCTCGACGCGGTGCTTCTTCTCCTTCATCTCGGTCTCCGTCGCAGCGCCGACCTTGACGACGGCGACGCCGCCGGCCAGCTTCGCGAGACGCTCCTGGAGCTTCTCACGATCGAAGTCGGAGTCGGTGTTCTCGATCTCCGCCTTCAGCTGCTTGATGCGGGCCTTGATCCCGTCAGGATCGCCGGCACCGTCGATGATCGTCGAGGTGTCCTTGTCGACGACCACGCGGCGGGCATGACCGAGCTGCGTGAGCTTCGTGTTCTCGAGCTTGAGGCCCATCTCCTCGGTGATCACCTCGGCGCCCGTGAGGATCGCGATGTCCTCGAGCATGCGCTTTCGGCGATCGCCGAACCCCGGAGCCTTGACCGCAACAGCGGTGAAGGTGCCGCGCAGCTTGTTGACCACGATCGTCGCGAGCGACTCGCCCTCGACGTCCTCGGCCACGATCAGCAGCGGCTTGCCGGCCTGAATGACCTGCTCCAACACTGGCAGGAGGTCCTTGACCGCACCGACCTTCTGGTTCGCGACCAGGATGTACGGCTCGTCGAGAACCGCCTCCATGCGCTCGGGGTCGGTCACCATGTACGGCGACAGGTAGCCCTTGTCGAACTGCATGCCCTCGGTGAACTCGAGCTCGAGGCCGAACGTCTGGCCCTCCTCGACGTTCACGACGCCATCCTTGCCGACCTTCTCGATTGCGTCGGAGAGGACCTCGCCGATCTCACGGTCGCGAGAAGAAACGGTCGCCACGCGGGCGATGTCCTCCTTGCCTGAGATCTCCTTGGACTGTGACTTCAGGTTCTCGACGACAGCGTCGACGGAACGCTCGATGCCGCGCTTGATCGCCATCGGGTTGGCCCCGGCGGCGACGTTGCGGAGACCGTCCTTGACGATCGCCTGAGCCAGCACGGTCGCGGTCGTGGTGCCGTCGCCGGCGACGTCGTTCGTTGACGTGGCGACCTCACGCACAAGCTGCGCGCCCTGGTTCTCGAAGACGTCCTCGACCTCGATCTCACGTGCGATCGTGACGCCGTCGTTCGTAATCGTGGGCGCGCCGAACTTCTTGTCGAGCACGACGTAGCGCCCCTTCGGGCCAAGGGTGACCTTGACC
>DATHGN010000174.1:0-3217 GCA_035317565.1 Gaiellaceae bacterium
GTAGCGGTCTCGATGCTGTTCCGGATGATCTGCATGGCTTCTCCTACGTGAGCGTAGCGCCCGGACTCTCGGCGGCGATGCCCCGACAAGAATTCGCAAACCGATGTTCCTCGACGCTCTCTCCCCCCCGGCATGGTTGTCGAACTTGGCAACAAACTTGGTTTACGAGGCACTCGTGGGTGCGCAGATCGAGACGGTCGTTATCGAGGCCGCGCCGAGGTTGGCTATCGCTCCAGCCCAACTTCGTCTGACTGCTCGACCTCATGGCTTGACGCGGGAACCCGGAACTCCTAGCGTCCTGCGCGATGAAGACCAGCGTCGTATGCGTCTCACATGCGACCGGCGCCGGTGGTAACGAGGTCGGGCGTCTCGTCGCCGAGCGCCTCGGCTTCCGTTACGTCGACGAGGATCTTGTCTCCCAGGCGGCACTGCGGGCAGGCGTCGACGCTTCGGAGATCGCGGACGAGGAGCGGCGGAAGTCCTGGCTCGGACGCGTGCTCGACGACCTCGCAGTCGGAGGAGGCGAGGCCTGGGCCATGACCGGCTTGGGTCCGTACGGAGCCGTCGGGGTCGCGACGACGAGCGACGAGCTGCGTGCGTACATCCGCGAGGCGATCGAGGAAACCGCCGGACACGGGAAGGCGGTGATCGTGGCGCACGCGGCCTCTCATGCGCTGGCTGGTCGTCAAGAGACACTCCGCGTGCTCGTAACGGCGTCACCGGCAACCCGTGCGGGCAGGGTCGCCGAGGCCGAGGGGCTCGACGAGACCCGGGCGGCAAGAACGATCAAGGATGCGGACGCCGGCCGCGCCGACTACCTGAGGCGTTTCCATGGGGTTGAGCAGGAGCTGCCGACGCAGTACGACCTCGTCCTCAACACGGACCAGCTTTCGCCGGAGCAGGCGGCAGCGCTGATCTCGGAAGCCGCCTTGATTTAGACCGTTTGCAACGGCGGGACGGCACGAACGTTCTTGGGGGTGGTCGTATTGTTCGATCAACCTCCTGGCTTGCGCGGGCTCCAGAGTGGGATTGGTGCGGTCGCCTCGTACGCCATTCCGTTCGGATAGGAGATGAGCTCCAGGTAGTGCCCGAGCGGTGGCAGGTAGTAGTTGATCGACTGGCCTGCGGCAGGGCCGCCGGTAACCGGGAACGGTCCGACAAACGGTCGTGCGCCTCGTCCAGTCATCGCCGCCGCCGCAGTGTCGATGTTGGTGACGTAGACGGCGAAGTGGTTCCCCGCCCAGTCGGAATTGAGTGGCGTTCGCTTGTCCTGGTCCGGCGAGGAGTACTGGAAGAGCTCGATGTTCGCCCCGTTCGCGCCGCAGCGCAGTTCGCTGATGTGGCGGATCACCGCTCGCGGGTTCACGTCGACGAGCTGTGTCATCAGGTCGCCGACGGGATCGAAGATCGGCCCGAAGTTGAGCGGTGCGCTGCAACCGAGCGTGCTTTCGAGCCAGGCACGAGCCTTCGCGATGTCCGGAACGGTCATGCCGAAGTGGTCGACCCCGAGCAGACCGGGGAGGCCCGTCGTCCACGGCGTGGCCCCGACGTCGGCGGGATTCCAGAGCCTCGTCGTTGCCGTGGTCTCGTAGGCCATCCCGTTCGGATACGAGATCAGCTCGATGTAAAGGCCGAAGAACGTCTTGAAGTAGTTGATCGTCTGGCCTGCGGCGGGCCCGTCGGTGACGGGGAAGGGCCCAAGAAACTTCTGCACGCCGGGCTGATGTTCGAGGTACGCAACGGCCTGGCCGATGTCGGTCACGTAGAGAGCCACATGGTGGCCGGCGAAGTCCGAGTTCTTCGCCCACGTCTGGTCCTGGTGCGGGGCGGTGTACTGGAAGAGCTCGATGCTCGAGCCGGTACCGCAGCGGAGCTCGACGATCTGATCGATCACCGCTCGCGGATGCACACCCACCAGGCGCCTCATCAGGCTTCCGTTCGGATCGAAAATCGGGCCGAACTGGAGCGGCGCCACGCAGCCGAGAACGTTGACGAACCAATCGCGCGCCTGAGCGACATTGGGCACGGTGATGCCGAAGTGGTCGACACCGAGCACACCTGGAATCGGTGAACTGTTCGCGGACGTGCGCGCGTGCGCTCGATCGCCCAGTGTTGCCCTTGGGGCCCCCAGCGCGACAGCCGACAGCGAGAAAATCAGCAGAGCGACAGCGGTGCAGAGAGTTGCTCGGTTTGCGGAACGATTCCTCATCGATCCTCCCCTGGTAGACGCAGCCGAAGCTAACGCGCTCAATGGTTCGAAGCAAGACCGGACGGCGATCTTCAAGCCCTCGCCGGCCGTCCGGCTCCTCATCTCGTCTTATCAGCCGTCGGTCGGGCGCGATGATCCCGATCGCCGTGGCCAGGCGATTTCCCGGCCGCCCTCGCGATCCCGGGATTTCAACCGGGCGGCCGGGCGGGTGCAGTGGGTCCTCGCGCAGGACGGCTACTCGGTGGCTGCTCGCCGGTCAGCACGGCCCACGCCTTCGCCGTCGAACGGCGAGCTGCCATGGTCGCAGCAGCCACCAGGACCCCGGAGAACAAAGACCATGCCCGTTCTCTACGGGCCTGCTTCTTAGGGTCGGCGCTGAGGGCAACCCACAGCGCCTCTAGATCCTTGCGCAGCTCGCCGAGCTGATCGCGAACGACGTCGTATCGCTTTGGCATTGCGCCCCTCCCCTTACGATTGCTTCTCCTTGGATCCAGCGGACACCTCGCCGCGCCAGGCGCCAGTCTCTGCGCCGCGACTCTCGATCATTTCCTTGAACCGTTGGAGGTCGCCGCGCACGCGTCGCTTGTCCAGTCCGGCCGCAGAGCCAACCGCCTCGGCGGGTCCATCCAGCTGGTAGGTCATCGAGAGTCGTATCAGCGTCTTCGAAGGTCCACGCGCCTCGAAGCTGACGGTGCCCCGAGTGTTCTTCCCGTCTTCGCTGATCCAGCTGATCTGTCGGTCAGGGTGCTGCTCGAGGATCTTCGCGTCCCATTCCGCGGTGCGACCGGCGATAGTGGCGACCCAGTGCAGCCGTTCGTCAGCGAGCTGCTGGACGTGGTCTACCCCCTCCATGAACAGCGGGAAGTCCTCGAACTGCGTCCACTGGTTATACGCCGTCGTGACCGGGACCTCGACTTCGACTGTTTCGCTGATCATTCGTTCTTCGGATCTGCGGCCGAGGCCCGGCGTCGACATCCTGCTCCGGAGCCAGCCGCGCGACTGAATGAG
>DATHGN010000175.1:0-12458 GCA_035317565.1 Gaiellaceae bacterium
GCGACCCCGGATTGCGCGTCGCGACTTCTCGCCGACTGGCGCGACGGCCGCATGGATCATGTCTACCCCGTCGACTGCTACCGGGAGGCGCTTGCAAGCCTGCCGGAGGATCTCCGCATCTACTCGAGTGCCGAGAGCGACATCACGCGTGCGCTGCAGGCCCGCGTCAGGACCGAGGGCGTGTCGAAGGTCGCCGCCGCTGCGCCGAAGGCCGCCGCTGCGCCGAAGACCGACGGAGGTCACCATGGCGTGTCTCCGTTCGTCATCCTGGCCGTGACGGCCGGCCTGGTCCTCGGCGTCGGGTCGTTGCTCGTCTACGTGCGTTAGGCAAAACGCGTCGGATAACGTCCCCGGCCTATGTCCGAGCCGGTGACGATGGACAAGATCGTTTCGCTCTCCCGCCGACGCGGGTTCGTCTTCCCGTCCTCCGAGATCTACGGCGGGATGGGCTCGACGTACGACTACGGCCACTACGGCGTCCTGATGAAGAACAACATCCGGCAGCGCTGGTTCGAGGCGATGGTGCGAAACCGTGACGACATCGTCGCGATCGACTCGGCGGTGATCCTGCATCCCAAGGTCTGGGAAGCGTCCGGCCATGTCGGCGGGTTCAGCGATCCGCTGATCGACTGCCGTACCTGCAAGCTGCGCTTCCGGGCGGACAAGCTGGAGGACTCGAACTGCGGGCGCAAGCCGAGCAAGCGGCCCGGTGAGACGTCCGAGTGCGACCTGACGGAGCCGCGGCAGTTCAACCTGATGTTCGAGACGACGGTCGGCGCGCTCCAGGAAGAGGGCTCGCGGGCCTTCCTTCGGCCGGAGACCGCGCAGGGAATTTTCATCAACTTCAAGAACGTCCTCCAGATCGCGAGACGCAAGCCGCCGTTCGGAATCGCCCAGACCGGAAAGTCGTTTCGCAACGAGATCACCCCCGGCAACTTCCTCTTCCGCGTGCGCGAGTTCGAGCAGATGGAGATGGAATTCTTCGTCCCGCCGGACGAGGCCAACAAGTGGTACCGCTACTGGATCGACGAGCGGCTCAACTGGTACCGCCACTACGGCCTGCGTGACAGCAAGCTTCGTGTGCGCGAGCACGGGCCCGAGGAACGGTCACACTACTCACAGGGAACGAGCGACATCGAGTACGACTACCCGATCGGCTGGGGCGAGCTCGAGGGCATTGCGAATCGCGGCGACTTCGACCTGACGCAGCACACCGAGCACTCGACGACGAAGCTGGAGTACGTCGGACAGGACGGTGAGCGCTACGTCCCGCACGTGATCGAGCCGGCAGTCAGCATCGAGCGGATCATGGTCGCCATGCTCGTGGACGCCTACGACGAGGAAGTCGTCGGAGACCGCGAGCGAACCGTCCTCCGCCTGCACCCGCAGATCGCGCCCGTCACGGCTGCCGTTCTGCCCCTCATCGGCAAGAGCGACGAAATGGTCGGAAAGGCGCGCGGCCTCTACGAGGAGCTCCGTCGGCACTACAGCGTGGAGTACGACGACGGTGGTGCGATCGGGCGCCGCTACCGCCGCCAGGACGAGATCGGCACACCGTGGGCGTTCACGGTCGACGAGCAGACGCTCGAGGACGACACGGTGACGGTCCGCGACCGCGATTCACTTGCGCAAGAGCGGCTCCCGATCGCCGGCGTGCGCGACTGGATCGAGGCCGCGCTCGAGCGCGACTGGAAGTCCCCGAAGGAGAGCTAGGCGCTGCGCAGCGTGCGCAGTCGGAAGTTCCCGAAGTATTCGTAGGCGGAGGTGATCACGGTGAGAGCATCGCGGGCCGAACGTTCGGCGAGTCCGACGTCGCCCGCCTCGCCGAGCGGCCGCGCGAGGAGCGCCTCGATCCCCGTGATCCCTGCCGGCGAGAGTGCGAGCGCGCCGGCGTTGCAGTTCCTGCACACCGCGCCGCCTGCTGCCGGCGAGTAACCGACGAGCGGCTCGGTCTCGGACCCACAATCTGCGCAGCTAGTCAGGTGCGGCAGGTAACCGGAGAGCCAGAGCAGCTTGAGCTGAAACGAGAGCGCGAGCGGGTCGAACGCCGCGCGTGCGCTTCGTGGTTCCAGTCCTTCGACGAGGTCGAGGAAGCGGGTCAGCGCCTGGAAGGCGCGGGCGTTCCCCTCCTGTTCGGTGAAGAGGCGCAGCATCGCCTCGGCGCCGAGCAGGCCGACACCGAGCCGGTACTGCTGCTCGCGCGCTTCATGGTGCGAGCGAATGAGCTGGACGCCGGTGACTGTCTGCAGCTCGCCCGCTCCCTGGTGGAGCATCAGGTCGACGTGCGAGAGCGGCTCGAGGCGCGCGCCGAACCGCGACTTCGTCTTGCGGATCCCTTTCGCCACCGCACCGATTCGTCCACGCTCGAGCGTGTAGAGGTGGAGAACGCGGTCGGCCTCGCCCAGGCGGAACGAGCGGAGCACGACCGCCTCGGTCTTGTACGAGCGGCCGGCCATGACTCGGCCAGTCTAGTCTCGAGGGTGGAGGGAACCTTCGCGCCGGGTTCTTCGTTACATCAGGGAGATGGCGAGGATCCGCGTCTACTCGACCCGTTGGTGCGGCTACTGCGTCCGCGCGAAGGCGCTGCTCGACGGCAAGGGACTCGAGTACGAGGAGGTCTTTCTCGACGACGATCCTGCGTTTCGCCAAAAGCTCTTCGATCTCACCGGCGGCTGGACGGTCCCGCAGATCGTGATCGACGGCAAGCCGATCGGCGGCTACGCCGAGCTCTGGCGGCTCGAGCGCGACGGACTGCTCGACGAGGGCGTCGCGGCCTAAGCCGCGTCGAGTCGCTGGCAGGTGGGGCAGTACCACGTGCCGCGGCCGGCGGTGCGGATCTTGTCGATCGGCGTTCCGCAACGCGGACACGGTTGTCCTTCGCGGCCGTAGACGCGGAAGCGATCCTGCATGCGGCCACGCCCTCCGTCCGGGGTCGAGTAGTCACGGAGACTCGCGCCCTGGCGTGCGACTCCCGCCTTGAGCGCAGCCTTCACGGCACGGGTCAGTCGTGCAATCTCGTCGTCGCCCAGCGTGCCCGCGAGTCTCCGCGGATGGATCTCCGCGCGCCACAGCGCCTCGTCGACGTAGATGTTGCCGAGGCCTGCCACGGTGCGCTGGTCGAGCAGGGCGGCCTTGATCGGCGCACGGCGCCCTGCCAGGCGCTCCGTGAGACGGCGCGCCGTGAACGTGCGGCCGAGCGGTTCCACGCCGAGCCGTTTGTCGAGGTAGGGCTCGAGCTCTCCGGGCTCGAGCAGTTGCCAGGTGCCGAAGCGGCGCACGTCGCGGTAGGAGACATTGGATCCATCGTCGAGCGTGACGACCGCGCGTCGGTGTGCATCGTCGGCCAACCGTCCGTTCGCCGCGGTCCGAAGGCTCCCGGTCATCCGGAGGTGAATCAGAAGAGCCCGGCCGGACTCGAACCGGACGATCAGATACTTCCCTCGGCGCTCGAGCGCCGATACACGCTCTCCCTCGAGCTCGACGGCCACCTCGATCGGTTCGAACGGACGCACCAGCCGCGGGTCGCTGATCTCGACTTGCGCGAACGTCCGGCCAACCAGGTGCGGCTCGAGCTCGAGCCGGATCGTCTCCACTTCCGGCAGCTCGGGCATCAGTCGATTGTCTCGAGGACGATCGACCTTGGCGGTGGCGCTTCGCCGCCGAGCTCGTACGCAGCGAGCACCTCGGCCCCGGCACGCTTCGCCGACGCGTCGTCGCGTGCGTGCACCTCGGCGAGCACGTCGCCGGCAGCGACTGCGTCGCCCCGCTTCTTCAGGCAGCGGATGCCGACGGCGTGGTCGATGGTGTCGTCCTTCGTCTGGCGTCCCGCGCCGAGGCGAAGAGCGGCCATGCCGATGTCGACGGCCCCGATCGACCGGACAAAGCCGTCCGCACTCGCGTGAACCTCGGCGACGATGGGCGCGCTCGGAAGCGCGGCTTCCGCCGGGTCCCCGCCCTGCGCTGCGATCCAGCGCTCGTACGTCACGAGCGCCGAACCGTCCTCGACGGCGGCCACGGCACGTGCCCGGCCTTCCTGGCGGTCGATGCCGAGGTCGGAGAGCGCCAGCAGGTGAGCGCTCGCATCGAGCACCAGCTCCGTGAAGTCGTCGGGGCCCTCGCCGCGCAGGGTCGCGATCGTCTCGCGGATCTCGAGCGCATTCCCGACCGCCTGGCCGAGCGGCTGGTCCATGTCGGTGAGCACGCAGACGACTTCGCGGCCCGCATGCTTCCCCAGCTCGAGCATCATCTGCGCGAGCTCGCGCGCGTCGTCGATCGTCTTCATGAACGCCCCGTCGCCGACCTTGACGTCGAGCACGATCGCGTCGGCGCCGGCTGCGATCTTCTTCGACATGATGCTCGCGGCGATCAGTGACACGTTGTCGACCGTCGCCGTCACGTCGCGCAGCCCGTAGAGCAGCTTGTCGGCTGGAACGAGGTCCGCGGTCTGCCCGATGATCGCAAGCCCGACCGCCCGCACCTGCTCGAGGAACTCTTCCTTCGTGAGCTCGACCCGAAAACCGGGAATCGACTCGAGTTTGTCGAGCGTGCCGCCGGTGTGGCCGAGACCGCGGCCGCTCATCTTCCCGAATGGAACGCCGCACGCGGCGACGATCGGGCCGACCGCGAGCGACGTCTTGTCCCCCACGCCGCCGGTCGAGTGCTTGTCGACGACCCTGCGTCCGAGCGCCGACCCGAGATCGATCGTCTCCCCGCTGCGAATCATCGCGTCGGTGAGCGCGAACGTCTCCTCGCCGTTCAGGCCCTTGAAGAAGACCGCCATGCAGAAGGCAGCCATCTGGTAATCGGGCACGTCGCCCCTGGCATACGCAAGCACGAGCTCGGACAGCTCGTCCCGGCCGAGTTCCTCGCCGTCGCGCTTTCGCCGGATCAGCTCCGCAGCATGAACCACGCGCGGGAGGTCAGCGCTCGACGATCAGCTGGCCGGGAATACCGCGTGAGGGCGCCTTGCCGCCGAGCCAGCGATTCACCGTCGCGCCGACGTCCGCGAACTCGCCCTCGTGAATGCGGCCGGCCGCATTCTTGCCTTCGACGTAGGCGAGCAGCATCGCGTGCTCGCGCGAATGGTCGGTCGACGGCGTGGTCGGATCGCACCCGTGGTCGGAAGTCACGATCAGCAGGTCTTGCGGGCGCAGCGCATCGAGCAGGTCGGGTAGCCGGCGGTCGAAGTCCTGCAGGCAGCGGTGGAAGTTCTCGGGGTCGTTGCGATGCCCCCACAGCATGTCCGTCTCGACGAGGTTCGTGAAGATCAGTCCGTCGTCCACTTCGCGCAGCAGCTTCTCGGTCTGCGTGATTCCGTCGACGTTCGACTTGGTCGGATGCGACTCGTCGATGTCCTGCCCCGCGAAGATGTCGCCGATCTTCCCGACACCATGGACCTTCATGCCGTTTTCGCGCAGGAGCGTCAGGTAGTTCGGACGTCTTGGCTCGAGCGAGAAGTCGTGACGGTTCGGCGTGCGCTCGTAGTTGCCCGGCTCGCCGATGAACGGCCTGGCGATGACGCGGCCAACCGCGTGCTTGCCGGTGAGGATCTCTCGAGCCGAGCGCGAGGCCTCATACAGCTCCTCGAGCGGAATCGTCTCCTCGTGTGCAGCGATCTGGAAGACGGAGTCGGCCGACGTGTAGACGATCCACTTGCCCGTCCGCTGGTGCTCTTCGCCCAGCTCCTGGATGATCTCGGTGCCGGACGCGGCCTTGTTGCCGAGCACGCCGCGGCCGGTTTTGTGCATGAAAGGGTCGATCACGTCGTGCGGAAAGCCGTGCGGATACGTGGGCATCGGCTGCGGAGTCACCACCCCCATCAGCTCCCAGTGGCCGGTCGTCGTGTCCTTCCCCTTGGAGCGCTCGATCAGCCTGCCTGCGACCGCCGGGGCACCGGCCTGCGGCGGACAGCCCTCGAGCGGCTCGACGTTGCCGAGCCCGAGCGCCTCGAGGTTCGGGAGGTCGAGGCCGCGAACGGCGCGGGCGACGTTTCCGAGGGTGTCCGAGCCCTCGTCGCCGTACTCCGCGGCATCGGGAAGCGCGCCCGCTCCCACGGCATCGAGCACGATTATGCAGGCCCTCGGCATGTGGCTATTCTAGGTCGGCCATGTGGGACGTCCTCGGATTGCTGGGAATGCTCGTCTTCTGCGCCTTCGTGATCTCGCTGGCGGCAGCGGTCACGTGGGTCGTGGTCAGGTTCTCACCCGCGAAGAAGCCGAGCTAGGACCTAGACCGCAGAGAGCGGGAGCACGTCCTCGAGTGGCTGGTACTCGAGCCCATGTGCGTCCGCGACTGCCTCGTAGGTCACCTTCCCGTCGACGACGTTCACGCCGCGGGACAAGGCAGGGTCGCGGGCGACCGCTTCGGCGATGCCGTGATCGGCGATCGCCTCCACGTACGGGAGGGTCGCATTCGTCAACGCCTTCGTCGACGTGATCGGGACGGCGCCCGGCATGTTCGCGACGCAATAGTGCGTCACTCCTGCCACCGTGTACACGGGCTCGCTGTGCGTTGTCGGTCGTGAGGTCTCCGCACAGCCGCCCTGGTCGATCGCGACGTCCGCGAGCACCGCGCCCTCCTTCATGCCCTCCACCATCTCCCGGGTGATCAGCTTTGGTGCGACCGCGCCCGGGATCAGGACGGCTCCGATCACGACGTCGGCTTCCCGAAGCGACTCCTCGATCTGGAGAGTCGACGACATCACGAGGCTGACACGTCCCGACAGCACCTCTTCGAGATGTCGCATGCGGTCGATCGAACGCTCGAGGATCGTGACGCTCGCGCCGAGCCCGATCGCGATCACCGCGGCGTTGTAACCGACCATGCCGCCGCCGATCACGACGACGCGGCCGGGTGCGACGCCGGGAACACCGCCGAGCAGCAGGCCCCTGCCGCCGAGCGGCTTCTCGAGGAAGTACGCGCCGGCTTGCGCCGCGAGCCGGCCGGCGATCTCGCTCATCGGCGCGAGCAGCGGGAGTGCACCGGCGTCGGTCTCGACCGTCTCGTATGCGACTGCGGTGATGCCGCTGTCGATCAGCGCGTGCGTGAGCGGCTCGTCGGCCGCAATGTGCAGGTAGGTGAAGAGGACCAGCCCTTCGCGCATACGGCCGTACTCCGGCTCGATCGGTTCCTTGACCTTGAGCAGCAGCTCCGCGTCCGCCCACGCGTCCTCGACCGAGGCGATCCGCGCGCCCGCTGCCTCGTACGCCGCGTCGGTAAAGGAGCTGCCTTCCCCCGCCCCGGTCTCGACGATGACGTCGTGCCCGCGCTGGCCTAGCTCACGCGCGCCGGCAGGCGTCAGCGCGACGCGGTACTCGTCGGACTTGATCTCCTTTGCGACGCCGATCTTCAAGGGGCGTCACCCTACCTTCTGGAGGTAGAGCAGAAGCCCGGCGATCGTCTTCGCGTCTTCGATGGCCGCGACGTTCGCGGCGATCTCGCTCGTCGGCCAGCGCACGACTTCGAGCTCCTCGTCGCTCTCCGGGCTCGCCTCGCCGCGTTCGAGCTCCTCCGCGAAGAAGAGGTGCATGCGCTCGCGGCAGAAGCCGGGCGTCGTGTAGAAGGTCGCGGCCTCGCGCCAGCTGCCGCCGGTGAGGCCCGTCTCTTCCTCGAGCTCGCGGCGTGCGCAATCGAGCGGCGCCTCGCCCGCCTCGAGCGTGCCCGCAGGAAGCTCGAGCAACTCGACACGCACCGCTTCGCGCCGCTGACGCACGAGCGTCAGCATCCCCTCGCTGTCGACAGCGACGATCGCGACGGCGCCTGGATGATCGACGATCTCACGTTCGTGATCGCCCCAACGCTCGACGACGACATCGATCAGCTTTCCGTCGTAAACGGTCTTCGAGCCATCCGGCTTCATGCGGCAAGACGTTCTACTAGCTGCCGCTGCTCGGCGTCGAACCACGGGGGCGAGCCTGCGGCCGCGTTGGCACGAGCGTGGTCCGGATTGCGAGTCGCAGGGATCACCAGGTCGACTCGGTCGTCCGAGAGCGCCCACTTGAGGAGCGCCTGGGGCCAGGAGCTGACGCCGAGCTGCGCGAGGGCCTCTTGCGGAACCGAGTGTCGGACGAGCTCCCCCTCTCCGAGCGGACGCATGACGATTACCGCGATTCCGAGCTCCGCTGCGAGCGGCAGGATCTCTCGCTCACAGTCGCGCTCGTGCGGGTTGAGTGGCACCTGCACTGTGTCGAACCGGCCGGAACGCAGCGCTCGTCCGAGCTCTCCGAACGCGGGCGGCGAATAGTGCGTCACGCCCATCCGGTCGATCCGCCCAGCCTCGCGCTCGTCTTCGAGCCAGTCGGCATGTTCCTGCCACGACACCAGGTTGTGAACTTGCTCGATCTCCACGCGGCCGAACCATTCGAGCTGCCGCCGGTGCTGCTCACGTCCCTCGTTCACACTGCGGTTCCAGATCTTCGTCGCGATTGCGGCTCGATCGCGTTTTCCCGCGAGCGCGGCCCCCAGCGAGGCCTCGGCTCCGCGGTACATCGGTGACGAGTCGAGCACGCGGCAGCCCGCGTCCAGCGCGGCGTCGACGACTGTCTGGGCCAGACGCGCGTTGCCGCCGAACGTGTTCCAGGTCCCGAGGCCGACCACCGGCCCGAGTCGCCGCTCCTCCATCACCCTTTGCGGCTCGCAGCAGCGCGGCCTGCGGCAAAGGCCGCGGCGAAGAACAGGCGATCGTCGCCTGGTCCACGGCCCATGTGGCTCAACGGGAGGTCGGCACACAGCTCCTCCCAGCCGGTCACGTCGACTTCCGTGCGCCGCTCGAGCCAGTGCGGGGCGTCGTAGCCCACCGGCCAGGGAACGACGACCTCACCCAGACAGAGCTCGAGCACCGACCGTGTGTGATGGGATCCGCCGCGGTGACGGTCGCGCTCGTCGCTCTCGGATGCACGCACGGCGAGAACGGGCGAGCCCTGCAATGCGGACGCCGTGTTCGCAGCCTCCGCCGCCGCAAGGCCACCGTGGCCGAACGCCGTGCCCGTCCCGACGATGCCCGGCCCGATCCCGCACACGACGATGTCGAACCCTTCCGCTGCGGTCCAGAGGAATGCCGACGCCGCGGAGACGCACTCGACCTCACCATCAAGGCATGCTCCGACGGCGACCGATGTGCCGAGATACCCACGCTCGCGCAGGAGCCGGAGCGTGTCGGAGAGCGAAAGGGGCAACGCTCCGCCCGCGAGCTGCACGTACGCCACGCGGGCGTTCGTCCCGATGCCCGCGCACACCGGTGCGACCTGGCTGTGGAGGGAGCAGCAGACGACCGGGATCCCGGACAGCGTCGACGGCAGCGTCCGCCCTTCCTCACCGTGCCGGACCGCAGACTGGCCCGGCGTGTAGGGCAGCTTGACGACGTGCGCGCCGGGCTCTGCAGGAAGGTCGAGCCCGCGCGTGAGGTTCACGTACAGCACGTCGAAGCCGCCGGATCCGAGCTCGAGCTCGCGCGCCTGCGTGTTGACGATCACCTCGTCGCCGAGCTCGACGGGGCCGGTGAGCCGCGGATACGCAACGCAGGGCCGACCGTCCACCTCGACCCGCGAAAGCCCTTCGACGCTTTCGACGACCGCGGTCACCCGGCCGCGTCTAAGCGTCAGCATCTCGAGCGACGTCCACGAGGGCGAGCGTCACCTCGACCATGCCCTCGAGGTCCTCGACGGTGATCCTCTCGTCCGAGGTGTGGATGTCCTGCATCCCGTTCGCGAGATTGAGGCAGGCGAGGCCGCGCTCGTTGAAGACATTCGCATCGGCCGCGCCGCCGCTCAGTGCGTAGGTCGGCGCGTAGCCGCTCCTTTCGAGCGCATTGTGTGCGATTCGCACGACCGGATCGTCCGTCTTGAAGCGATAGCCCTTGTAGCTCTTGGAGATCTTCGTCTCGACCTCGCAGTCCTCGAGCCCCGCCGCAAAGGCAAAGGCGTCGACCATCTCCTGCACAAGCTCCTCGAGCTTCTGCTCGTCGTGCGAACGCGCCTCCGCATCGAGTGAGCACCACTCGGGGATGATGTTCCCGGCCGTTCCGCCCTGGATGATGCCGACGTTTGCCGTCGTCTCTTCGTCGACGCGGCCGAGCCTGAGATCGGAGATCGCGCGAGCCGCGGCTGCGATCGCCGAGCGTCCCTCCTCCGGATACATCCCCGAGTGCGCGGCTCGACCGTGGAAGCGCACCTGCATCGCCCGCGAGTAGGGCGCGCCGAGGATGACCTCGCCGATCGGCGCTGCCTGGTCGTAGACGTAGCCGAGACGCGCGTGCAGGCGCTCGTGATCGAAGGCCGCAGCGCCGAGGAGGCCGACCTCCTCCTTCGGAGTGAACAGCAGCTCGATGCCCCCGTGAGGGCGGTTCTCGGCGAGCACCCGGCGCGCGCCCTCAAGCATTGCGGCGACCGCCGACTTGTTGTCGGCCCCGAGGATCGTGCCGGCGCCGTTCCGGATCACGCCGTCTTCCAGCACAGGCTCGATCGCCGCCGTAGGCGGCACTGTGTCGAGATGGGCGCAGAGGAAGATCGGGCTACCGCCGTCGGTCGGCTCGAGCCTGCAGTAGAGGTTCCCGATGTTCGAGCCCACCTTGGACCCGGCATCGTCCTCGTCCACCGTCAGGCCGAGATCGCGCAGGTAGCGAATGACCGAGTCGGCCACCGCACGCTCTTCGCCGGGAGGGCTCGGCAGCGCGGCGAGCTCGGTGAAGAGATCGACGACCTCGGAGGGCATCGCGCGATCTTAGTGGGGGCTAAGCGGAAGCTGCGCCGACGGCAGAGCGTTCGCGCGACCGGTCGAGCGCCGCGCCGACGAAGTCGCGGAAGAGCGGCGTCGGTCGCGTGGGTCGCGACTTGAACTCCGGGTGGAACTGGCTCGCGACGAACCAGGGGTGATCGGGAAGCTCGACGATCTCGACGAGCCGTCCTTCCTGAAACGTGCCCGACACGATGAGCCCGGCCTCGACGAACGCGGGCCGGTAGTGGTTGTTCACCTCGTAGCGATGACGGTGACGCTCGTGCACGACCGGCTCCCCGTAGGCCTCGTACGCGCGCGTGCCTTCGACGACTTCGACCGCCTGCGCGCCGAGTCGCATCGTGCCGCCGAGGTCCTCGATCTCCTTCTGCTCGGGAAGCAGATCGATCACGGGATGAGGCGTCTCGGGATCCATCTCGGTCGAGTTGGCCCCATCGAGGCCGAGCACGTGCCGCGAGAACTCGGAGACGGCGACGTGCATGCCGAGGCAGATGCCCAGGTACGGGATCTCGCGCTCTCGTGCGACGCGGCAGGCGAGGATCTTTCCCTCCCAGCCGCGGGAGCCGAAGCCGCCGGGCACGAGCACGCCGTCGACCTGCTCGAGAAGCTGCGTCGCTTCCTCCACCGACATCCCTTCGGCGTCGACCCAGCGCACCTGCACCTTTGCGCCGTGGTGTGCGCCTGCGTGCTTGAGCGCCTCGTGCACCGAGAGGTAGGCGTCCTGCAGCTGCACGTACTTCCCGACGAGCGCGATCTCGACGACCTCGTCACTCCGCTGGATCCGCTCGTTCAGATCGAGCCAATCGCCGAGGTCCGCTTCCGTCGGCGGCAGGCCGAGCTTCTCGCCGACGAGCCGGTCGAGACCTTCGGCCTTCAGCCGTGAGGGAACGAGATAGACGTCGGGAACGTCCGGGCTCGCGATCACCGCTTCGGGCTCGACGTCGGCGAACAGCGCGATCTTGTCGCGAATGTCGGCGGAGAGCTCCTCGTGCGAGCGGCAGACGACGATGTCGGGGTGAATACCGATTCGCCGCAGCTCGTTCACGGAATGCTGCGTGGGCTTCGTCTTCAGCTCACCGGCCGCCTCGAGGAACGGGACGAGCGTGACGTGGAGATAGAGCACGTTCTCGGCTCCGACCTCACGCCGGAACTGGCGGATCGCCTCGAGGAACGGCAAAGATTCGATGTCGCCGACCGTGCCTCCGATCTCGCTGATCACGACATCGGTCGGCGTCGACACCGCACTCGCACGGATGCGCGACTTGATCTCGTTCGTGATGTGCGGGATCACCTGCACGGTCGCACCGAGGAACTCGCCCTTGCGCTCCTTTCGCAGCACCGCATCCCAGATCGCTCCGGCGGTGTGGCTCGCCGCGCGCGTCAGGTTCTCGTCGATGAAGCGCTCGTAGTGGCCGATGTCGAGGTCGGTCTCGGCTCCGTCCTCCGTGACGAACACCTCGCCGTGCTGGAACGGGCTCATCGTGCCCGGGTCGACGTTCAGGTACGGGTCGAACTTCTGCGCCTGCACTCGCAGGCCGCGTGCCTTCAGCAACCGGCCGAGTGACGCCGCGACGATCCCCTTGCCGAGCGCCGACACCACCCCGCCCGTCACGAAGACGTACTTCGTCGGGCGACTCGAGGAGCTCACGAGCGTCCCAGCCGGTCGATCCAGGCGAGACCGGGCGTCCGTTCGATCCACGCGCCGATCGACGTCCGCTCTCCGATGATGG
>DATHGN010000176.1:0-4463 GCA_035317565.1 Gaiellaceae bacterium
GATCCTCCAGGTCGTCGACCAGCGCTGGCGTGAGCATCTCGACGCGATGGACTACATGCGGGAAGGCGTCCACCTGCGCGCCATGGCACAGAAGGATCCGCTCGTGGAGTACCAGCACGAGGGGCACATCATGTTCAGCGAACTCGGGGCATCGATCCACGAGGAGGTCGTGCTGACCCTGTTCCACGCGCAGCTCGCGCCGGAGGAGGCGGACGAGCTCCAGCGCGCGCAGCAGGCGCAAGCGCAGGCTCTGAACGGCGGCGGGCTGCAGTACGAGCACGAGTCCCTGGCCGGCGCCGAGGCGATGCTCGCCGCAGGCGGTACGGTCACCGGAAGCACGGCCACGATGTCGATGGCGGGCGGCAGCGGCACGACGTCGACCGCCGGCGCGCCGCGCCCGATCGTGAACACGGAACGCGACAACATCGGCCGGAACGATCCCTGCTGGTGCGGTAGCGGCAAGAAGTTCAAGAAGTGTCATGGCGCTTGACCTACCGCGCGAAAGCTTCGCTTTCGCGCGGTGACTAGGTACGGCGCTTCGCGCTGAACGTGCGTGGGCAGAGCCCACGCACTCTTATTGGTGGTCTCGTTGGGCTGCTGTTCCCTTCCGTGCCGGCACGGGCGCTTCGCGGCCGCGCCGGCATCAGTTCGCCTGCGGCTAAGCCCGGCTTCGCCTGGTCTTAGCCTCCGGCTCTGGTCTCGATGTGGTTCGAAGCCGGAAACTGCGTGACGAATCTGTGACTTTTCTTCCACAACTGGTCCGCCGGGACATGACGGGGACAGTCCCCGACTTGTCTGCACGGGTCGGTACGCTTGTCGAGTGTCCGAAGAAGCCGCACAGCCATTGAACGAACAGCTCGAGGAAATCAGGGCCCAGCTCGCCTGGGTCCGTGATTACCTTTGACCCGGACACACTCGCGGCGCAGCGCACCGAGCTAGAGGCCCGGATGGGCGAGCCCGGTTTCTGGGACGACCAGGAACGCGCGGCGCAGATCTCCACCGAGCATTCGCGTGTCACGCGCAAGCTCGAACGGTACGAGCAGCTCACCCGCGACTTCGAGGACGCGCAGGAGCTCTTCTCGATGGACGGCGGCATGGAAGAGGAGATCGCGACCTCGATCGAGCCGCTGAGACGTGAGCTCGCGCTCCTCCAGGAAGACGCGCTCTTCTCAGGTGAGTACGACGCCGGCGACGCAGTCGTGACGCTTCAGTCCGACGTGGGCGGGACCGATGCTCAGGACTTCACCGAGATGCTTCTCCGCATGTATCAGCGCTGGGCCGATGACCGCGGCTTCAAGAGCGAAGTGATCGAAGCGAGCCCCGGTGAAGAAGCCGGTCTCAAGTCCGCGACGTTCACCGTCGAGGGCGAGAACGCCTACGGGATCCTGCGGGCCGAGCGTGGCAAGCACCGGCTCGTCCGTCAGAGCCCGTTCGACCAGGCGCATCGACGGCACACCTCGTTCGCACAGGTGATCCCCGCGCCTCTGCTCTCACAGGACGGCGACGTCGAGATCGACGAGGGCGACCTGCGCATCGACACCTACCGCGCGCAGGGCGCCGGCGGACAGCATGTCAACAAGACCGACTCCGCGGTTCGAATCACGCACCTCCCGACGGGCGTGGTCGTCCAGTGCCAGAACGAGCGGTCGCAGACCGCCAACAAGCAAACGGCGATGCGGATCCTCAAGTCCCGGCTCGCCGAGCTCGCCGAGGAGGAGCGAGAGCAGGAGCTCGCGAAGGAACGGGGTGTGGTGAGCATGGGATTCGGCGGGAACCCGATCCGGAGCTACGTCCTCCACCCTTACCAGCTCGTCAAGGATCACCGAACCGACTTCGAGGTCGGGAACGCCCAGGGCGTGCTCAACGGCAACATCGATCCCTTTATCCATGCCTATTTGCTCGCCCGGGCGGCCGGGAACGTCGTCTAACCCTTCAGCTAGACTTGCCGACCAAGGCCGGTGCGCGCCCCCCAGGAACCCGCGCCCCCTCCAGAGAGACCAGTGGCGGACGTAACCCTTCAGTCAGAGGAGATTCCAGGGGCAGCGGTTCCCGAGCTGCAGCCCGTCGAGGCCCCAGTCGCCGGCCCGGCGTCGATGATCGTGTTCGATTCCGTGACGAAGGTGTACGAGCCCGACGTCACCGCCCTTCGCGACGTCTCCTTCGTGATCGACAAGGGTGAATTCGTCTTCGTCGTCGGGGCGTCGGGATCGGGCAAGTCGACGATCATTCGGCTTCTGCTCAAGGAGCTCGAGCCCACGCGCGGACGAATCTTCGTCGGCGGCCGCGACCTGACACGCCTGCGCCGGTCGAACGTGCCCAAGCTACGCCGCAACGTTGGCTGCGTCTTCCAGGACTTCAAGCTCTTGCCGACGCGCACAGCGGCCGAGAACGTCGCCTATGCGCTGAAGGTGCAGGGTGAGAGCGCCGCGAACATCCGCCGCAAGGTTCCCGAGGTCATGAACATGGTCGGGCTCGCGCACAAGATGAACTCGCTTCCCGATGAGCTCTCCGGCGGCGAGCAGCAGCGCGTCTCCATCGCGCGCGCCTTCGTGAACCACCCGCCCCTCCTGGTCTGCGACGAGCCGACCGGGAATCTCGACCCGGACACCTCGGTCGGGATCATGCAGCTCCTCTACCGGATCAACCGCGCCGGCACGACGATCCTGATGGTGACGCACGACCGCGAGATGGTCGACAAGATGCGTCGCCGCGTGATCGCGCTCGAGAACGGAAACCTTCAGCGCGACGAACGCCGCGGAGGCTACGAGTCCTAAACGATGGAACGCTTCAAGCTTCTCTTCAGTGAATCGCTTCGCTCGCTCGGTGCAAACGCCTCGACCACGCTCGCGGCGACCGTCACCGTTCTGATCGGAATGTTCCTGCTCGGCCTCTTCATCGCGTTCGGCACGTGGGTCGTCTCCTGGAGCAACCACGTCAAGCGCGAGCTCGTCGTGCACGTCTACTACTGCACGAGCGACACCTGCGCGAAGGAGGCCACTGTCGCACAGATGAACCACGTCGCGAACATCGCGTCCTCGAGCCCGCTGGTCAAGAGGATCGTGCCGGTCTCGAAGGAACAGGCGCTCGCGCAAATGAAGAAGACGCACCCCGAAGAGGTCGGCGCGCTGCCCACGAATCCCTTCCCGAACGCGCTGACGGTCGTCCCGAAGCGTGGGGAGGACGTCGAGAAGGTCGCTTTGCTCTTCCGAGCCGATCCGGTGTTAGGGATCGACAAGATCGACTACGGCAAGAAGACGACGCACCGTGTGCTGAAGCTCGCCCATGTGATCGAGATCTTCTTCATCATCGCGGTCGCCCTCTTGCTCCTTGCGTCTACCCTGCTGATCGCGAACACGATTCGCTTATCGATCTTTTCGCGCCGTCGTGAGATCGAGGTGATGAAGCTCGTCGGCGCCACGAACTGGTTCGTTCGCGGCCCGTTCATGCTCGAAGGCCTGCTGTGCGGAATCGCGGGCGCGGTGGGCGCTGTGATCCTCCTCGTGATCGGCAAGGAGATCGCGCTCCCTTCGCTGCTTCACAGCGGACCGCTGAAGGCCGGTGACGACGTGAACGCGATCGCGTTCTCGCTGAACGCGCTGATCCTGCTCGGCACCGGGCTTCTCCTCGGCGCCGCCGGCTCGGGTTTGACCATCCGCCGCTTCCTCCGGGTTTAATGCCCCTCCCAGCAATGCACGTCGGCCTCTGGCCCGCGATCACGCTGCGCCAGAGTCCACCCTCGTTCTTGCCAAGGCGTCCGGCCTTGGCTGCGAACGAGTGCGGCCTCTGGCTTGGTGCTCGCGACCCAGAGACTCGACAGCATTACTGGGAGGGGCACTGAACGACCTACTAGTCGTCGAGGTCGACAAGCGCGGCAAGCTGCTGATCGGCGAGCCGTACTTCGTCCCGAACGTCCCGGTCACGATCGACCGCAAGGGCAGCGGCGACATCCGCCCCGGCGATCTGGTCGTCGTGCGCACCAGCCGCGGCCGCGCGAAGGTCGAGCGCAAGCTCGGCAAGGCGAAGGACATCCAGGTCGTGCTCGAGGGGCTGCTCGTCCACGCAGGAGTTCGCACGGACTTCGAGCCGTACGAGGCGCCCCAGCCCGATCTCACTGACCGCGTCGACCTGCGCGACCAGCTCTGCTTCACGATCGACCCGGAGACCGCCAAGGACTTCGACGACGCGATCTCGGTGCAGGAGGAGGGTGACGGTTTTCGCTGGTGGGTGCACATCGCCGATGTCTCGGCGTACCTCCCGGCCGGAGTGCCGCTGGATCGCGGTGCCGCGGAGCGCGCGTTCTCGACGTACGTTCCGGGCCGGGTCGCGCCGATGCTCCCGCCGGAGCTCTCGGAGGATCGCTGCAGCTTGCGCCCGAACGAGGATCGGCTCTGCGTCACCGTCGAGATGCCGCCGAACGGGGAGCCGACCTTCTATCGCTCCATCATCCGGAGCAAGGCCCGGCT
>DATHGN010000177.1:0-6500 GCA_035317565.1 Gaiellaceae bacterium
ACACGTTCGTGAACAGGACGAGGAGGCTGACCCCGATCAGGAGGCCGGGGATCATGATCGGCAGGACGAGCGCGATCCGGATGCCGCTGCGGAACGGCAGGCGCGAGCGCACGAGCGGGAACGCGGCGGCCGTGCCGACGATGGTGCTCACGAGCGTGACCTCGAGAGCGATCCGGATCGTCGTCGTCAGCGCGTCGCGGATCTGGTAGTCGTGGAAGACCTGGCCGTACCACTTGGTCGTCCAGCCCGTGATCGGAAACGTGCCGTAGCGGTTCGCGTTGAAGCTGAACACGACGAGCAGCACGATCGGCGCGAAGAGGAACACGTAGATCAGAAGGGCCCAGACGCTGAGCGCACCCCGCGTCAGCCGGCCGCGGCGCGAGACGATGTCGAGGTCACGTGCCATACGGGTCCTCGACCTCGAGCGACCGCCGGAAGACGGCGAGCAGGACGACGATCAGCGCCGCAATGAGCAGGGCAGCGGCGGCGCCGCGCGTGTACTGGGCGCCTTGGAAGAAGTTGACGATGAGATTCCCGATCATCACGCCCCTCGCGCCGCCGACGAGCTGAGGCGTCAGGTATTCGCCGAGGATCGGAATGAAGACGAAGATGACCGCCGTCGTGATCCCCGGCCTGATCTGCGGCAGGAGGATGCGCCACATTGCCGTCCCCGGCGTCGCACCGAGGTCCATCGCCGCGCGAAACTGGTTCCAGTCGAAACGCTCGAGCGACGCGTACAGCGTCAACGCCGCAAACGGGAAGTACAGGTAGACGAGGACGAGGATGACCGCCGGCCGGTCGTAGAGGAAGAACGAGACCGGCTTCGACGTGGCTCCGGTCCAGTGGAGGAACCGGTTCATCGCGCCCTGCGGGCCGAGGATCGTCAGCCACGAGTAGACCCTGAGCAAGTAGCTCGTCCAGAACGGCAGGATCACGAGGATGAGCAGAACCTTCTGGTAGCGCTTCGGGACGTAGCGTGCGAGCCAGTAGGCAAACGGGAAGGCGAGCACGAGCGTCAGTGCCGTCGCCGCCACCGACACCCAGACTGTCGCCCAGAGCGTCCGGACATAGGTCGGGACGCTGAAGAAGTAGCGGTAGTTGTCGACCGTCCAGTGGTGGACGACGTTGTAGTCGATGGTCTGCCAAAAGCTGTAACAGACGATCAGTCCGAGCGGGACGAGGAAGAACAGGCCGAAGAGGACGAGGGCGGGACCAAACCCCGCGTATTCGCCGAGCCGGCTTGCCCACGCTCCGCGCCCGGGGCGACCCAGCGGCAGCGCTGTGTCTGCCGACTGGGCCGCCTCAACACCCGGGCTCGAGCCGGGCATAGTCATCTAGGCGCCGAACACCTCGTTGAAGGCGTCGGTGTACGCCTGCTCGTTGCCCGAAGGGCCTTTCAGCGTCATTGCGAGCGCCTTGTCGGGCTGGTCGTAGAGCAGCCTGTGCGCGCGGTCGCCGTGACCCTGGTTGACGAGCATCTTGTACGCCTTCTCGTTGAACAGCGGACGCCCGTTCGTCAGGAAGTTCTGTGCGATGAACGGGGCCTGCTGCATGGCATTGATGAAGCGGGCGAAGGAGTCCTTGTTCTTGGACGCCTTCACCATCTGCTCGGAGTCGATGAATCCGACGGTTCCTTCTTTCGGATACGCCGGCTTGACCACCGGTCCGCCCGCGTCCTTGACGCGGTCGTCGGTGCCGAGGTTCGTGATCCCGATCCATGCGGAGCCGTCCGCGAGCGCGCGCACCACTTCGTTGTTCTGGGACGCGAGCTTGAGGACATTCGGCTTGAACTCCTTCAGCCAGCCCTTCGCATCCGCGATCTCCGCGGTGGTCATGCTGTAGGGGTTCTTCGAACCGGTGGCTTTCCCGGCGATCGCCATCATGTCCGTCGGGATGTTCTCGAGTGAGACCTTGCCCTTGTACTTCGGGTCGAGGACCGCGTGCCACGAGTCCGGAACCGTCTTGACGTACTTCGGGTTGTAGTAGATCTGCACCGTCGACCACGAGAACGGATAACCCATGTAGTTCGAGCCGTCTTGCCAGAACGGGAAGGTCCGTGCGATCGAATACAGCTGTGACGAGACGGGAAGTGAGGAGAGGTCGAAGGACTCCGTCAGCCCGTCCTTGTGGTACTTCGGGACCCAGAGCGCATCGCCGGACACGATGTCGAACTGGCTTCCCGTCTGCTTGATCTTCAGATAGGCGTCGGCGTTGTCGCTGAACAGCTGTGGCCGGCCTTGCTCGTTCGTCGTGTTCTTCACGGCCGCGAGCTGATCGTTCGCGTAGTGATCCGACCAGGTGAGCCAGTTCAGCGTTACCGCGTTGTCGCTTCGGCCGGTTGCCGAGCCCGCTCCGCTCGAGCTCTTCGAAGAGCCGCCGCAACCTGCCGCGATGACTCCGACGGCGCCGACTGCCCCGAGTCGCAGCACGCGACCTCGGCTCATGCGCTCGTCGAACAAGCGCTCTTCAATTGACGTCACTAACGTCGTCCTCCCTTCGGTTGGACCCCTCCAACAGCACCACATCAGCCGGATCCCAGATCAAGACGACCTCGGTCTCCGGTTGCAAGTCGCTCGCGGCAGCACCCTCGGTTCCGAACAGCGCTGCGGTGACAGGCGCCGAGACGCCTTCACACGTGACCGCCACGCGCGTGTGACTGCCGAGAAACGACGACTGGGCAATTCGTCCCCGCAACCCCGTTCCGTTCGAGTCGGCCGGGCGCTGGATCTGGATCGACTCGGGCCGGACCATGAGGGTCGCCCTCCCGCTCGTCTTGGGGGCGGGGGCGGGGACTTCCGCACCGTTGTCGAGTGCGGCCTTGCCACCGGCTCCGACCTCGACCTCGATGAAGTTCGATTCGCCGATGAAGTCGGCGACGAAGGCGCTCTTCGGCTGGTGGTAGATCTCGTGCGGCGTGCCCACCTGCTCGACGCGACCCTCGTTCATGACGGCGATGCGCGTCGCCATCGACATCGCCTCCTCCTGATCGTGCGTGACGTAGACGAACGTCGTGCCCACGTCACGATGGATCTGCGCGAGCTCGATCTGGAGCCGCTTGCGGAGCTTGAGATCGAGCGCTCCGAGCGGCTCGTCGAGCAGGAGGACGGCCGGGCGGTTCACGAGTGCACGCGCGACGGCGACACGCTGTTGCTGTCCACCCGAAAGCTGCGCAGGCAGGCGGTCGGCAAACTCGTCGAGCCCGACGAGCGCTAGCGATTCTTCGATGCGACCGCCTGCATCGCGCTTCGGCGTGCGGGCCATCTTGAGCCCGAAGCCGACATTGTCGCGCACGGTCATGTGCGGGAAGAGCGCGTAGTTCTGGAAGACGGTGTTCACCGCGCGGCGGTAGGGCGGCAGCCGGTTGACGTTCGCGCCGCGGATCAGAATCTCGCCGCCTGTCGGCGCGATGAATCCGCCGACCAGGTTGAGCGTCGTCGTCTTGCCGCAACCCGAAGGCCCGAGCAGGCAGAAGAATTCGCCCTCCTCGATGTCGAGGTCGGTCGGCTGGAGCGCCTCCTGCGTGCCGTAGCGTTTCGTCACGCCACGGAAGCTGATCGCCGACGATTCGCTCATTCGGCTGTCTCTCCGTTGCAGCCGCACGACCGGCGGCGAACGAGGGTGACCGGAATGCGCACCTCGCGCGGCTCCGTGCCCGCCCGCATCGCGTCCACGAGTAGATCGGCGGCGCGCGACCCGATCAGGCGCGGGTCATACGCAACGGCTGTGAGGGAAGGCTCGAGCAGGTCACCGAAATACGGGTCGTCGAAGGAAACCAGCGCGATGTCGTCGGGAATGCGCACACGCTGTGCGGCGGCGGCCGACATGAATCCGAGCGCGAGCTCCGCGCTCGAGGCGATCACGGCGGTCGCTCGCTCGGGGTCTGCGAGCAGCTCGAGCGCGGCGCGCCGCCCGTCGGCGATGTCCCATTCGCAAACCTTCACGTAGCGCTCCTTTGGGATCACGCCGTGCGCCGCCATCGCCTCGTAGAAGCCCTGCAGACGCGCAGCCCCCGCGCTCTCCCGCTGCGATCCTGCGAGCAAGCCGATCCGCTCGTGCCCGTGCTCGACGAGATGCTCCACGAGCAGAGCGATCCCGAGCTCGTTGTCGAGCGTCACCGCGCCGTCGCCGGCGTCCTCGATGACGCCGTCGAAGAAGATCGCAGGTGTTTGGCGCGTAACCGTGCTCTCGAAGAGCGCTCGCGGCATCCCTGCGCTCGCAACGAGGAGGCCGTCGACCTGGTGCGAGAGCAAGGTCTCGACCGCCGCCAGCTCACGCTCGACATCCTGATTCGCGTCCATGAGCATCACTCGGTAGCCCGCCTGTTCGAGACGGCCCTGCGCTCCCTTCAGCGCGGCCGCGTAGAACGGGCTCGACACATCCGGGACCACGAAGCCGACCGTGAAGGTCTGCTGCGTGCGCAGCGAGCGGGCGAGCGCCGAGGGCTGGAAGTTCAAGCTGGCCGCTGCATCCTCGACGGCGGTTCTCGTTGCCGGAGCAAGCCCCGCGTGTCCGTTGAGGGCGCGAGAGGCGGTCGACGTCGAGACGCCGGCCCGCTCCGCGACATCGGCGAGCGTGGCCTTGCGTCGGGGGGCGGGCGCAGTCGCGGGCGACTCCTGCAGCTCGCTGGACGCCAGGCTTGTAAATCGATTGCGCAAGCGATTGCGACGCTGCCATACTCGCTCTTGCAGTGTCAAGGGCGAGGCCTCCTCTGCGGCTCGGCGTCGCCGGCCTCGGCGGGATGGGGACAGTCCACGCCGAGAATGCCCAAAGGGCTTCCGGGGTCGAGCTCGTGGCGGTCGCGGCGGCTCGGGAAGGCCGCGCCGAGGAGGTGGGGCGTGCCCTGGGAGTCGCCCATTGCAGCTATGCCGAGCTCTTCAAGAGCGATGAGATCGACGCGGTCGTCCTGGCGGCCCGTTCGGTCGATCACGGCCCGTTGGCGGTCGAAGTGCTGCAGTCGGGAAAGCACCTCTTCCTCGAGAAGCCGGGCGCGACCACGCTGGCGGAGCACGACGCTCTTCTCCGGGAGAGCGCAGCCAGGCCGGACCAGCTCGTGCAGGTCGGCTACATGCGCCGCTACGACTTCGGCTTCGTCGGGGCCCAGCGAAGGGTGCGGGCGGGTGAAGGCGGACAGCCCCTGGTGATCCTGATGACGAGCCGCGACACGGAGTGGCCGGCGAACGAAGATCCGCAGGACACGGGTGGGTTTCTGCTCGACATGGCGTCGCACGACTACGACGCCGCGTGCTGGCTGTTCGAGGACGAGCCGGTCGAGGTGTCCGTCGCCCGGCAGGCGCTCGTGTATCCGGAGCTCGCAGACCTCGGAGATCTCGACAATGCGCTCGTGACGATCCGCTTCGCGCGCGGCGGGCTCGCCGTCACGCACGTGTCACGGACCTCGCCGTTCGGGCACGACATTCGCTGCGAGGTGGTCGGGACCGAGGGTTCCGTCTTCGTGCGCGGACCCGGAGACGGGGCGCTGGAGGTCATCGACCGCACGGATGCGATTCGCTTTCCCGCCGACTATCGCGCGCGCTTCAAGGACGCATACGTCGCAGAGCTGACGGCGTTCGTCCGAGCCTGCAAGGGCGAGGGTCTTGCGGGGCCGACGCTCGAAGACGATCGGAAGGCGGTCGCGATCGGGATCGCCGCTCGTGCGAGCGCGGTGGCGGGGGGCCGCCCGCTCGAGGTCGGGACGGACTGGCCCTGGCCGTGAGACACGGTTCCCGCGGCCAGAAGCTGGGCACCGCGGCGCTCCTGCTGCTTGCGGTTGCAGTCGTCGGTGCCGCCGTCGCCGACTCGATCGGCAAATCGCTCTCTCATGAACGTTCGAGCAACCAGAAGCGGACCACGCCAGTAGTGCGCAGCGTCGTGCTCCCGGATCGAACACAGCTCGCCGCAAGTCTGCGCAGAAGCAATGTCGACGGCGTGCTCTATTTCGTCGATCGGTCGTGCCGGCTGCACGGTCTGCGCCTGCCGGGGCTCACGACGGCGCCGGCTCCCCGCGGCGGAGGGTGCCGCGCGCTCGTCTCACCGGCATCGGCACCGCCGGGCTGGTCGCTCTGGCCCCGAAAGACCCCGCTCGTGGCGCGCTGCGTGCACCGGCGCGTGATCGTCAGCGCCACCGCCGGGCTCGCGCTCCCGATGATCGGTGGCTGCGCGCCGGCGTGGCGGCCCGACGGGTCGATGACGTACATCCGCCGCGGGGCGATCGTTCAGTTTCCGCGCACCGGACGTGCGCAAGTGCTGCGCAGCCGCGAACAGTTGGCTCGGGCGCTCGAGCTTGCTCCGGTGCTGAAAGGGAGTACGGGCTGGCGTGCGAGCCGGGTCGCATGGCTCGGACCCGGGCGGTTTGCGATTGTCGCTTCCGCAGGCCCGAGGACCATCCTCGCGGTCTTCTCCGGTAGGCGCATCGTCTCGATCAGGACGCACATCTCCGATTCGGTTACGGAGCTACGTGCAAGTCCGAAGGGCGACTACCTCGTGCTGCGCACCCCGGGCGG